>JAFTWZ010000009.1 GCA_017465055.1 Alistipes sp. | reverse complement strand
TGAAGAGTTAGGTACTGCAATACCATCTGTTGCACCTGCCAACTTTAAAATGCCCTGAACATCGATAGTAACCACTGCGTTCTCCTCAATCTTAATAGCGGGACCAGTTGTGGTGGTTACGGTTACGTTCTTGAAGAAATAGTTACCAGTCTTAAGGGTGATAGTCTTGGTGTATGGACCAGAAATAACCTCAACATCGTACTCATCCTCATCTGGATTCCAGTCTGGACCATTCTCGAAAGCGTCTTTGATAGTAACGGTGATGTTGTTAGAGTCAGTCAACACGGGACCGTAAACGGTTGTAAGGTTGTTACGCTTAACTGGGATATTGGTATTGAAAGTAACCTTAGGAAGAACTACACCACCGTTATCCGTAACCTCCATAGTGAACATCACACGATCATCCTCAGCGCCAAAGAAGTAGTCAGCGAACAATGTCTGAACACCATCCTGCGCATCCAAACCACCAGAGTAAACATCAACAGGATTCTGCTGTGAGTCCAAAAGTGTAGCGGTCAATGCATCATCATCATCATCAAAAACATACTCACCTGAAGCAGTCTCAGCAAAAGCATCGAACGTATCGCGGAACTTAGTGTTGAAGTACTTAACCTTAACCTCTGCAGGACGTACCGAAATCATCTCCTTGATATCGTTAGTCACAACACGGAGCTTGGCGAAAGGACGTGTAAGAGTGATTGTTGGGATATCGGCAGCGCTCGAGAAGTTGTGAACAGTGACAACATCGGTGTAAGCATCACGGCTCTCATCGATAACATCCCACTTATCCTTGATAACCTCTACCTTACGCAAACCACCATTGCCCTCGTTAGTGTTGTAGTGAAGGTCAGCCTCCGTGCCATTCAAAACAAAGTCGGCCCAAATAACAAAGTTGTAAGCACGACCAGGGACAAGGCGGAAGCTGAACGATGTTGTGGTAGCATCGGTAGTATGCGCCATACGCTCCTTAGCCAACACACCATTCTCATCATACACCTCGAGGATGTAGCGAATGTCGTATTGTGACTTATCGACATTTTTAACACCGCCCTGAGCGCTGTCTGTTCCTGCTGCACGTGTTGCGTCATCTGGTAGAGCAACATTTAGAGTCACAGCAGCCTCGCCCTTACTGTCTACTTCGAGACCGTAGGGGTCGTTCTGGCACGATGCCAATCCGAGCACCAATGCCAGCAATGCAAGAAATCTAAATTTCATACAAGTAAAAGTTAATAGTTAGTAAATAAAATTTTTGTTTTGGTTTCCTAAATTCTCATTTTTTGCGGTGGTCGTGTGTGCTCGCGTGCGCGTGCGACTACCTAAGCCATCGCGTAGCCCTCGATAGGGTAGCTACACGACAACTCGCTCCAAGCCGAGTGGCGTGGAGTGTAAATTGGTGTGAATGTTGGGTGTTAATTTGCGACTAAGTGCGTAACTTACTGATAGACAATGCAAAATCCCCCCCCCCGATGCGGCGGGTGGTAGCAGTGAAATTGGTATATGTTATTAATTTATGCACGTCTCAGCGATTTTACAACGATTATCGTGTGTGCAAATATAATAATTTTCATATAAAATGCCAATATTTTAGCACAAAAAGGAGTATTTGAGAATTAGAAAAAAGTTCGTGCAGTGGCCTTTGGTCGATACGACTACTCTTCGCGCGAAAGAAGCCACTCGGCCCACGACATATCGTCGGGAGTAGTGAGCTTAAGGTTGCGGCGCTCGCCATCGATAAGTGTAATAGCAGCGCCCGCGGCCTCGACAACCGAGGCATCGTCGGTGAACGAGGGGTTATACTCCTGCTTATAGGCTCGGCGTAGTAGCTCTGCCGAGAACATTTGAGGGGTCTGCACTATGCGTAGCTCGCTGCGCGGAAATGTCTCCGAGCCCTGCTCCGTAATACGGCGGTAGGAGTCGACAACGTCTACAACTGGGATTACGGCATCGTGCTCCTCGACAGCCAAAGCGGCACGCACGATGAGTTTCTTAGATACCAGTGCCCTCACACCATCGTGAACGGCGACATACTCAACATCGTCGTTAAGTGCCTCGAGACCGCGCAGAACAGAGTGAAAGCGCTCCTTACCGCCAGCTACGCACCTATGTGCGGCAATGTCGAAACGTGAGGCGAGATTATGCCACAAGGCGATATGCTCCTCGGGTAGTACGACTACAAGGTCGGCGCTGGGGAGGGCCTCGCTGAAGGTATTTATGGTACGTGCCAAGACGGGCATACCGCCAAGCATCATAAACTGCTTGGGTAGTGCCGAGCCCATACGTCGCCCCGAGCCTCCAGCTACGATTATTACTCCTCGCTTTGCCATATCAACTTCTTGCCAAATCCTAAGGTGTTATCCGTAAGTTTCATCATCGTGGGGCGTAGCATCCAGAGCGACAGTGGTGCTACGGCAGCATAGGGAAAGCGTTTGATGTAGCAGCTACGCGCCTTGTCGTCGCCTCGCTCGGCTGTAGCGCACACCTGCAGACCCTCGATACGCCCCACGATGCGAGTCTCGAGGACTATGCTTAGTGCTACGTCTGCGCGCTGCTCCATATGCCCACCGTGACGCGTGGTGGTGTCGGAGGTGACCACAAAGAGGTTGCGCTCCTTATCGTAGGCGTAGAAGCAATTGGCCACATAGGGCATTCCCTGCTCGTCGGTAGTGGCCAACGTGAGCACGTGGTGACGCTTGATGAACTTTACGATGCGCTCGTCTAACATAGCGATGCTACTCTGTTATTCAGTTAGTTTGCCTGAGGCGCAGCCTCCGCTGTAGATGTCGCGGTGCTATCCTTAGGCGTACGTCCGAAGATGTCATCGTCGGTGATACGGCCTCCCTCGGGCTCTGTGCCATTAAGCTCGGCGATGACCCTGTCGCGCACCGCCTCGAAGCGTGCCTTATGTGCTGCGTCGATAGGCTCGGCAGGCTCCTGTGGTACCTTCAGAGGGTCGATAGCGGTGCCATTCTTCTTGATGCGGTAGTCGAGGTGTGAACCAGTAGATGCTCCCGTAGAGCCTACGTAGCCGATAAGCTGTCCCTGAGATACCTTTGTGCCCTTCTTTATGCCCTTAGCAAAGCCCTTAAGGTGTAGATATCCTGTCTCTATGTTTCCTGCGTGCTTAATCTTAATGGTGTTACCGCCGCCGCCACGATCCCAGCCAGCGAAGATTACCGTTCCATCAGCTACGGAGTGTACGTGTGTTCCAGCTGGTGCGGCATAGTCAACGCCGAGGTGCGGACGGTAAACCTTGTATACGGGGTGGAAACGCGAGCGCGAGAACTTCGAGCTGATGCGTGTATACTTAAGAGGGGCCTTGAGCATCTGCTTGCGCAACGACTCGCCATTGGCCTCCCAGTAGCGTAGCTTACCCTCCTCCTGAGCGTAGGGTATGGCGTAGTACTGCTTGCCCGAGTGGTTGAACTCCGCGCCCCAGATGCGACCTATGCCTACCGACTGGCCATCGACATACTTCTCGTCGTAGATTACAGCAAAGGAGTCGCCAGCCTGTATGCCGAAGAAGTCTACGGTCCACTGGTATATATCCTCAAACTCGGCAGCAAGGGCGTAGGGCAGATCCTGCTCCATAATAGTGCCCCAGAGCGAAGAGTTGATAGTTGCGCGGCACTGCTTGCGCTCTATGGTCACGGGGCGCGAGCCGAGCGAGACGCTTACGCTGTCTCCCCTAAAGCCGAAGACTACATAATCTATGGCGTTGCGATGGTATACGACATAGTCTACCACGTCGCGCTCGCCGAGCGAGTCCTGCTCGTGGCGCGTGAATACGGTGTAGGCGTTGTCGGCGCGTATCTGCCTAAGAGGGAATACCTCGAGAGCGGCCTTGTCGAGACGATCGACGGTGACCGCCGAGATGCCACGACGTCCGAGGATTCCGCCTACGGTCTCGCCCGAACGTATGGTGTCGTTGACAATGGTATATCCCTCGATATCGATGCCGTAGAGTAGTTCTGGCACGCGCTCTTCGGGCTGTGTCTCTATGTTGTTATTGTCGTTGTCGCTCGCGGTTTCGGTCGAGCTGCCGCCGCACGCCACCAAGCTCGCCAGTAGCAGGAGTGCGGTAAGAGGCTTCATAATGTTCATATCACAGCAAAGGTAATAATAATTTTAGAATTATATCTATTATTGATACGATAATTTTAGATTTTCTATCACTATGCGCCTCGTTGCTTTGATTATTAAAAACAAGCACCACGTACACGCCTACAGCTCGAAATGGTTTGAAATTCGTGTAAATATTTGGTTAAACCAAAAAATAGTGCTACCTTTGACAAAATTGTGCGGCTATGCGTCGCAATATTTATGCAGACTATGCGGCAGACTCTCCCTCATCACAAGCCCTTAGTGCTCTGAGGTAAAGCCAGTTGTGCCGGTATTAATTATGGCGGAATGAAGGTTTTACGCTACATACTCTCTTGGATCTATACAGCGGCGGTGGCACTGCGTCATCGTCTCTACGACTGGGGTGTGTTCAAGAGCCGCTCGTTCGATATTCCCATTGTCTGCATAGGTAATATCACGGTGGGTGGCACGGGTAAGACTCCTACGGCGGAGTATCTGCTCAGTGTGCTCGGCGATAGGTATAATATCGCCATCCTCTCGCGCGGCTATGGTCGCGATACTGAGGGTTACCGCGAGGTTACTGTGGACGACTCGTATATCGATGTTGGCGATGAGCCTTTGCTCCTAAAGCTAAAGTTCCCCGATAGGCCTGTCATCGTTTGCGAGGATAGAGTGGCAGGTATTGAGCGCATACGTCAGGAGCACCCCGAGGTAAACCTCATAATTATGGACGATGGCTTCCAGCATCGCAAGGTCAAGGCTAAGGTCAACGTGCTACTTATCGACTCGACGCGCCCTATCGACGAGGATAAGATGTTGCCTTTGGGTCGCCTTAGGGATTTACCCTCGCGATTACGTGCCGGACACATATTCATAGTGACCAAGTGCCCTAAGGATATCACGCCCATTCAGCGTCGTCTATGGACTAAGAAGCTTCGTTCGGTGGCCTACCAGAAGATATACTTCTCGCGCTATCATAGCCCTATGATCGAGCCTATCTTCGAGTTTGCCGATCGCGAAGAGGTCAACTATGGTTGTCGTGCGATACTTATGACTGGCATAGGTAATCCGCGACCCTTTGTCCGCGAGGCAGAGCAGCGTTTCAGCGTGGTCGAAAAGGTAATATTCCCCGATCATCACGCCTTCGCGGCCGAGGATTTGCGAAGGGTATACGAACTGCTCAATAAGCACCCTCGCGCGGTGATTATTATGACCGAGAAGGATGCAGTACGTCTGCGCCGTGCTAAGCTCCCCGAGCGACTTATGCGTGCGATGTACTACCAGCCGATATCTATGAACTTCATCGATGGTCCCGATCAGGACTTTGTTGGTAGCCTTATTGCCGAGATTGAGTATGGCAAGGATAAGGGCAAGGGCCCAAAGGAGGGCGATGCTACGCCTGTCGAGGAGGCCGATCCCGATAAGCGAGCGTTGTAGGGCTTGATGGCTATCGGCCCAGTGTTGTACCGAGCGTTGAGCCTGCAGCGTAATTAATATTTGTAGATAGATAATACTGATGTAAAGTTATGATAAACAAGGTAATACTTATAGGAAATGTGGGTTTAGACCCCGAGGTGAGAACACTTGAGACAGGTGTTAAGGTTGCGCGTGTGCGCCTTGCTACTACCGAGCGCATCTTCAATCGTCAGACTAACGAGACTACCGAGCATACGGAGTGGCATACCGTTACGCTGTGGCGCGGCCTTGCAGAGGTTGTCGACAAATATGTGCGTAAGGGCTCGCAGATATATATAGAGGGTAGCCTTCGCAGCCGCGAGTGGGAGCGTGATGGCGTCAAGCACTACGCTACGGAGATTGTTGCCGACGAGATGAAACTCTTAGGTCGACGTTCGGAGGGCGCCCCTCAGGGAGGCTACCAGCCACAGCAACCTCAGGGCGGATACCAGCAGCCACAGGGCGGCTACCAGCAGCCTCAGGGAGGTTATCAGCAGCCACAGCAGAGTGGCTATCAGCCGCCAGTAGCTCCAGTGATGCCTAATGACGATCCAGATGACCTGCCATTCTAACCAAGTGAAGAATTTGGGTAGCGATGCAAAGAAGCGCCACTTTTTGCATCATTACCACCAAAAAAAGCAGTGAGCACTATTGTCCACTGCTTTTTTTATAGCTACTCGACCTGTTACAAGAAGCGTTCGGTCGATGCTGAGCGCGTAGCGGTCTGCTCTGTAGTAGCTATGTCCTCGGGTAGCTCGCTACGGGTATAAACCGATACGTCTGATGTGTCTGTAATGTCGGTCCACGTCATAGTGTCGCCATCGATAGCCACGCTATAGGCTGCGCTCCACGCTGTGCCATCGCTATATTGGCCCGATATGATGCTATTATCGTAGCCTACGGTGCTATAGTATAGTTCCCACTCGCGGCTCTCGAGACGCTGCCATAGCGTTACTATGCCATCGTCGGTAATCGAAATATATACGTCGAACGAGGGCTCGGTGCCACGCCACTGAGTGAGGTGCCACGTCCCTGCCAGTGCCGATGTATCTGCGTCGCCACTTATTGGGGGCGTAGGTGGGGTAGGTGGTGTTGGTGTCTCCTCCTTTGGAATTGTGATTGTAGCTATCTCCGAGAGCTTAACCTTCTTCTCGGCACCTGCCACAACAGCGCCTGCAAACTCATACTCCGTTCCACTCTTGAACGAGGCAAGGGCGAGCGATAGGCTAATGCCGCCGTTGGTTAGCTCTACCTCGACCTTATTTGGCCAATGGTATTTTTCGCCACCTGGCTCACGATAGTATACGTAGTACTCCAAGTTATAGTAGTCGGGGCGCTCCACGCCATCGAACCATACCTCCACGCTCTCAACCTCCACCTTGACGTTGTCACCCACGATAGCCACGTCGGGCTTTGATATCTCGGCCGTAACCTCGGCATACTTGGTCTCGAACTCTTGCTCTTCGGTGGTCTTGGGCTCAAGTGACTTATCCTCTGGAGTGATTGTCACGCGGTAGATATATCTGCTCTTCTCATCGAGATAGCTATTCGCCTCGTCGGGCAGTGTCACACTCTCCCTATCGGTCATATCTACCGTAATCCACTCAACGTCAGAGCGTTTACGCGCATACTCTAACGTTACGCTCTCTATCGCCTGAGGCTCGTCATCGACTAAGTAGGCAACATCCTTTAGCGCAACAGTTGCCATAATGCCCTTAGTCTCAATCTCTACGTTGCACGTTATGCTCACTACGGGCTCTGGCACTGGTTCTGGTTTTTTTGTGGTAAACGACATTGTCGAGCCATACCACGTCTTGCCATCGAGGTCTATTGCCCAGGTGCGTAGCTCATAGCCTGTTTCAGCATCGAGGTCGTTGATTACGTATGTGTAGGTCGTGCCGTCAACATCCGTTGGCTCAGTGATGCGATGCCAAGCGGCACTATCATCGCCCAAAACACGATACTCGATGCCGAAATCGAAATCGGTAATATCGCCCTTGTGTGAGTTGTACGTAGGCTTATCAATACTTATCGTCGCGCTATCGTAATCGACAACAAAAGTAGTCTTAGTAAATGTTATGGTATGGTACTCCAAGCCAACGTATGTGCTGTCGCACGCCGCAAAGAGCAATGCCCCTAATAATAGGTATATGTATCTCTTCATATTGCTAATTTCTCATTACTAATTGACAATTGCTAAAGCCATCCGCCATTGTCGGCAACCGAGCCACGTACCACAAGCTCAAACTCGCGCTCTACGACCATTCCGCCCATCACGTCGCCACCTCCTACGGTCTGGCCACCGATGATAGCATTAACCTTGATACGACCTACGCCAGGCTTGTTGCACTTAATCGAGAGCAGCCCATTCTCGATGCGAGGCTTGTTCTGCATACCGAGGGCGTCGCGTACCTCGTCAGATATCTCGCAACCCTGATATGTCAAATCCTCCGAGCCACCGCCAAAGTACTCGTCGAGCGAGAGCGATGTCGCAACACCCGTCTTGAAGTATAAGCAAGGCGTAGAGTCGAGCTGCATAAGTAGCAGGTGGGCATCGATATATCCCGAGCCGAGCTTCTTGGCATAGGGGGCAAGGTCGATATTGTAGTATGAGCCTTGAACATAGTCAAAGTATCGCTTCGTGCCAGTCTGATACTGGTTTATGTCGTGTACCGAGGTCTGTATGAGCGCGCGTAGGTAGTCGGGCGTGAGCGTATATCCCTGCTTTAGGGCATATGACAAAGCCAGCGCGGCACAGCCCGTGACGTGTGGCGTGGCCATCGACGTGCCCTGCATATACTCATAGCCATATGTGGTATCGATAGATGTCGACGATATGCAGAACAGAGTGCCGTAGTTAGCATCGCCACCAGGGGCTACCACGTTACAGCCAGGACCATAATTTGTATAGTATGCCGCGGTGTAGTCCGACGACATAGCCGTAACGCAGACATACTTATGATAAGCACCAGGGTAGCAAGGCTGATGGTATGTCTCGTTGCCCGCAGCGAATATCGCCATACCACCCTCCATAACACCCTCTAAGCGAGCATTCGCCTCGAAGTAGTCGATAGCATTTTTAAGCGCTGAGTCCCACTTCTCAAACTCGTTGTCCGAGATGTAGCTCTCAGGGTCGTAGCCCCATGAGTTATTGATAAGCACAGCGCCATTGTCGGCAGCATACTGGTAGCCACGAACTATCTGGTGCTGGTAGCAGCTCTCCTCGCCATCGAATATCTGTATAGACATAAGGCGCACACCGTCGTTGTTACCCGTACCACCAGCGATACCACATACGGCATAGCCATTGTTGTTCACCGCACCGATAGTACCTGCCACGTGAGTGCCGTGGTCGTCGGCCGTTACATTGCCAGAGTCTGCAACAAAGTTATAGCCGTGAATATCGTCGACATAGCCATTGCCATCGTCATCGACACCCTTCTGACCGTTCTGCTCAGCCTCGTTGACCCACATATTATCCTTAAGGTCGGGGTGATCACACATAATGCCTCCATCCATAACCGCCACGATCACGCGACTATCTCCTGCGGTGTACTTCCACGCATTGAGGAGGTTGATATCGGCACCTGCCAAGCACTGCTCTGCCTTGTCGGCATAGTCCGCCAGCGAGCCATCGTTGTAGTAGTGCCACTGGTAGGGTAGCTCGGGGTCGTCGAAGGGTAACTCCACGGAGCGTGTAGGCTCGGGACGCGACGAGGGCATAGGTAGCGACTCGCTTACGATGCGCTTCATCTTTAGGTCAAACTCCACGCGCTCGACATCCTCCAGCGCAGCTATGCTCTCGGCTACGCTCTTAAGGTCGAGCTCTTTGTCGAAATGTACGAGCTGCCAGCGTTCGAGCTTCGTGTCGCTCGCAGCTTTTGGAAACAGAGGCTCAACCTCAAGCTCGATACCCTCGACTGCTATAGTCGCTTGCTTATCATTCAGACGTACCATAAGGCGGCCCTTAGCTGCCGCTTCGCTTACGCATCCAGGCTCTCCGCCCCAGTTGTGAATCTTATCACTTGGCGCCTGCTCTGGAGCAATATCGCCAATGCTATCCTTGACACACGCTGTAGAGAGCAGTGCAAGGAGTGCAATAAAGAAAAATCTATTCATATTTAATGTTTTAGGTTCTCGTATTTACACACATTTGGCTACAAATATACACAAAATATCCAATTATCATCACTTGAAACGACGATTAATAAGAAAAGGTAGTTGTAGTAGATGCATCATTATCAGTCCAAATATAGAAAAAAGCGAAACTATAGCATTGCCTGCTATAATTTCGCTCGTTATACAGATATCAGGTTGTAGACCTAAAACGTTCCCAACTTGAAGACTATCTTGTTGCAGTATAGCTCGCCAGCCTGAAGCTCGATGCTCGGGAACTCGGGGTGGTTGACAGCATCGCTATATGCCTGGCACTCGATGGCCACGCCAGCGTAGTCGTCGTAGCGACCACCCGACTTAGTTACGGGGCAGCCACCAGCAAGCCAGTTACCAGTGTAGAGTACCGCTGCTGGCGACGACGAGAGTATCGTAACGCGGCGGCCTGTAGCCTCGCAGCGTAGCTCGCCGACCTCCTTGAGAATATTCTTCTTGTAGCCATCGACAGCGAAGCAGTGGTCGTAGCCACGGAAGGTGCGGATGTTGTTGAACTCCGAGTCAATCTCGTCGCCAAACCTGCGCCACTCAGTAAAGTCGAGTGCCGTGCCCTTAACGTCGATGAGCTTGCCCGTAGGTATCTGCACCGTATCCATCTCCAATACCTGCGAGCAGTTTAGCTTAAGCTCGTGGTCGAGGATTGTCTTGCCCGAAGCCTCGCCGTGGAGATTCCAGTAGAGGTGGTTGGTGAGGTTAACCACCGTGGTCTTGTTGCTCTTGGCCACGTAGGTGATCTCGAGATTATCCTCATCGTCGAAGTCGTAGATGGCCTCGACGATAAGCTCACCAGGGTATCCCTGCTCCATATCCTCGGCAACGTAGCTGAATACTACTCGGTTGGTCTCCACGCGACCCTCCCAGTAGCGGTTGGCAAAGCCCTTAGAGCCGCCGTGCAGATGGTTCGGGCCATTGTTTACCTCGAGGCGGTACTCCACGCCCTCGATGACCATATGTCCGCGTGCTATGCGTCCTGCCACACGGCCTACGCTCTTGCCACTGGCTGCACCATCGCCTATGTAGCTCTCGGGCTCGCGGTAGCCGAGGGCTACGTCGTCGATGTTACCATCGCGGTCTGCGAACTTTACGCCTACGATAGCAGCTCCGATATTGCACAACTGTACCTCCGAGCCACGACTATTGCGCATAGTGTACATAATAACGCCCTCGCCCTCGGGGGTAGAGCCCCATATATGCTGCAAAATCTCCATTACTCCAACGGTTTAAGGTTTGCTAAGATTGCCTCGATACGGCCAATAGTCTCCTCCTTGCCGATAAACTCCGTGACGTCGAACATACCTGGGCCCTTACCAGCACCTACCAGTGCCAAACGGAGGGTGTTCATTACCTGGCCGAGTGAGAAGCCCTTTGCCTCGATCCACGCGCGCACCACAGCCTCGGTATTCTCCTTCGAGAAGTCCTCGATGCCCTTAAGCAGCTCGGCAAGCTCCTTGAGCATAGCAGGGTTCTCACCCTTCCACTGCTTCTTCGCCAGCTTCTCGTCATACTCCGTAGGTGCTACGAAGAAGAACGACGTAAGATCCCACATATCGGTCACTAAGGTCATACGCTCCTTCATAATCTCAGCAGCCTTGCCCGCTCTCTCGTCTGTGGCCTCCACGCCGTGAGCCTTGAGTATCGGCTGGATATATGGTGCAAGCTCCTCGGCCGACATAGCGCGCAGATACTGTGCGTTGAACCACTTTGCCTTGTCGGGCTGGAAGCGTGCGCCAGCCTTCGACACGCGGTCGAGTGAGAATGAGTCGATAAGCTCCTGCATCGAGAATATCTCCTGCTCGGTGCCTGGGTTCCAACCCAACAGCGAGAGCATATTGATAAACGCCTGAGCGATGTAGCCATCCTCGCGGTAGCCACGTGCTGTCTCGCCCGTAGGCGATGTCCAGAAGAGTGGGAATACTGGGAAACCCATCTTGTCGCCATCGCGCTTCGATAGCTTGCCACTGCCCGTAGGCTTAAGAAGTAGTGGCAGGTGGGCAAACTGTGGCTGTGTATCTGTCCAGCCAAAGGCGCGATATAGTAAGTAGTGCAATGGGAGCGATGGCAACCACTCCTCGCCGCGGATTACGTGCGATATCTCCATAAGGTGGTCATCGACGATGTTGGCAAGGTGGTACGTAGGCAACGCGTCGGCCGACTTGTAGAGCACCTTATCGTCGAGCGTCGAGGTGTTCATCTCCACGTGACCACGAATGAGGTCATCCATCTTTACCACCTCGTTCTCGGGCATCTTGAAGCGCACTACCCACTGGTCGCCACGCGCAATGCGCTCCTCGACCTCCTCCTTCGTTAGGCGGAGCGAGGTGGCAAGCTGCTCGCGTACCTCGAAGTTATATGCGAAGGTCTTGCCCGCAGCCTCTGCCTCGGCGCGTAGCTTATCCAGCTCCTCGGGGGTGTCGAAGGCGTAGTATGCCCAGCCTGCATCTACAAGCTGCTTGGCATACTGCAAGTATATCTCCCTGCGCTCGCTCTGGCGATAGGGGGCGTGAGGGCCTCCATAGCCTACACCCTCGTCAATCTCTATGCCGCACCACTTCAGCGACTCGATGATATACTCCTCGGCACCTGGCACGAAACGCTGTGAGTCGGTATCCTCAATGCGGAGGATCATCTTGCCGCCGTGACGACGTGCGAAGAGGTAGTTATATAGTGCTGTGCGCACACCACCAATATGCAGTGGGCCTGTAGGGCTGGGCGCAAAACGAACTCTTACTTCTCTGTTCATAATATTCTCAGTTTTATTATATTACGTTATATTTCGGGGGTTACTATTTTACTGCTGGTTTAATCTTATACTCAGCGCGTACGGTTACTCGTGCCTTCTTCTCGCGTGACGATAGGTTGAACGAGCCACCTGCCGAGAACTCCTCGTCGCCCGTGGCCGCGGTGATTTGGAATACTCCTGCGCGCGACATCGAGAGGTTGCCAAGCTCGGCGCCCGAGTTTATGGCTATCTGCGTAGCGCGCTCGTGTGCGTCGGCAGCTGCTGCGGCTATAAGGTTGTGCTTAACGCTCTCGAGCTTCGAGTAGTAGTACATTGGGTTCTGAACGCTGATGTCGATACCCTGAGCCAAGAGTGATGGTAGCTCGCGTGCGGCGCTCTCCACAGCATCGACATCGGTAGACTCGATGGTGAAGCTCTGAGTGAGGTTGTAGCCAGTAAAGCGTGAACCTACGTAGTTGCCATCCTCGTAGATCGATGTCGTGAGCTCGTAGGTGTAGGGCATATTGAACGTTATAGCCTCGCGAGCTACACCCTTTGATACGAGGAAATTGATGACCCTATTGCGTGCCTCCTCTAAGCCTCGATATCCCTCGGCAGCGTCGTAGTTCTCGTTCTCGATGCTACCCTCGATGACAATCATATCCGACATAAACTCCGTCTCGCCAAGTCCCGTTACGGTGATAGTACCCGTCATCGAACGGTAACGCTGAGTATAGGCCGTAGCCAATACTATTGATGCTAATACCACGGCAGTGGCCATAATTATATATTTCCAAAGATTATTCATAGTAGCTGTTTTTTATTGTTATTCTTATAATATATATGGTGTATTGTATGCCTTAGGCACGTTATACGTTGAAGAGGAAGTGCATAATATCGCCATCCTGCACCACATACTCCTTACCCTCGATACCTATCTTGCCTACCTCGCGACAAGCGCGCTCCGAGCCAAGCGCTACATAATCGTCGTACTTGATTACCTCGGCACGGATAAATCCGCGCTCGAAGTCGGTGTGTATGATACCTGCAGTCTCGGGAGCCTTCATACCGCGGCGGAATGTCCAGGCGCGGCTCTCGTCAGCACCCGTGGTGAAGAATGTCTGTAGGTCGAGTAGGCGATATGCTGCCTTAATCAGGCGGCTCACGCCCGACTCCTTGAGGCCCATATCCTCGAGGAACATCTGTCGCTCCTCGTAGCTCTCAAGCTCGGCAATGTCGGCCTCGGCCGATGCTGCAACAATAAGCATCTCGGCCTTCTCGTTGGCTATCGCCGCCTTCACCGCCTCGGTGTGTGCGTTGCCCGTCAGTGCTGCGCTGTCGTCGACGTTGCATACGTAGAGCACAGGCTTGTCCGTAAGTAGGTTCAAGTCCCACACCACCTTGCGCTCCTCGGCCGTGAGCTCTACGGTGCGTGCCGAGAGTCCCTGCTCTAAGGCCTTCTTGTAGCGGCAGAGGATGTCGTACTGGCGCTTTGCCGTCTTGTCACCCGCCGTTGCCTGCTTCTGGCACTTGCCTATGCGGTTCTCGATGGTCTCGAGATCCTTGAGCTGTAGCTCGGTGTCGATGATGCCCTTGTCGCGCACAGGGTCTACAGTGCCATCTACGTGGGTGATGTTGTCGTTCTCGAAGCAGCGCAACACGTGGATTATGGCGTTTGTATTGCGGATGTTTGCCAAGAACTTATTACCGAGACCTTCGCCCTTCGAGGCACCCTTTACCAGACCTGCGATATCGACAATCTCAATCGTTGTAGGCACTACGCGCTTGGGGTTGTCCAGTTCGACGAGCTTTGTGAGTCTCTCGTCTGGCACCGTGATTACGCCCACGTTGGGCTCGATGGTGCAGAAGGGGAAGTTTGCTGCCTGCGCACGTGCGTTAGACAGACAGTTAAATAGTGTCGACTTACCTACGTTAGGCAGTCCAACAATTCCACATTGTAAAGCCATTGTTATATCTTTTTTAAATTTATACTCTCTTTCGTTTTTGCTTTCTATGGGTTTCTATGAGTTTCTATGACTGACAGGTATATGCGCTAACCTCATTTTCTCTATCATTTTAACTCATCGTAACTCATTTTCACCCATCGTACCTCATCGTACCTCATTTCACTTCACTCTACAACCTCACCCTTAATCAGCCTGCGACACATTTACCAAAGCCTCGCGGTAGGCGTTCAAGATGCGCGATTTCGAGATAAAGCCCAAGTAGTGGTTCTGCTTATCCACTACGGGTAGCATCCAGGTGTTACCCTGCTCGAAGCGTGGCATAATACTCTGAATCATCTCGTTCTCGAGAATCTTGTCAGGCGGCTGTATCATATAGTGCATTATCGACTTGCCCCACTTCTCGCGGTTGAACATATCGTGGCGCAGATCATCGAGCTGCACAATGCCAATCAGCTTGCCGTAGTTATCCACTACGGGGAAGATGTTACGTCGTGCGTTGGAGATGATGTTAACCACATCGCCTAAGGTTATCGACTCTCTGAGACGTATAAAGTCGGTCTCCATAAGCTGGTCGAGGCGCAGGAATACAAAAGCCGAAGAGTCCTTGTCGTGGGTGAGTAGCTCACCACGCATACGTAGCTGCTTGGTATATATCGAGTCGCGGTCGAGACCATAGTTTACGGCAAACGACATACACGACACAATCATCAGCGGGATGAATAGACCGTAGCCATTAGACAGCTCGGCGATAAGGAATATCGCTGTTAGTGGCGCCTTCATAACACCAGACATCACACCTGCCATACCTGCCAGCGTGAACGACGTGATCGATGCATCCCATCCAAATACCGTGCGACATATCACCGCCAGCGTAGCACCTGCAAAGGCACCCACGAAGAGCGATGGTGCAAACGTACCTCCGACACCACCAGCGGCGTTTGTCGTAGCCATAGCCACAACCTTGAAGAGCATAATGGCTATGAGGTAGATGATCAGAAACCAGTCGGCATCGCTGAGCGAATAGAATAGTGTGTTGTCGAAAAGCTCGGCAGTCTGTCCCGACATCAGCGAGCTAAAGCTGTTGTGTCCCTCGCCATAGAGCGGTGGAAAGATAAATATCAGGATGCCAAGCGTGAGTCCTGCATATAGCCACTTGCGCCACTGCTCGGTCACCGACTTATAGAAGCCTCCGACCTTGGAGTTTACCGAGGTGAAGTAGTAGGCCATCACGCCACAGAAGGCTCCGAGGAGCACGAAGAGCGGCACTTGGGCCACCTGGAACATATCGCTCTCGGTGAGCGATACTGCATATATGGGCGAGAAGCCGTGTAGCGAGAGCGATATGATGGTCGCCGTCATCGAGGCCATAAGCAGAGGTATGATCGACTTCGAGGTGATGTCGAGCATCAGAATCTCGAGCACGAAGACCACGCCAGTAATAGGGGCTTTAAAGACCGCCGCCACGGCAGCACCCGCGCCACAACAAAGTAGCAGGGTTATGTTCTTATAGTTGAGCCTTGCGAGCTTGCCTATGTTCGAGCCTATTGCCGCACCCGTAAGCACGATAGGCGCCTCGGGACCTACCGAGCCACCAAAGCCAATCGTCGTAGCACCTCCGACTATCGAGGTCCAGCAGTTGTGGCCCTTGATGCGCGAGTCGGTGCGCGACATAGCGTAAAGCACGCGCGTCACACCCTCCGAGATACCATCCTTGACGAGGTACTTGACGAAGAGCGTGGCGAGGATGATACCTATGGCAGGGTATATCAAGTATAGCCACTGTGCCTGGTCCTCGGGCGTCCACGACGTGAGTAGGTGGGTTATAAAGTGGAGCAGCGTGTTGAAGATGTACGCTCCGACGCCCGCGCATACGCCCACAAGGATAGCCAGTATGGCCATCGTCTGTGAGTTCGATAGGCGGCGTGTAAGAGCGAGATATATCTCATATACGCGGTCCTTGATGTTCTGTCCGAGCTGTATCATTGCTTGGCTTAGGGTTTGTTATTGGGTTGTAGTCTTAATGCGTGGGGTCGTGGCTACTGCTGTGCCTTAGCTCTGAATGCCGCAGCCTGGCGCTCGATGAGCTCCTTATCCTCGAAGTAGTCGATACGCATAGCGCGGCGCACCTCCTTGAGTGTCTCGGCTGCTGTGGCGCGTGCCTCCTCCGAGCCGCGACGCAGAATCTCGTATACCTCCTCGATGTGCTGCTCGTAGTACTTGCGGCGCTCGCGGATAGGCTCGAGTAGCTCCTCGAGTACGGCGATAAGCAACTTCTTACACTTGACATCGCCTAAGCCACCACGACGGTAGTGCTCCTTGAGGGCATCGAGACTCTCATACTCGGGCAGATACTTGGCAAAGTGCTCGGGCTTAGAGAAGGCGTCGAGGTAGGTAAATACGCAGTTGCCCTCGACCTTGCCTGGGTCGCTAACCTTGAGGTGGTCAGGGTCGGTATACATACTCATAACCTTCTTCTTGACCTCCTCGGCCGTGTCCGAAAGGTATATGCAGTTGCCCAGCGACTTCGACATCTTGGCCTTGCCGTCGATGCCAGGCAGACGCAGGCACGCAGCATTTGTCGGTAGCATAATCTCTGGCTCAACAAGCGTCTCGCCATATACCGAGTTGAACTTGTGCACAATCTCGCGCGTCTGCTCGAGCATAGGCTCCTGGTCGGCACCTACGGGTACTGTTGTAGCCTTGAAGGCGGTGATGTCCGATGCCTGCGATATGGGGTAGGTGAAGAAACCTACTGGCGTGCCCTTACGCTGCTGGTTCTCCTCCTCTGTGCCATTCTCTGAGAATCCGCGCATCTGAATCTCTGCCTTGACCGTAGGGTTGCGCTGCAGGCGTTGCACCGTTACGAGGTTCATATAGTAGAATGCCAACTCGGTAAGCTCGGCAACGTACGACTGGATGAATATCGTCGAGCGTGTGGGATCAATGCCGCACGATAGGTAGTCGAGTGCCACCTCGATGATGTTCTCGCGTACCTTGTCGGGATTATCGGCATTGTCGGTGAGTGCCTGAGCATCGGCAATCATAATGAATATCTTGTCGTATAACCCCGACTCCTGAAGCTCTACACGGCGGCTCAGTGAGCCTACAAAGTGTCCGAGGTGTAGCTTGCCAGTGGGGCGGTCTCCTGTGAGTATTATCTTCTTTTTCATCTCGCTCATAGTTCGAAAGTTGTGTGTTAAAGTCTCTGTTATTACTCTTTGCCGAGTACGCCACCCTTGTGTGAGGGTCTGCACTCGAAGAGTGCAAATCTAAGAAAATTTTTACAAAAAAGCAATAGTTGTTATAATTATTGTTTTATTTATAGATTTTTTTTATAACTTTGCGCTTAAGTAAACGCTATTATCTATAATTATATGACTATAATCCAACTTGAGTATTTGTTGGCGGTGGCCAACTGTGGTAGTTTTTCTGTGGCTGCTGAGCACTGTTTTGTGACACAGCCTTCGCTCTCGATGCAGATTAAGGCGCTTGAGGAGGAGCTTGGTGTGGTGCTGCTCGATAGAACTAAGAAGCCGATAATTCCGACGGCTGTGGGCGAGGTGGTGTTGGAGAAGGCGCGCGAGGCGCTACGCTCCTATAACAATATCCGCGAGTCGGTCTCTGAGATGCGTGGCCAGACAGCGGGTAAGATGCGCTTGGGTGTTATTCCTACCATTGCTCCGTATCTGCTTCATAAGTTTATTCCTACCTTTGTCAAGGCCTATCCGCGTGTCGAGCTCGAGATTCACGAGATGGTCACGGCCGACATTATCGAGGCGCTTCGTCACGACCGCATTGATGCTGCGCTTGTGGCCTCGGGAACGTGTGGTGAGGGCATTACCGAGCACGACCTATTTAGTGACCATTTTTACGCCTATGTGTCACCATCGCATCCACTCTATGAGCGTAATAATATACGCATTGAGGATATTGATTTTAAGGATCTTATACTCCTTAGTCGTGGAAACTGTATGCGTGATCAGATATTTGAGTTATGTCAGGCTGCACACGAGATTCCGTCGCATTTCTACTTCGAGTCTGGCTCTCTCGATACCTTGATGCGTATGGTTGATTGCACCTCGTGTATGACCATCATACCAGAGATGGCGCTTGAGTTTATCCCTATGGCATACCAGAATCGTGTTAAGACAATTGCTAAGGGTGCAACCTCGCGTCGCGTGGCGCTGGCCGTCAGCCGTACGTATGTCAAGCAGTCCATCGTCGAGGCGCTCCGAAAGACTATTCTCGAGTGTGTAAATCAGGAGCATATATAGTTTTCGATTATAAGGTGGCGTCTGCGGCCTATTTCAAAAAAAAAGTAAGACCCTCGGGCTGTGCTGTGAGTACTATCCCGATGGGTCTTCTTTCGTAGGAGGTTTTAGGGATTTTTTTTGGGGGGGTGAATTAGGGAAATTAGTGAGCTTAAGGAGCTTAAGGAGCTTAAGGAGTTTAATGACAGTGGTATAATACAGATTCTTCTACTCCCTTTCGTCCCTCTCGTCTCTCTCGTCTCTCTCGTCTCTCTCGTCTCTCTCGTCCCTCTCGTCCCTCTCGTCCCTCTCGTTTTTCCTGTCTCTCCCGTCTCTCCCGTCTCTCCCGTCTCTCTCATCTCTCCCGTCTCTCTCATCTCTCCCGTCTCTCTTGTTTTTTCTGTCTCTCCTGTCTCTCCTGTCTCCCTCTCGTCCCTCCCGTCCCTCCCGTCTCTCTCGTCTCTCCCGTCTCTCTCGTCCCTCCCGTCTCTCTCGTCTACCCCCCCCCTCGTCTTAACTCATTTTTGCGCGTCAGCTCACTTGTTGCTATATCCTTATCCTCTCGGAAAACGTTCCAAATGGCGTGTGTCGGATAAAAAACTTTTGAGCGTTAGGATTTTCAAACTTTTTTTATTATCTTTGCGTGGATATTGTATTTGTTAACCAAGTTGCGGGTGCGTAGCTATAATGTGTAGCGCGCGTACGACGAGATAAATGTTTGAATAATAAAAGATTATGGAGAATTTACAGAAATTGATTGATACTATAGTTGAGGCTATGGACGACAAGAAGGCGCAGGGTATTGTTTCGCTCGACCTCTCGGGTTTCGATGGTGCCATTTGTTCGCACTTTGTGGTCTGCAATGCCGATTCTACGACCCAGGTAGATGCTATATCGCAGAGTATCGAGGAGAAGGTGTTCGAGGTTATGGGCGAGTGGCCCGTGCGCGTCGAGGGCCGTCAGAACTCTTTCTGGGTGGCTATGGACTACACCGACGTTATCGTTCACATCTTCCAGTCGGAGCTTCGCGACTTCTATCGCCTCGAGGAGCTATGGGCTGATGCTCCTATGAAGCGCTACGGCGAGTAATAGTCTGTTGTCAGTGTGTATAAGTTAGTGAGATATAGGTATTTATGTCAGCAGTAAATAATAAAAATGTTATGCGACCACGCTTCAATTTTATGTGGTTCTGGGCGTTGGTCGCTATGGTGATTATCGGCTACTCGATGATGGGTGGCTCGGATGCTCGTCCTGTCGAGGGCGATTGGAATATGGTCGATGAGCTTGTCGAGCGAGGTCTTGTCGAGCGCATCGAGGTCAAGGATAAGGAGCAGGCAAGCATATATCTGCGCTCGGATGCTGTCGATACGCTTGCAGCAAACGACGAGCGTTTTGCTAATGTGCCTAAGAGTGGTGCTCAGGTGGTGTATAACACTGGTGGTGATGTGCAGTACTTCGCCGAGCGTATTGCCCAGGCTGAGGCTAAGGCCGCAGAGCAGAATCCTAACGTCGAAGAGGTGGTGGTTAAGTACTCGCGCTCGGAGAAGGGGTGGGGTAGCTACCTTATCGAGTTTCTGCCCTGGATATTCATCATCGTGGTGTGGATATTCATTATGCGCTCTATGGCGCGCAACGCAGGTGGCGGTGCTGGTGGAGGCGGCATTATGAACGTGGGTAAGGCACGTGCTCAGATGTCCGACAAGAATAACAAGGATCGTGTTACGTTCCAGGATGTAGCGGGCCTTGAGGAGGCTAAGGTCGAGATTATGGAGATTGTCGACTTCCTGCGTAAGGCCGATAGGTATAAGGCTTTGGGTGCGAAGATTCCTAAGGGCGCGCTCTTGGCAGGCCCTCCAGGAACGGGTAAGACGCTGTTGGCTAAGGCTGTAGCTGGCGAGGCTAATGTCCCCTTCCTCTCGATTTCGGGTTCTGACTTTGTCGAGATGTTTGTGGGTGTAGGTGCTTCGCGTGTGCGTGACCTCTTTGAGCAGGCTAAGAAGGTGGCTCCCTGCATCGTCTTTATCGATGAGATTGATGCCATAGGTCGTGCTCGTGGTAAGAACTCTGGATTCTCGGGTAACGACGAGAGGGAGAATACGCTTAACCAGCTGCTTACCGAGATGGATGGTTTTCAGACTAATGCCGGTGTTATCGTCTTGGCGGCAACAAACCGCGTAGATATATTGGATAAGGCTCTTATGCGTGCTGGCCGCTTCGATCGTCAGATAGAGGTGGGCCTGCCCGATGTCAAGGAGCGTCAGGCAATCTTCGATGTCCACCTGCGTAAGATTAAGCTCGCACCCAACCTCGACCGCGAGTTCTTGGCCAAGCAGACGCCAGGTTTTGCTGGTGCCGATATCGCCAACGTATGTAATGAGGCGGCACTCATCGCTGCACGTAACGGCAAGGATTGTGTGTCGCAGGAGGAGTTCTTGGCAGCTATCGACCGCATTGTCGGAGGCCTGGAGCGTAGAAATATGCCTATGACCCCTGCTGAGCGTCGCTCTACGGCGATACACGAGGCTGGACACGCTACGGTGATGTGGCGCTTGGAGCACTGCGATCCAGTTCTTAAGATTACCATCATACCTCGTGGCCGCTCGTTAGGAGCTACGTGGTATCTGCCCGAGGAGAGGGTTAACCACAACGTTGAGCACTTTATGCATAAGCTGGCTGGTCTGGTTGCAGGACGCGTTGCCGAGCAGAGGCTTATGGGCGTGACAAGCACAGGAGCTCTCAACGACCTCGAGCGCACGACCAAGACGGCATATGCTATGGTTGCCTATTATGGTATGAGCCCTAAGGTGGGTAATGTGAGCTTCTACGATGCTGCTGGTCAGCGCGATATGTTTACCAAGCCATTCTCGGAGCGTACTGCCGAGCTTATTGACGACGAGGTGCGCAGGATAGTGGACGAGGCTGTTGCTCTGGCTACCGAGATTATCGAGCGCGACAGGGAGAACATCTCGCGTCTTGCCGATCTGCTTATCGCTAAGGAGACCATCTTTGGCGAGGATATAGAGTCTATCCTCGGCAAGAGTGCCCAGACGCGCGACGAGGAGCCTACGACGGAGGTCGCTGAGGAGGTCGCCGAAACGGCTGAGGCAGCAGAGGAGTAACGAGGTGCGTGAGGAACGGTGGGTTGTGAAGGGTTAAGGTGAGTTGTGATGGGTTACGATGAGTTACGATGAGTTACGATGAGTTACAATGGGTTAAGATGGGTTAAGATGTCTGGTAAAGCGTGGTTAACGCATAAACCTTCCCGTCATAGAAACTCATATGAACCCATAAGAACTCATAGAAACCCACAAATAAACACAGAAACTCATAGAAACCCACAAATAAACACAGAAACCCATAGAAACCCACAAACCAATGAACTCCATAAGACCCCATAAAAGTCCAGTAAACTAATTGATAATTGCTAAGGTATGAACGATAAGTTACGAAATCTTTTAGTACGTGCGGCCAGTGGCGCTGTGCTGTTAGCCGTGGTCCTTGCGGCATCGCTATATGGCTATGTGACCTATGTCGCAATGCTTGTGGTGATTATGTACGTAGGGCTTCGAGAGTTCTATCTATTGGCGAAGGCTAAGGGCCTGAAACCTCAGCAGTTTATGGGTTTTGTGGCTACTACGATTATGTTAGCAGCAGGTGTTGCACTATATCGTGGATACGTCACAGATTATTGTTGTGAATTTGTCGAAGCACTTCCAGTGGTAGCTTGTCTGCTTATGGTCGTGTGGATACCACTTATCTTTGTTGTCGAGATATTCCGCAAGAGCGATACTCCGATGCTCAACGTGGCGGCTACGATTATGGGCATTATGTATTTAGGCGTACCAATGTTTTCGCTGGCGATGATGCCAATGTTGCTCACCTCCGACAATGTATGGAACGGATTGGCCTTTTTGATGTTCCTCTTCCTGGTTTGGGGCAACGATGTATTTGCATACCTTGTGGGTATTACGTGTGGTCGCCATAAGATGTGTGAGCGCCTATCTCCCAAGAAGTCGTGGGAGGGTTTTATCGGTGGCGTTCTGGGCTCGGTGGCTGTAGGCGCTGTAGCTGCATCTGTGCTCGATGGCGACTACCTTAAGTGGATGATATTGGCGGTTATTGTGTCGCTTACAAGCGTCTTGGGAGACCTTGTCGAGTCGATGTTTAAGCGTGATGCTGGGGTTAAGGACTCGGGGAATATAATGCCTGGTCACGGCGGTATGCTCGATCGATTCGATGCACTACTTGTGGCTGCACCTTTTGCCTTTGTGTTTGTGCTTGTATATGTGTCAATAGCAAACTGATTACTAACCTAAAACATATATATTATGAAGATTAATAAAGAGGGATACATAATCATAGGAGTTACGGGACTCATATGTTTGGCTATATGGTTGTTGGTATACTGCTGTATCGACACTCGTAGTGTCTACCTATGGTTTATGGCGGGCTTTCTGCTTGTCTTCTGGTTCTTCGTTGCGGCCTTCTTCCGCGAGCCTCGCAGAGTGCAGATTCACGACGACGAACTTATCTTCTCGCCCTGCGATGGCCGCGTGGTAGTCACCGAGGTGGTCAATGCCAACGAGTACCTTAGTGGCGAGATGATGCAGATATCTATCTTTATGTCGGTTACCAACGTTCACGTCAACTGGATGCCCGTAGCTGGTAAGGTCGAGTACTTCAAGCACCACCACGGTCGCTTCCTTGTCGCTTGGCACCCTAAGTCGTCTACCGAGAACGAGCGCACCACGACGGTCGTAGGCCTTAAGAGTGGGGCTAAGGTGCTCATTCGCCAGATTGCTGGCTTCGTAGCACGTCGTATTGTCAACTACGTAGCTGCCGGCGATGTGGTAGAGCAGAATAGCACACTCGGATTTATCAAGTTTGGCTCGCGTGTCGACCTGCTGATACCAAAGGACTCGGAGCTATTTGTCGAGATTGGTGACCCTGTTATTGGCTCACAGACGCCTATTGCTCGCCTTAAGCGTAAGGCGTAGTGGCGTAGGCGCGGTGTGTGCGTAAGGATGTGTGATAATATATGAACTCAGAGAAGATATTTAAGACGATTGTAACGCTTGCCATAGTAGCTCTCGCGCTCTTCTTGGTGTGGTATCTGTGGTCTATCGTTCTATATGTCATTGTGGCAGCTATACTCTCGCTTGTTGGTCGCCCACTGGTCGTGCGCCTTACGCGTGTTAAGGTCTCGGGGATGACGCTCTCGCGTGGCACGGCAGCAGCCTTGACGTTGGTGCTAATGTGGATTGTTGTCGGCGGTCTCGGTTGGCTGTTCCTGCCACTTATCTTTGGCAAAGTTAGCCAGCTTGCCGTTATCGACTGGGATGGCGTCATCACGCTTATAGAGTCGACGTTTGCCGACGTTCGTGGTATGCTGCAGCGACACCTATCTATCGAGCTTAACGATATGGGTGTGGCGTTTAAGGAGTTTGTGCTGGGGCTTATCGATGTCGACTTTGTCAAGACATTTGGTAGCGTGATATCGGTGGTTAAGAGTGTAGGTATTGCCTTCTTCTCGGTGTCGTTTATCACCTATTACTTTATGCGCGACGATGGTCTCTTCTATAAGTTGGTCACGCTCTTCTTCCCCGACCGCTACCGTAGCAATGTGCACCACGCCTTAGACTCTATCACGTCGCTTCTATCGCGCTACTTTGGAGGCCTTATGGTCGAGAGCCTACTGCTTATGGTCATAATCTCGGTCATTATGCTCATCGTCGGTATGCCGCTAAGCGATGCGCTCATTGTAGGCCTTATTATGGGCGTCTTCAACGTTATCCCATATGCAGGTCCTGTTATTGGCGCCTTCTTATCGCTCTGCGTGGCTATCATCACACCTATCGATGGTAATATTGTCTATACGGTTGTTGCCATCGTCTCTACTATTGTGAGTGTTAAGGTTGTCGACGACTTTATCATCCAGCCTACAATCTACTCCGACAGGGTGCAGGCTCACCCATTGGAGATATTTCTCTGCATACTTGTTGCTGGCACAGTAGCTGGCGTGTGGGGTATGCTTTTAGCCATTCCGTTGTATACGGTACTTAGGGTCTTTGCTCGCGAGTTCTTCTCGGAGTATAGCCTTGTTCGTAAGTTAACCAGCCAAATGACTGAGTAATGGAGAGTATAATCATCGAGGGGGAGGTTATCCACGGCCGTAAGATAGGTCGTGCTTTGGGTTTTCCGACGGCCAATATGTCGCTCGAAGGATATAATGATGTGGCGCGTGGTGTATATCGCTCGGAGGTAACTATCGATGGCACTCTGTACCGCGCGATGTCGAATGTCGGCATCCGTCCCTCGGTAGGAGGCAAGGAGCTACTCTTGGAGACTCACGTTATTGGGTTTACGGGCGACCTCTATGGTCGCTACCTGTCGGTGCACCTCGTCGAGAAACTCCGCGACGAGAAGCGCTTCTCGTCTATCAGCGACCTCAAGGATCAGCTTGCTAAGGACTATCACGCCATTGTCAACCGTTAGCTAAGTGACTTTGTAGCCTTTGTGCGTAAGCCACGAGAGAGACGCAAGAGACGCAAGAGTAAGGTAATGTCCGACCTTGATGTTGTCGCTTTTGTCTCTTTTTATTCTTTAATCTCTTCCACCTACACGCCACGCCTATCACCTGGCTTTCTAAATTCTCAATACCTACGCCACTTTTTTTTTGAAAAATGACCCTAAAGAGTGGAATATTAACTATAAATTTAGTATATTTGCGTCATATGATGAGACTACCTATGAAAACGTACTTCAAAAATATTAGCCAATGGCTGCTTAGCGTTGTAGTTATTACTCTTAGCGCGGTGACTACTGCCTCGGCACAGGTGGCCGAGCCCGAGGCTGGTAAGGCGCAACAGCCTACCGACGAGTGGGTTAAGCTCACTCCCGAGGAGTATATCTACAAGTGGCGACATACCGCCATCGAGAATATGGAGGTATATGGCATACCTGCAAGCATCACTATGGGTCAGGCTGTCCTCGAGTCGGGATTTGGCAATGGCTACCTCGCGCGCGTGGCAAACAACCACTTCTGCATCAAGTGCAAAAAGTCGTGGACTGGCCCTACTATTACCCACGCAGACGACCGCCCCGATGACTGCTTCCGAGTATACGAGAGTGGCGAGGCCTCGTTTGCCGACCACGCCGAGTTCCTCAGCGAGGGACAGCGCTACGAGTTTCTCTTTGCCTACGACACCGACGACTATAAGCAGTGGGCCAAAGGCCTTAAGAAGGCGGGCTACGCTACAGCACCCGACTATGCCGAGCGCCTAATATCGACCATCGAGCGCTACCACCTATACCTGCTCGACAGAAAGAATGGCCTCGAGGAGTATGATGCCTATATAGCTCAGGAGTTGGGCCAAAACCCTGCGGCGCTGGCTGAGCGTGTAAGCGGTGGCATTGCTGATGAGGAGGCAGAGAACAGAGAGGGTAGTGGCGTTGTGGCCGAGGAGGTTGCAAAGTCAGAGATTAAGGATGTGACTAAGGCCTATGCCGACAAGGGTATCGATCCGAATAACTTCCGTGTGACGATTAACTCTCACCACGGCTACAACGTATACCTTACCAACGGCGCGCACTACATCATCTCGAAGTCGGGAGACACATTCTCATCACTTGGCAAGCTCTTCGACATAGCTCCACAGACGCTGCGCAAGTTTAACGATATGAAGGGCGAGGCCGAGCCTGCGGAGGGCGACGTGGTATATATTGAGCGGAAGGCTGCGCGCTGGTCAGGTGTCGATATGATGCATCGCGTTGCTGAGGGCGAGACGCTCCACGCACTGTCGCAGATATATGGCGTGCGTCTGCAGCAGCTATCGAAACTCAACCGCATACGTCCCGACGATAGCCTGACGCCTGGTGCTACGCTGCGACTACGATAGAATACAATAGGATATCACAACGGCTAATAGTAAGAATAAACAACTTTCCAACATAGATATGGGTCAATTAAGAAACAAGATTTTAGACGCTATAGTCAAGAAGTCGACGCTTAAACAGCAGATTTTCGACAACACCTTTTCGACGTTCAACGAGCTTAAGGAGACGCTCTTTGAGCTGGCCTCGGAGATAGACGACGAGCTGGATGGTAAGCTCGACCGCCGCGTGCGCATCGAGTACCGCGATAGGGGTAAGTTCGAGGCGCAGATTCAGGTGGCCAGCGATATCCTCATCTTCCAGATGCATACCGACATCTTCGAGTTCGACTCGAACCATATAATCTGGCAGAATAGCTACGTGCAGGAGAATAGGGATAACTCGTATACGGGCGTTATCAACATCTACAACTTCCTCTCCGACTCGCTTAAGTATAACCGTAGTGCCGACGAGGGATATCTTGTAGGTCGCATCTTCATAAACCGCGAGAAGTGCTTCTTTGTCGAGGGTAAGCGTCAGACGTCGGTGCGCCCTATGGCCTTTGGCACTCGCAAGATTGACCGCGATGCTCTGGTCGATATTATTGAGACGGCGATGAACTACGCCCTTAATTTCGACCTCCTGATGCCCCCCTACGAGGAGAATATTCGCGTTACGGTCGACCAGTTTAACACCAAGCTCGACAACTCGAAGTTCACAACGGGTAAGCGCCTGAGCTACGACTTCTCGATCGACGATATTTAATACGTTGCAGATAACTAAAACTTAAAACTATAACCGCTATGAGAAAACTACTATGTACATTGGCTATGCTTGTTGCCGCGATGACAGTTTCGGCACAGGTGAGCTACTTAGAGATGATCGAGGCGCGCAACGCTGCAGCCCCCGATTATATATCGCCTGCGACGCTTACGCCTGCAGCAGGTACCGACCAGTATATGGAGCTCGATGGCCGCTATGTCAAGCTCTACGACTATAAGCGCAAGTCGGAGGGTAAGGTGGTATTTACCTCTGATAAGCTAATTATGTCGTACGTCAAGTCGCCCGATGGCACTATGGCGCTCTACGAGAAGTGGGATGGCGAGTCGCCACGTCAGGAGGTATATCGCCACTCATACTTCTCGGACTACTATATCGCCTGCCCCGATGGCTCGACTATCAAGATCGACGACGTGCGCGATATTAGCTTCTCGCCCGACTCAAAGTTCCTCGCTATGTCGTATAACAACGATATCTTCCTCTACAACCTTACCACCAACGAGATTTATAACATCACCGACGATGGTAGATGGAATCATATCATCAATGGTACTACCGACTGGGTATATGAGGAGGAGTATGGCTTCACTCAGGCCTATGCTTTCTCGCCCGATGGTGCCGAGATTGCATACCTTAAGTTCGACGAGAGCCACGTCAAGGAGTTCGAGATGATGCGCTACGACAACAAGCTCTACAACGAGGCCTACCGCTTCAAGTATCCTAAGGCTGGCGAGGAGAACTCTATCGTCACGCTCCACGTCTACAACATCGCCTCGGGCCAGACTCGTCAGATAGATACAGGCGCCGAGACCGACCAGTATCTGCCACGTATCGGCTACACCCCTGCAGGTGATCTCTTCTACTACCGCGTCAACCGCCTCCAGAACCACTTCGAGGTTGTCCTCGTGGCTAAGGATGGCTCGCAGCGCGTTATCTACAACGAGCAGGATGACCGCTACGTCGAGCGCCCAAGTGCTGCTACTATAACCTTCATCGATGGCGACCGCTTCATCGTGCGCGAGGAGACTACCACAGGTTGGTTCCACCTCTACCTGCACTCTATCACCGAGGGCCGACTCAATGCTATCACCGAGGGTGAGTGGGAGGTTACGCAGCTCGTTGGCTTATCGCCCAATATGAAGACCGTCTACTATATGTCTACCGAGCAGTCGCCCCTCGAGCGCCACCTCTACTCTGTAGCACTCGACGGCAGCGATAAGGTCTGCTTGCTCTCGAAGCCTGGCTACTGGCGCGTATACCCATCGTCGGATATGAAGTACTTCGCTGCCGAGCACTCGGCTACCGATTGCTATCCTACGGCGGCTGTATATAATAACAAGGGTAAGATGCTGCGTTCGCTTATGCTCGAGGAGCCTTCGACCGAGGAGCCTAAGTATCAGCGACAGTATGCTAAGTTTACCACCGAGCGTGGCGACGAACTGGAGTACTACCTTATCTATCCCGAGAAGTTCGATAGCAGCAAGCAGTATCCAGTGCTTATGACCCAGTATTCAGGCCCAGGCTCTCAGGAGATTGCCAACCGTTGGACTACCGACTGGGAGGAGACTATGGCGCGTAACGGCTATATCGTTGCCTCGTGCGATGCTCGCGGTACGGGCTTCCGTGGCGAGGAGTTTAAGAAGGTTACCTACGCAAACTTGGGCCACGCAGAGGTTGAGGATCAGATATCGTTTGCTCGTCACCTCAGTAAGCTCGAGTTTATCGACTCTTCGCGCGTGGGTATCTACGGCTGGTCTTACGGTGGCTTTATGGCTTTGGGCTGCGCGCTCAAGGGTGAGGGCCTCTTCAAGATGGCTATCGCCGTAGCTCCTGTCACCTCGTGGCGCTACTACGACTCTATCTACACCGAGATATACAATGGCCTACCTCAGGATAACCCTGCTGGCTACGACAATAACTCACCTATCAACTTTGCCGATAGATTGAGCCTTAACACACGCCTGCTTATCATCCACGGTACGGCCGACGACAACGTACACTTCCAGAATACGATGGAGATGTGTCGCGCGCTGAACGCTGCGGGCAAGCAGTACGATATGATGGTATATCCCGACCAGAACCACTCTATGCGTCCAAACGATATGGTCAACATCCGCCAGAAGATGGTTGACTACTGCTTGGAGAATTTGTAGAGCTAAGGTTGTTTAATGTATATAGAGGCTGAATAAAGAGTCTATTTTGTCGTTCTTTGTTGAGATAAGGCATCATCTGCTTTTTATTTAGCCTCCTGGCAGAACGGGGATGACAAATTTACTTTTTAGTCATCCCCGTTAAACGAATCATTTCTAAAACTAATTTATGAGGAAGTCAGTCATAGCCATTATTGCCGCCTTTGTATTGCTTAGTGTCGATGCTTCGGCGCAGCACGACTATGTAGCGCGCGATGTCCGCCCCATAGAGTTCGAGTTAGGCGCAGGCCTTGCTACGGCAGCAAATAGAGTCTCCGCCTTTGGTAAGGCGCGCCAGGGTGTCGATGGCAATATCGAGCTACGCTATAACTTCGATTCTCAGCCCGTAGACTTGGGCCTCTATGTCTCGGTATGTACGTTATCTCGCGGTGAGCAGACAGGCGATTATGCCAAGAGCTACGATTTTGTCAGCGAGAACCTGCTGGTAACCTCCGACTACAACTTCTTCAGGGGTAACAACGTGTCGCCCTTCGTAGGTCTCGGTCTCGGAGTCGCCTGGAGCGATATCAATGCCGACGGCTCGCGAAAAGGTACTCACTTTGCGGTTATGCCACGCGTGGGTGTAGAGCTATCGCACCACCTACGCATAACGCTTGCCTATAAAATCTTTGAAAGAGCCAATAACCACCTGACACTAAGCCTCGGATACGCCTTCGGCGGTGGCAGACGATAGTATTTGCCGCTGGCAAAGAGTATTATGCCTATATGTGGCCTAAAAGTTTTGTCGGTTCGGAATAAATGTGTATCTTTGCGCGGTTGTAGCTGTTGCTACATACGGATAAGTAACTATAAATTAACTAAATTACAATATTTCTATGACTATTACAGCATCAGACATTAAGATTGGTATGTGCGTGGAGATGGACGGTAAGACATTTATCGTTGTTGACTTCCAGCACTGCAAGCCAGGTAAGGGTCCAGCCTTCGTACGTTCAAAGCTCAAGAACTTGGAGAATGGTAACGTCCTCGACAAGACCTTCTCGTCAGTATCACAGAAGATTGAGCAGGTACGTGTTGAGCGTCGTCCATATCAGTTTACCTACGAGGATGACCTCGGTGCACACTTTATGCACACCGAGACCTTCGAGGAGATCAACATCGACAAGAGCCTTATCAACAACGCCGACCTTATGGCCGACGGTCAGATTGTCGAGGTTATGTTCCACACCGAGAAGGAGACCGTACTCTCTGCCGAGCTTCCTCCAATCGTCGATATGGAGGTTACCTATACTGAGCCTGGCGTGCGTGGCGATACCGCATCTACCAACTCACTCAAGGCCGCTACAGTAAATACTGGTGCTACCATCAAGGTGCCTTTGTTCATCAACACTGGCGATAAGATTCGTGTAGATACACGTACTCGTGAGTATTACGAGCGCATCAAGTAATTTGTTGTGAAAAGGGGTCATCTGCGACCTCTCAATCATTGCCACGAATGGGAAATACGTCGAGTATGTCCCATCCGTGGCAATTTCTTTATCGAGGCCACATCTAACCCCTTTTGACAACAAATGTGGTAGTGCTTAGGGCGACTGCTAAAGCGAAAGGGTAGTTGAAGGGTAGTTCGCTCGCTGGCGCGAGCTAAAGGGTAGTAGAAAGAGTAGTTCGCAGGCAGAGCCTGCTAAAGGGTAGTGAAGGGTGCAGGCTGCGTTGTGCGGCTAAAGCGTTGTCGCTAAACGAGAATGACGAGAAAGACAATAGAGATGGAAGAGACAACAGGGACGAGAGAGACGAAAGGGACAACAACGAAGTCGGGTATCATCTGTCTCTGTGGCCTTTGCTGCCTTTGCTGCCTCTGCTGCCTTTGCTGCCTTTGCTGTCTCTGCTGTCTCTGTTGTCTCTGTTGTCTCTGTTGTCTCTGTTGTCTCTGTTGTCTCTGTTGTCTCTGTTGTCTCTGTTGTCTCCCTAAACTCCCACTCCTGCGCCCAAGCAAAAAAAAGCCGCCCAATCTCTCGATTAGGCGACTCGATAATATCTTTGTTACTGGTCGAGCTACAGCGCTACAAGCATAAGTAGCTGTGCCGTGAGAACTCGTAGGAACATAACCACGGGGTAGACCGTAGCGTAGCTCATAGCAGGCATATCATTGCCCGATGATGCGCTCGAGAAACCGAGTGCTGGAGGGTCGGTCATAGCACCCGACATAAGACCCATAATCGTGTAGTAGTTGAGCTTGAACCGTAGGCGTGCAAGCAACGATACCAGTATCAGAGGCAGTACTGTGATGATGACACCGTAGCCAATCCACTTATAACCACCACCTATGATAGCGTCGATAAAGCCATCGCCAGCACCGATACCTACCGCCGCGAGGAACATAGCAAGACCTATCTCGCGAAGCATAAGGTTGGCACTCATAGTGGTATAGGTAACTAAATGGAAGTGAGGGCCGTAGCGACCCAAGAGGATAGCAATAATCAGCGGGCCACCAGCCAGACCGAGCTTAACGGGCTGAGGAATGTTCATAAGAGGCACCGAGCCGAGCAACACACCCAATGCGATACCAATAAATACTGGGAGTAGGTTGGGGTGGTCGAGCTTCTTGAGCGAGTTGCCAAGCACCTTCTCGGCCTGAGCTACAGCGGCCTCAGGACCTACAACCATAACTCTATCGCCCACCTGTAGCTCCATACCCTGATAAGGGATAAGGTCGACGCCTGCACGATGTACGCGGGTGATATTGATGCCGTAGCGAGTACGCAGGCGCAGGTCAGAGAACTTCTTACCGTTGATATCCTCGCGTGTGATAAGTATTCGGCGCGACACCAGTGGCGTAGACTGCATAGCCGTAGCACCCCACTCATCGGCAGTCATCTCTACTGGCTTACCGAAGAAGGCGAGTATAGCCTGGCTATCCTCCTCGGTACATATGATGCGCAGCTTATCGCCCAACGCAAGCTGTGAGTTACCATCGGCCATAACAATCTCGCCCGACGTGTGCATAATACGCGATACGACGAACTGGCGGTTGATAAGCATATGGGCTATGGCAATGGTCTTACCCTCGAGCATCTCGTTGGTAAACTCTACAGAGTAGCGGTGGGGTAGGTTAGTCTCGTTAGTAAGAGCTGCAAGACCCTCATCCTCCTTCTTGAAGTCTACGCGGAGCACATAACGCATAACGATAATTGTGGTGATGATACCCACAACGCCCAAAGGGTATGCCACTGCGTAGCCGAGCGATATAGAGTCGGCGATAGTTGGGTCGGCCATACCCGAGTCGGCATAAGCCTGCTGCGCAGCACCCAATCCGGGGGTGTTGGTAACAGCACCCGAGAGTACGCCAACCATCGTAGGCAGCGGCTCACCAGTGATAAGGTGTATGGCATAGGCTGTGCCCACGCCGAGGAAGATGATAAGCGACGCAAGGCCTATGAGTTTCAAACCGCCGCTCTTAAGCGACGAGAAGAAACCGGGACCTACCTGCAAGCCGATGAAGAAGACGAAGAGGATAAGTCCGAACTCCTTGATAAAGTGGAGTGTGTCGTGGTGTATAGTCCCCGAGTCGAGGAAGTGACCGAAGGCGATGCCGGTAAAGAGTATCCAGGTCATACCGAGCGATATGCCCTTGATCTTTATACGGCTAAGCGCGATGCCCGAGGCTATTACAGCCGCCAAGACAAAGATTGTGTGGGCAATGGATGGGTGAGCTGGATCACCACTTCCCATAACCACAGTTTCTAACCATTTAAAATCCATTTCGTATATAATTTGGGTTAATTTTCCAGTTTATCGGTACTATCGGCGGCAAATATACGAAATATATATTAATTGGCAAGGATAATAGGCCATATACAACGATGTCACCCCCCATTTCGAGGATGACATCGTGCTTTAGTCTATATGTTTTGGTGAGCTTCTACTCGATAAGTGAGATGCTACGCTGAATAAAGTCCGTAAGGTTCTTACCCTTGAGCATACCGTTCGAGAGTAGTGCCAAGTCGATAATCTGACGCACCTTGCGGTTGTGGCTACCTATCTCCTCGAGGCGTGCATCGCGCTCGTTGCGTAGCTCGGCGATGCGCTTCGATAGCGTCTCGCGCATATCGCGCTCCTCGCTGCTCAGCTCATCCTCTCTCTTGCCCTTCACCGTCTCCTCAAATCGGCTCTCCTCCTGCTCGGCAGCAACAATCTTCTTGCCTATGGTGCGGAGCTTATCGCCGTACTCGTTCTCCACTTCGCTGAGGATGTCGAGGACGATGGGGTGGTTACCGTTTACGGTGATGGTGAAGTTGTCGGGCATCTGACCATAGAAGCGACTCATATCGCCACCGCTGGTTGCTGCCATCTCCTTCATTCGGCGCATAAACTCGTTCTGGGTGATGACCACCGGAGCGGCATCGGCCGCCATAGCCTCGAACGATATGTGGTACGATATCTTCTCCTCGTGGGGCATCTGGCTCTCAAATACGGGACGCATAATATCCTGCTGCTCCGAGGTCAGCGACATAGCTGCGCGTTCCTCCTTACGTATCAGGTTCTCAACAACGTCGCTGTCGACGCGCACGAAGCGTACCTTCTCGTGCTTCGTCTCGTAGTACTGTATGTAGTGGCTGTCGAGCTGTCCGTTAAGCTCGAGGATATCGTAGCCCTTAGCCTTAGCCGCCTCGACGAACGAATCCTTGCCCTCTGCGTCGTCGACATAGAGCATAATAGTAAAGCCATCCTTATCGGTCTGCTGCTCTGCGACCTTCGTGGTATACTCCTCGGGGGTGTAGTACTTACCCTCGATAGATTTCCAGAGGATGAAATTAGCCGCCTTTTCGGCAAACTTCTCATCGGTGAGGATGCCGTACTGGATAAATATCTTGAGGTCGTCCCACTTAGCCTCGTAGTCGGGACGCATAGTGTTAAATAGCTCCTGCAGACGGTCTGCCACCTTGCGTGTGATGTAGCTCGATATCTTCTTGACGTTCGAGTCGCTCTGCAAGTAGCTTCGTGATACGTTAAGAGGAATATCAGGCGAGTCGATAACGCCGTGTAGTAGTGTCAGATACTCGGGCACGATACCATTTACCTCGTCGGTAACGAATACTTGGTTCGAGTATAGCTGTATACGGTTGCGCTGAATGTCGAAGTTGGAGTGCAGGCGTGGGAAGTAGAGGATACCCGTCAGGTTGAACGGATAGTCGATGTTGAGGTGAATGTAGAATAGTGGCTCCTCGGCCGTAGGGTAGAGGTCGCTGTAGAAGGCCTTATACTCCTCCTCGGTAATCTCCGCGGGCTTGCGTGTCCATAGAGGTGTGGTGTCGTTGATGATGTTGTCCTCGTCGGTGTCGACATACTTGCCATCCTTCCACTCGCTCTTCTTACCAAAGGCGATAGGTATAGGCAGGAAGTGGCAGTACTTGCGTAGTAGCTTGCTTATCTCGCCACGCTGTGCATACTCTGCGCACTCATCCGACAGGTGTAGTACGATGCGTGTTCCGCGCTCGAGCTTCTCGTCAAGCTCCTCCATCTCAAACTCAGGCGTACCGTTGCAGCTCCAGTGCACGCTCTTCTCCGCGTCACGGTACGACTGCGAGAAGAGCTCCACCTTGTCGGCCACCATAAACGACGAGTAGAAGCCAAGACCGAAGTGTCCGATGATTGCCTGGTCTTTGTACTTGGCCATAAACTCCTCGGCTCCCGAGAAGGCTATCTGGTTGATATATCTGTCGAGCTCGTCGATAGACATACCTATACCTCGGTCGGTAATCGTCAGGCGCTTGGCCTCCTCGTCGACGTCGATGCGTATGGTCAGGTCTCCGAGGTCGACGCTCGCCTCGCCCTTCGAGGCTAAGGTCTTGAGTTTCTGTGTTGCATCTACGGCATTCGACACAAGCTCGCGGAGGAAGATTTCGTGGTCCGAGTATAGGAACTTCTTAATCACGGGGAAGATATTCTCTGTAGTTACCCCAATTTTACCATTTCTCATTGTTTATCGTATGTTAGTTGTTCATATTTGCAAACTATCTATATTTAGCATCTTCGCTCTTTTGCTGGGGCAAACTATGTGCCACGCTGAAAAAGGTGACAAAATGTCAGTCGCTACGACACCTCGTGTGACACGTGACAAAAAAATGAAAAAAAAGTTCGTGCGAGTGATAGATTTCGACGGATGTTTTCAATCAATATAGTGGCGCGAGATAGGTGGCGTGAAGCAGAGCAAAGACATACATCTAACACTTAAAATTATACGCAATGGAAGAGACACTACTTAAACCCGGGGAGAAGATTAAAGGTTATCGAATTACGGAGCCAATCAAGTGCTCGGCAGATGGCGCTACCGAGAGCTACTTCGTCAGATGTCCAGATGGTAGTCGCGCGCTGCTCAAGCTCTTTAAGCATCGAAATCTTAGAAAACTCTTTGAGTATCGTACAGGCATACTCTTTAATAACGAGGGCTATTTTCCTCGTGTCTTTGAGTGGGGCGATACGCTTATTGGCGACGAGAACTACTACTTTTTAGTGCGCTCGTACATCGAGGGAGAGTCGCTCAGCGACATTATCTCAAGGCGAAAGAAACGCTTCTCTTGGACCGAGGCGGTGAGTGTAATCGCCCATATATGCGCAGCTTTACGTTCTATGCAGCGTGGCAGTAGACCTATAGTTCATAACAACCTCACGCCGCGCAATATCATTATATCGAATAGAGGCGAGTTTGTCCGATTATTCGTCGTGGGCCTCGGTCACCTCTCTTATCCCACTATGATGCGAGCCTCTTTTGCGCAGAACGACCTCAATAACTACTATCGCGCACCCGAGACATTCAAGGGTGTCTATAACGTGCAGACCGATATCTTTGCGTTGGGCGTAATGCTCTACACGATGATTACGGGCCACGAGCCCTGGAACACAGGAGAGCACGAGAGCTCTCCCGAGGTAGATGGCGTAGAACTACGCCTGGCCCGTATAACTATGGGCGATACAATCTTCGATGGGGTGCAGCTAACAAAGCAACAGCGTAGCATCCTGCGTGCGATGCTCTCCTTAGACCCCCATAAACGCATCACCTCTCTGGAGAACCTCGTGGAGCTGTTATACGAGAGGAGTGGTATGTTAAACGAGGATCAATACCCCCTCAATGTCGAGGAGTGGGAGAGGGTCGAGAAGCTAAGACGCAACTATATCGATGCCGATGTGGCTGAAGAGGCGTGTGCCAAAGATGATGAAGAGTGCCCGGACGACACTGCGCCTACCGCGACATCTACAGTAGGCGAGCGCAAGGGCTTTGATCGTGTTGTGGGCCTCGACGATGTAAAACAGATGTTCTTTCGAAATGTGTTGTTCGTACTTAAGAATCCCGACAAGGCGGAGCGATATAAACTTAAGATGCCCAATGGTATACTTCTATATGGCCCTCCAGGATGTGGCAAGACATTTATTGCCGAGATGTTTGCCGAGCAGATAGATATCAACTTTGTTATGGTGAAGGGCTCGGACTTGGGTAGCGTTTACATTCACGGTACGCAGGGAAACGTTGCAGAGCTATTTCGCAACGCCGAGATTAATGGTCCTACGGTGATATGCTTCGACGAGTTAGATGGTATGGTCCCCAATCGCGAAGCCACAACAAGCGATTTAATGGCCAGTGAGGTAAATGAGTTCCTTTGTCAGCTAAATAATTGCGCCGATCGTCGTATCTTTGTCATCGGTACTACGAACTTTCCCGAGAGGATAGACCCTGCGGTGCTTCGTAAGGGGCGTATCGACAAGATGTTCTACGTGCCTATGCCCGATGAGCATATGCGCAAGGAGCTGTTTAGGCTCTACTTGGCCGATCGTTACGTCGACTCATCTATCGACTACGACGAGTTGGCGCGACTAAGTCGTGGATTTGTTGCCAGCGACATCGCCTATGTTGTCGATGAGAGTGCCATTACGGCAGCCATCTCCGATGTCGAGATATCGCGCTCGATAATCATCGCCGAGCTGCGGAAGACTAAATCCTCGGTGTCGCCAGCGCAGATAGCCAGATACGAGGCCTCGCGCAAAACGTTCAACGGTCACGATGGTGTGGAGGTCGATGCCGTCAGTTTGGGAGGCAATGGAGCCGCGACAGAGACCAAAGCCAAAGTCGTAAGCTAATGAGAATAACCTATTAACCAATATTAATAACTAATACAACTATGATTACAACAACTGATTACGTAGAGATTGAGAAGATGGTTTTGAAGTTTTTGGGTGATATGAAGCACCTTGTTACGCTCGATATGGCTGACTATAATACCTTGAAAAATCAAGCATCGCACGCCGTATCGACGCTTATAAACTCGGCCGATGGCTCTGATTCGCCTGTCGAGGCGTTAGAGAAGAGCTATGCTACACTGTCGTGCCAGGGTGTTAAGAGTGTGATGTTCTCGTTGTGCGCACACAATGTCGATGTCATATCGCAAGATACGATTACTCGACTTATCGAGGCTGAGTGTAAGACCCTCGGTACAGTGCCGGTAATATGGGGTGCAGGCGAGGATAGCTCTCTGGGCGAGGGCCAGTGGCGACTATTAAACGTTGTATTTTACGAGTAGTAGTCGTCGGAAATAGCTCGAGCATAACGCCACAAATGCCTAAAAATGGCTTTTGTGGCGTTATTGTTGTGCGAGGATATTGAAGTTTTAGAAAAAAATAGTATCTTTGCGTGCTTTAATATGTATATATGTAAAACCAACATCGCACGATGAAGAATATACGCAACTTTTGTATCATAGCACACATCGATCACGGTAAGAGTACGCTTGCTGACCGTCTGCTCGAGAAGACCAATACCCTTAATCAGCGCGAGATGCAGGCCCAGGTGCTCGACGATATGGACCTGGAACGCGAAAAGGGTATCACCATCAAGAGCCACGCCATACAGATGGAGTATCGTGCTAAGGATGGCCAGGCCTACACTCTCAACCTTATCGACACCCCGGGACACGTCGACTTCTCATACGAGGTGTCGCGAGCTATCGCCTCGTGCGAGGGTGCGCTACTCGTTGTCGATGCAACGCAGGGTATCCAGGCGCAGACCATCTCGAACCTATATCTTGCCCTCGGTCAGGATCTCGAGATTATCCCCGTGCTCAACAAGATAGATTGTGAGTCGGCGATGATTGACGAGGTTAAGGATCAGATTATCGACCTCATAGGTTGCAAGGAGGAGGATATACTTCTCGCATCGGGTAAGACTGGTCAGGGTGTTGAGGAGGTGCTGGAGGCTATCGTTGAGCGCGTTCCTGCTCCCGATGGCGATCCAGAAGCACCACTCCAGGCCCTTATCTTCGACTCTGTGTTTAATCCATTTAGAGGTGTTATCGCCTACTTCCGCGTCTTTAACGGCACCATACATAAGGGTGAGCACGTCAAGTTCTTCAACGCTGGTAGCGAGTACGATGCCGACGAGATAGGTGTGCTTAAGCTCAAGATGGTTGCGCGTGACGAGATTAAGGCTGGCGATGTGGGATATATATGCTCGGGCATTAAGAACTCTACCGATGTTAAGGTCGGTGATACCATCACCTCGGTGGCTACTCCTGCGCGCGAGGCTATCGCAGGTTTCGAGGATGTTAAGCCTATGGTCTTTGCAGGTGTATACCCCGTTGAGGCCGATCAGTATGAGGATTTGCGCGCCTCGCTTGAGAAGCTAAGACTCAACGATGCTTCGCTCACGTTCGAGCCAGAGAGCTCTTTGGCCCTCGGCTTCGGCTTCCGTTGCGGATTCCTCGGACTGCTACATATGGAGATTATCCAGGAGCGTCTATATCGCGAGTTCGATATGGATGTTATAACCACGGTGCCCAACGTGTCGTATCATATTACCACCACTCAGGGCGAGGAACTCGAGGTGCACAACCCTTCGGGACTGCCCGAGATTACTAAGGTTGCAAAGATTGAGGAACCATATATCCTCGCACAGATAATCACCAAGGCCGACTTCCTCGGTAATGTCCTCAAGCTATGTATCGACAAGCGCGGCGTTATGAAGAATCAGACCTTCATCACGCAGGATCGTGTGGAGGTTAACTTCGAGATGCCACTCTCGGAGATTGTCTTCGACTTCTACGATAAGCTTAAGAGCATCTCTAAGGGCTACGCCTCGTTCGACTATCACCGCACAGGCTACCAGCCCAGTAAGCTCGCCAAGCTCGATATTCTGCTCAATGGAGAGGCTGTCGATGCCCTCTCGTCGTTGATATATGCCGACCACGCCTACGACTTTGGCCGTAAGATGTGCGAGAAACTCAAGGAGCTCATTCCGCGCCAGCAGTTCGACATAGCTATCCAGGCGGCCATAGGTGCTAAGATTATCGCACGCGAGACGGTCAAGGCTGTGCGTAAGGATGTTACAGCCAAGTGTTATGGTGGTGATATCTCGCGTAAGCGTAAGCTCCTCGAGAAGCAGAAGGCCGGTAAGAAGCGTATGCGACAGATTGGCTCGGTGCAGGTGCCGCAGTCGGCCTTTTTAGCCGTCCTCAAAATGGATTAATTTGTTGTGATAAGGCATCATCTGCGGCGTTTAGCTTGTTTGCAAATTCCTCATTTACCTTAAGTAAACTCCGGATTTGCGAACTTCGACTAACCACCACATCTAATGCCTTCTAACAACAAATTAGGTTCTTTGGTTGTGATAAAGCATCATCTGCGGCGTTTAGCTTGTTGTGGGTTACGATGGGTTTTAATGAGTTAAGATGAGTTACGATAAATTACTATGAGTTGTGAAGGTCAATGCCTAAACATCAGTATCATAGTAACATATTGATACCCATAGAGACTCATAAAAACTTCCGGCGGTTCGTAGAGATGCACGATAATATTTGCGGTAGTAGCTCAGTTGGTAGAGCATCGGCTTCCCAAGCCGAGGGTCGCGGGTTCGAGTCCCGTCTACCGCTCTATGAGAGCCAGTAGAAGGGACTCTCACGCGACCCTCACCGCCCCTTTCAGGGGTTGGGGGTGTAAATATAAAAGAAGCGCGTAGCGCGGGTTCGAGTCCCGTCTACCGCTCTTTGAGAGTCGGTAGAAGGGGCTCTCACGCGACCCTCACCGCCCCTTTCAGGGGTTGGGGGTGTAAATATAAAAGAAGCGCGTAGCGCGGGTTCGAGTCACGTCTACCGCTCTATGGGAGTGGGACGTTGAACGTTATAGTGTGTTAAAATAGGTTAATATGAGTTAATATAGGTTAATATGTATGGAGGAGAGCGCGTAAACCTCTCCGTTATAGAAACTCATAGATACTCATAATAACTCATAGAAACTCATAAAAAACCACAGAAACTCACAGAAACCCACAAAAACCCACAGTAACCAATAGTAACCATATAAACATCAGTTCAGCTAACAACCTAAACAAGATAAACATAGCCTATGAAACGATTTCTAATATCACTACTTCTTATTTCGGCGGTTGCGACGTCGGCCGTAGCGCAGGGATACAAGCCTACGGAGGAGAACTTAAGAGTGCGCAAGGAGTTTGCCGAGGATCGCTTTGGTATATTCATTCACTGGGGCATATATAGTATGTTTGCTCAGGGTGAGTGGTACTTGCAGAATGCTGGCCTCGACCGCGATGAGTATGCTAAGGCTGCCGATGCCTTCTATCCACACCGCTTCGATGCTAAGGCGTGGGTGGCTGCGGTGAAGGCCTCGGGTGCTAAGTATATATGTTTCACTACGCGTCACCACGACAGCTTCTCGATGTGGAATACCGCCCAGTCGGAGTATAATATCGTCGATGCTACGCCATTTAAGCGCGACGTGCTCAAGGAGTTAGCACGAGAGTGTAGAAAGCAGGGTATAGCTCTGCATCTATACTATTCGCACGCCGACTGGTCGCGCGATGACTACCCTCGTGGCCGCACGGCAAAGGGGGTAACTGGTCGCAACGAGGAGCTTATCAACTGGCCCTCGTACTACGACTTTATGAATCGTCAGATTACCGAGCTCTTGACCGACTACGGCCCTATTCGCGCTATATGGTTCGACGGCTGGTGGGATCACGACGAGGATGTTACGCCGTTTGACTGGCAGCTCGACGAGCAGTATGCTCTTGTACACAAGTTGCAACCTACGTGCCTTGTGGCCAATAACCACCACCAGGTGCCATTCGAGGGTGAGGATATTCAGATTTTCGAGCGTGACCTCCCCGGCGAAAATACTCACGGACTCTCGGGTCAGGCCATCAGTCGCCTACCCCTGGAGACCTGCCAGACGATGAATGGTATGTGGGGCTATAAGGTTATCGACCAGAACTATAAGAGTGTCGATACGCTTATTCGCTACCTTGTAAGTGCTGCGGGTAAGGGTGCTAACCTGCTCCTAAATGTCGGTCCTCAGCCCAATGGAGAGCTCCCCGAGGCTGCGGTCGAGCGTATGAAGGCTATGGGCGAGTGGCTCTCGGTAAACGGTGAGACGGTATATGCCACCGAGGCCGGCGACATAGCTCAGCAGGAGTGGGGTTGCACGACGCGTAAGGGTGATCGTCTCTTCGTGCATATCTTCGAACTTCAGGCAGACAACTTGATACTTCCGTTAGAGTGCGAGGTTGTTGATGCTAAGGTATTTGCCTCGGGTCAGAGTGTAGCATTTGAGAGGTGCGAGGAGGGCTATTGTCTGCATACTGGTCCTGTGACCGACACGGTAGATTATATTGTCGAGCTACGCACCAAGTAGTAATGTCGCGTGTAGACGCAGAAATTTATCGCAATTATCTTGCAATAATCGCAGTCCATATTTGTGGATTGCGATTTTTTTGCTATCTTTGCGCGATTAACGCGCGAATATTTAGGTATTCGGCGTGATGGAGTGTTAGATGCTACTAACTATGCGTTAGACAACGACGCAAGAAAAATACAAAAAATACATAAACAATAACAAATAACAAAACTTTCTAACAATGCAGAGTAAAGGAATTATCAAGTGGCTGGCAGTGCTTTTGGGTCTTGCCAGCATCTGGCAGCTCTCATTTAGCTTCGTTACACGTCATATCGAGGCTGAGGCTGCAAAGCAGGAGAATCCCCAGGCTTTCCTCGACGAGAGATGGGACAAGGGCGTCTATCTTGGCTACACCTACGGTGAGTGCAAGGAGAAGGAGCTGAACTTGGGTCTTGACCTTAAGGGCGGTATGAACGTGATGCTCGAGATTAAGGCTGAGGATGTTATCCGTACCAACGCTTTCAACGACATCACTATTGCATCGAACAACGTTCTCCGCGAGAGCATCGAGGCAGCATTGGATGCTGCATCGGCTATGGAGTCGCCATCGGCTGTTGTTGATGCCTATGTAGCAGCTCTCTCGGCTGAGGATCTTATGGCTATCTACGCTACTGACGATGCTTCGGCTGTAGCATCGCAGCTCAAGAGCCATATCGAGGGTTCGGTAGCTAAGATGAACGAGGTGTTGATTACACGTATTGACCTCTTGGGCGTTATCCAGCCAAACATCCAGCCTATCGCAGGTACTAACCGTATTATGGTCGAGCTTCCAGGTGTTAAGGAGCCTGAGCGTGTAAGCAAGCTCTTGGCATCGACTGCAAATCTCGAGTTCTGGCAGGTATGCGATAGCGAGGATGCTAATGCTGTGATGCAGACATTGTTCGTTGATGGCGACGCTATCGTTCGCGACTACCTCCTCGCTCAGGGTGCTGATGAGACCGAGGTGAGCATCACTCCACTTAGCGAGTTGCTTATGACCTCGTATCCTGCTCCTGTAGAGAATGGTAATATCCAGACTTTCAGCGTGTCAGAGCCTTTGGTTGCTGCTGCAGATAAGAGCAATATCCAGCTTATCAACGACTACTTGGATATCCCAGCTGTTAAGGCACTGATTCCTGCTGACGTTAAGCTCGCGTGGTCAAACAAGAGCTCGCTCGACAGCTCTAAGGGTGTCTTCCTCCTCTACGCTCTCAAGGGTAAGGATGGTGCTATGCTCCCAGTATTGGATGGCTCGGGTATCACTAACGCTCGTGCTGCTGGTGGTCAGTATGGTGGTTTCGAGGTCTCTATGACTATGGACTCGAAGACTGCTATCGAGTGGGGTAATATCACCGGAGCTAACATAGGTCGTCAGATTGCAATCGTTCTCGATAGCTACGTATACTCAGCGCCACGTGTTAACGATCGTATCGACGGTGGTCAGTCATCTATCACTGGTAATTTTACCGCTCAGGAGGCTGAGGACTTGGCAAACGTGCTTAACTCAGGTAAGTCTCCAGCTCCTGCAACTATCATCTACTCTGAGGTTGTGGGTCCATCACTCGGTGCTCAGTCTATCAACTCTGGACTTATCTCGTTCGCATTGGCATTCTGCCTTGTACTTCTCTATATGGCATTCTTCTATAAGACTGCTGGATGGTTTGCTAATGTAGCACTTCTGTTCAACGTACTCTTGCTCTTCGGTGTGTTGGTATCGTTTGGTGCTGTATTAACACTCCCAGGTATCGCAGGTATCGTGCTCACTATGGGTATGGCTGTGGATGCCAACGTCATCATCTTCGAGCGTATTAAGGAGGAGTTGCGTGCTGGTAAGGGTGTTATGCTCGCTATCAAGGATGGTTTCTCGAACGCTTACTCAGCGATTATCGACGGTAACCTTACCACTATCATTACTGGTATCGTACTCTTCTTCTTCGGTACAGGTCCTGTTAAGGGCTTCGCAACAACTTTGGTTGTGGGTATCATCACCTCGTTGTTCTGCTCAATTTTCATCACACGCGTACTTATCGAGTCGCGCGTAGAGCGTCGCGGAACTATCGCCTTCTCTCGTAAGTTGACCGAGAACTTTATGCAGAATGTTAAGTTCAGCTTTATCTCTAAGCGTAAGGTCTCTTACACCGTATCGGGTATCTTGGTAGTAGCCTCTATCATTTCGTTGCTTACCCTCGGTCTTAACCAGGGTGTTGAGTTTACTGGTGGTCGCTCATATGTTGTTAAGTTCAACGAGACTATAAGTGTTGAGGATGTACGCGATAGCGTAGCTAAGGAGTTTGAGTCTGTAGCCGATGCTGCCAACTCATCTGTTGAGGTTAAGCAGTTTGGTGACGACAACCAGGTACGTATCGTCACTCAGTACCAGCCAGAGGGTCTCGATGGCGAGGAGGCAAACGATGTTGTTGACCGTCTTTTGTTCGCCGCTTTGGATCAGTACTTCACTATCGACGACTTCGGCTTTGAGGAGTTCCGTACTGCTGGCGATGGCGTTGCTCAGTGGGGTATCGTATCATCGGAGCAGGTTAACGAGTCTATCTCATCGGAGATGACCGTAAACTCTATTATCGCAGTGCTTATCGCTTTGGTAGCTATCGGCCTCTACATTGCTGTACGTTTCCGCCGTTGGCAGTGGGCTATGGGTGCTACAGTTGCTTTGGCACACAACGCTCTGCTCGTTATCGGTATCTTCTCGATGTTGTATGCAGTTATGCCTTTCAACCTCGAGGTTAACCAGGCCTTCATCGCTGCTATCTTGACCATCATCGGTTACTCTATCAACGATACAGTGGTTATCTTCGACCGTATCCGTGAGTACCTCGGTCTCTATCCTAAGCGCGATATCAAGACAAACATCGATAACGCTATCTGCGCTACCTTGTCTCGTACGATCAACACATCGGGTACTACGTTGGTAACCTTGTTGGCTATCTTCATCTTCGGTGGTGAGACTATTCGAGGCTTTGTATTTGCGTTGATTCTCGGTATCATTATCGGTACTTACTCTTCAGTATTTATCGCTACACCTATCGCTTACGACCTTCAGCGTAAGGATGTTAAGCGTGGCGAGGAGGCTGCTGAGGCTTAATCGGTGCTGATAATCTAAGAGATAATATATCTTACTATGGGTCGCAATCCGTCGGTGGGTTGCGACCCTTTTTTGTTACTTGAGACTTGTGGAAGTTGCTTGAACGTAAAATAATTGTGAGTCACTATGGGTTTCAAAGGGTTAAGCGGATTATTATGACAGAGTGCTTTTGGCCTAATTGCTTCTGCTGTTACTCCTTCTATGTCGCCATAGGTCATCCATTAGTCGCCAATATTATTGCTATTTCCTATTTTTTTATTACCTTTGTAGGAGTTACTATCGCAACGAATATTTGTACGTTTATGAATAAGATAAAGGAGTTTTTCAAACGCGTAGCGAGCTACATATCGCCAGCATATGTGACGATGCTTGTGGCAGCATTTATCCTATGGTATATCACCAAGCTCGGCGATACCTACACCACAGACCATATGGTTACCGTGGTTGTCGATGGCAAGGCCTTTGACGTGGGCTGCACGATACGTGGTAAGGGTACGAACCTTATAAGCTACACTATGTCGTCGAAGCGTAGTAGCTTCGAGGTTCCTTCGGCAGAGCTTAGTTTCGACAAGGAGGTTACGGACGACGAGGGTAAGACCTATCGCCACGTGACGGGTCACTCTATGCAGCAGGCTTTAGCCTCGCGTATGAACGATGTCGATGTGGTGGCGGTGAGTAAACTTCCGACTATTGAGAGCTACGAGCAGTAACCCTCTTTATATATAAATAGGTATATGTACAAGGTAGGTATTACGGGTGGTATAGGCTCGGGCAAGAGCACCGTATGTGCTATGCTCGAGGAGATGGGTGTTGCGGTTTATAACTCCGATGCTCGGGCAAAGGAGCTTATGACCACGAGCGCCACGCTGCGCGAGGCTATCGTCGCGCGCTTCGGTGCGGAGTGTTACACAAGCGAGGGACTTAATAGGGGCTACCTTGCCGAGCGAGTCTTCGGCGATGCTGCGGAGCTTGCGGCGCTAAATAGCCTTGTTCACCCAGTCGTTATGGCCGACTTTGAGACGTGGGCCGAGAGTCAGCAGGGTAGTTATGTGGTTTTAGAGTCGGCGATACTCTTCGAGGCCAGCCTCGAACAACGTGTCGATGTGGCTGTTGCTGTACTATCGCTCGAGGAGCTGCGCATAGAGCGTGCTATGAGGCGTGATGGCGCATCGCGCGAGCAGGTTGTGGCGCGTATAGGCCGTCAGCTTAGCGATGATGAGCGTGCCGACAGAGCGAAGTATGCCATCGTGAATATCGACCTTGAGGAGCTTCGCGAGGATGTCGAGCAGCTCCATAGACGCTTGTGTTATGATTCTCGAGCCTAAGAATATAAACCTCAGCGATAGCCACGTTATGGCTATCGTCAACCTTACACCCGACTCGTTCTATTCGGAGAGTCGTAACGATGATTTCGATGCGGCTATTAAGGCCGTGGAGCGTGCCGCAAGTGAGGGAGCTACCATCGTCGACCTCGGGGGCTACTCTTCGCGCCCAGGTGCTGATGATGTCGCTGTGGAGGAGGAGTGGCGCAGGGTCTGTATGGGTCTTGAGGCTGTGCAGAGGGTAGATGCTGGTGTAGTAGTCTCTATCGATACGTTTCGCTCGGAGATTGTACGCAGGGTAGTAGACGGATATGGTGATATCATTGTCAACGATATTTCGGCAGGCGAGATGGATTCCGGGATGGTACCTACGGTTGCACGCCTCGGACTTAACTATGTCGCAATGCATATGCGCGGTACGCCGAGCACTATGCAACAGATGACCTCCTACGATAGCGGTGTCACGGAGGGCGTGGTGAGCTACTTTCGTCATCGGGTTATGCAGCTTGAGAGTGCTGGCATAGCGCGCCAGAGGATTATTCTCGACCCTGGTTTTGGATTTGCCAAGAATGTGGAGCAGAACTTCGAGCTACTCAAGGGGCTGGATAGCATCCGAGTGTTAGGCTACCCTTTGCTTGTTGGTGTTTCGCGCAAGTCGATGATATATCGCAGCTTAGATATCAAACCAGAGGAGGCTCTCCCAGGCTCACTTGCCTTAGCGTGGCAAGCACTGCAAGGAGGTAATACAATACTTCGAGTTCACGACGTAGCCGCCACGATGCAGGTGCTACGCCTCTCGAACATATATAACCACAGATGATAAAGTTACGCAATATAAAGAAGAGTTTCGGACCGTTGGAGGTGCTCCACGGCGTCTCGTTGGATGTCGCTAAGGGCGAGATCGTCTCTATCGTCGGGGCAAGTGGTGCAGGAAAGAGTACGTTGCTCCAAATCGCAGGTTCGCTTATGTTGCCCGATAGCGGCGATGTAGTGGTCGAGGGCGTTTCGCTCTCGAGTCTTGATGATGGTGCACTTTCGATGTTCCGCAATAGGCGCATAGGCTTTATCTTCCAGGACTATCACCTGCTTGCCGAGTTCTCGGCGCAGGAGAATGTTATGATGCCGATGCTTATTGCGGGTGTTGGGCGTCGTGAGGCAGGCGCACGTGCCGACGAGCTTCTCGAGATGGTGTCAATGTCGCATCGCAAGGGACATAAACCCGCAGCTCTGTCGGGTGGCGAGCAGCAGCGCGTGGCCATAGCTCGTGCACTGGCCAATAGCCCAGCCATAGTCCTTGCCGATGAGCCTACGGGTAACCTCGATAGTCGTACGCGCGACGAGATACAGAACCTCTTCTTCGAACTACGTGAGCGCACAGGGCAGACACTCCTTATTGTCACGCACGATGAGGCTCTTGCACTGCGCTCAGATCGTAAAATAGTTATGCAGGATGGCACAATCGTACGATAACATAGAGTGTATCGCGCACCTCGAGTTCGAGGAGTTGCGCGACTTGTTGGAGTCGCTCCACGATAGATTCAATCGCGAGGATTTCATCGAGGCCGACCCTATAAGCGTGCCGCACTCGTTCTCGAGTAGTGGCGATAGGGAGGTCGCAGGCCTCCTGGCCGCAACCATAGCGTGGGGTAACCGCAAGGCGATAGTCAAGAGCGCTCACCGTATGATGCGATATATGGATAATGCCCCCTACGACTTCGTTGTGAATGCCTCGGAGCAGGAGCTATCGACGCTTACGAGCTACGTGCATCGCACCTTCAACGGCGAGGACTTTCGCGACTTTGTGCGCGGTATGCGTCATATTATCAATAAGTGGGGTAGCATAGGCGACTACTTCGAGCGCCGTTACGCAGAGACTGAGGATATGCGCTGTGTGCTGTCGGCCTTCAGGCGCGACTTCCACGCTGCCGAGCACTCGGCTCACTCCGAGAAGCATATGTCGTCGATAGACAAGGGTGCGGCGTGTAAGCGCCTATGTATGTACCTTAGGTGGATGGTGCGCCGCGACGATAGGGGCGTGGACTTTGGCCTATGGCAGCGAATCCCGATGTCGGCTCTCTATATGCCTCTCGATATCCATACGGGGCGTATGGGTCGCGAATTGGGCCTCTTGAGTCGTAAGCAGAGCGACTGGCGGGCTGTCGAGGAGCTTACTACGAACCTTCGACTCTTCGATGCCGATGACCCTGTGCGCTACGACTACTCGCTCTTCGGCGTAGGCATTACGGGCCTCCTTGAGTCACGACTATAGTCTTGATATGTTTCGCTTTAAGCATTTCAGTATTGAAGATAGCCTGTCGGCTATGAAGATAGGCACCGATGGCGTTCTGCTGGGTGCGTGGGCCGATGTTGCCCAGTCGCGTCATATCCTCGATGCTGGCACTGGTACGGGTCTTATAGCCTTGATGGCGGCGCAGCGTAGCGCTCAAGCACGTGTTGTGGCAGTAGATATTGTCGAGGCAGCAACAGAGGAGGCGCGAAGCAATGTCGCAATGTCGCAGTGGCGAGAGCGCATCGAGGTAGTACAACACGATCTGCGCACGTTCGATTGCGATACCAAGTTTGACCATATAGTCTCCAATCCACCATTCTTTAGCGAGCCGCAGCTACCTTCAGACCTGGCGCGTAGCGTGGCGCGCCATACTACTACACTCGAATATGACGATATAGTCTCTCTGGCGGAGTGTCTGCTTACCGAAGGGGGCAAACTTAGTGTGATACTCCCGTTTGACTGTGGCGCAAGGATGCGTAGTGTAGCATTTGGGCGTCTGTGGCTCAGCCGCCAGACCGACGTAATCACCACAGAAGGCGATAAGCCGCGGCGTGTGCTTATGGAGTTTACGCTGCAGGAGCAACCTATGATGCCGCGCTGCAACGAGCTTACGATACGCGACACAAGGGGTGAGTATACGCAGAAATATCGCCATCTGACCGAAGAATTTTATCTAATGTTTTGATGACTCGGAAATAATCCGTATATTTGCCACGTTACCAACTAAGGGTTACTTTTATGAGAAGAATATTTAATATAGTAGCGCTGGCTGTAGCAGTCACTTTTGTGGCCAATGCCTCGGCACAGCAGGTTGTTAAGCAGCGTATAGGCGTATATAAGGAGAGTGGCAACGTTGTGGTTGCCGAGGCCACCACTTCGCTTGTTGTCGACCTTGTTGTCGAGCACGATAGCTTCAAGCCAGGCCCTTATGCTCGCTATGCTCAGAAGCTCCTCGGTACGCGTGCCTCGCTTGTAGCACGCGATGAGTATCGACTTGTTGGGGCCGATGTCGCAGTGCTTAGGGATGCCGCCTACTATGCCGATGCTGAGCGCCCCGAACACCGCGCTCCCGTATATATGGGTCATAGTCCCCTTGCTATCGATAGACTCTCGTCTACGGAGTTAGGCGCCGAGAGTGCCGCTGTGGAGGCTGCCGAGCAGATATTCGCTCTTCGCCAGGCGCGCCTTGAGCTCGTAACGGGCGAGTTGGGCGACGGTGTCTATGGCGGAGGTCTGGAGAGCGCACTTCGTGAGATTGATAACCTCGAGCGTAAGTATCTCGAGCTATTCTATGGACGCAGCGAGGTTACAACATCGTCGGAGCGCGTTGTGATGGCTGTAGATGGCGATGCAACCTCGAATATCGTGGCACGCTTTAGCCCTACGGAAGGCCTTGTTGCGAAGGATGACCTCACGGGCGATATTGTAATGGTTGTCATCACTCCCTCGAATATGGAGTATCCACAGAGCGATATTAAGGGCACAGTGGCCTACCGCTATGCCAACAACTGCGAAGTTGTCGTGACCTATGGCCAGGAGCAGTTAGCGCGTCGCATATTGCCAATCTATGAGTTTGGTGCTACGGTAATGTATCTTAACCCCAATAAGTAAGATGGATAATACTCAGAGGATGATAGCCCTATTGGGGCGTGTGCGTAAGCAGATGAATGGTGCAGTGTCGGAGAGTATGGCCTCGCACGGCCAGAACTATGGCCTTAACTATGGCGTGAGCATAGCTACGCTCCGCGAGATTGCCGCCACCGAGACTAAAGACTACGCCTTCGCTAAGTACCTATACCAGCAGCAGGTGCGCGAACTTAAGCTCTTGGCTACGCATCTGGCCGAGCCCGAGAGGCTCGATACACACGAGTTTCCCTTCTGGTCGCGCGGCATAGCCAATGCAGAGCTTGCCGAGGAGTTGGCCTTTGCACTGCTGTCGAAGATATACGATATAAACTCACTTATGGGCGTGTGGTCTACCGAGAGTAATGAGATGGTAGCCTACGCTGCGCTTATGGCGGCTGCACGCAACGAGCGTACCACGACGGAGGTGGCATTTATTGCCGTGGAGAATGCCGTTAAGGCCAATCCCGAGTCGCGTTATATTGCCGATGCTGTTGTTGCACTGCTTGTCTACGTAGCCTCGCGCGATAAGTCTGTCAAGGTCGGCATTCCTCACCTCTTGGAGCGCCTCAATGACTCGCCCACCAAGCGCCATATCCTCGAGGAGATAGAGTGGCGATTGGAGTATATGTAGCAATTATTCGTAGCGTTGTCCTCGTGGCAATAACGGGGGCGCACTCCTCTATCGCCTTACGCAAATCTCAATATGCACTTACCGTCTGGTATCGGCGTATCACGCTACATAGCCTCTCGAATGATATTATGCCGCTATGGCGCCAGAGCATATCGCCGCGGTAGAAGAGCATAATGGTAGGTACGGAGGAGATATTGTAGCGGCGTACCAACTCACTACTTGTATGCGAGGATGTATCGATACGCACAAGTGTCGTAAGCTCGCTCATAGCAAATACCACGCGGTCGAGCGTGGAGTTCATAGCTCGGCACGCGCCCGACCTCGAGGCGTAGAAGTCTGCGATGATAAGCCTCTCGGCAGATATAATATTGTCGAAATCCTCTCTCCTCATAGGTCACACCATTAACTACCCCCGCATACCTCAAATACTATACCGCGAGCAGAAGTAGTTAATAGAAATGACTTGTGACACACTTAGACCTGTCACGTAAAGAGTAGTCGTGGTAGCTGCGAGATATTCTCAATCTCGCTAATTTCAATATTCCAGTTGCGCTGCGTGCCAAGCTCGACATACTTCGAGATTATTATTCGCTTAAAGCCTAAGCGTGCCGCCTCGGCGATGCGCTGCTCGGTGCGTGGCGCAGGGCGCACCTCGCCCGAGAGGCCTATCTCGCCCGCGCAGCAGATACTCTCCTTAGGTGCGCGGTCGTAGTACGACGACATAATAGCTCCTGCAACGGCCAGGTCCATACCCGTATCGGCAATCTTGAAGCCTCCAGCAGCGTTGAGGAACGTATCCTTCTGGTGGAGGTTCATTCCTGCGCGCTTCTCGAGCACGGCCAGCAGTATGCTCATTCGTCGCTGGTCAAAGCCTGTGGCCGAGCGTTGCGGAGTGCCATACGTGGCGTTGCTCACAAGGGCCTGCACCTCGACAAGATAGGGCCTAAGTCCCTCTATCGAGGCTCCAGTGACGCAGCCACATAGCGGCATACAGGCGTTGGTGGTGAGTAACTCCGAGGGGCTATCTATCTCCCTGAGGCCTGCGTCGTGCATCTCGAAGACGCCAATCTCGTTGGTCGAGCCGAAGCGGTTCTTATGGCTACGCAGTATGCGATACGTAAGGTTGTTGTCGCCCTCGAACTGAAGCACTACATCGACGATATGCTCCAGAATCTTAGGGCCTGCAATCGTGCCATCCTTGGTTATATGTCCGATGATGAAGATGGCTATGCTGAGCTGCTTGGCTACGCCCAAGAGTTGTGTCGTGCAGCTACGTATCTGCGTAAGGCTGCCTGGTGACGACTCGGCATACTCGCTGTAGAGCGTCTGTATAGAGTCGATGATGACTATATCGGGGCGCTCCTCCTCGATAAAGGTGATGATATCCTCTAAGTGGGTCTCGGTGAGCACGTGGCACGCCTTATTGGCTATGCCTATACGCTCGGCGCGCATCTTGATTTGCTCCTCGGACTCCTCGCCCGAGACGTAGAGAGTCTTAAGACCGTTATCCGTAAGGGCTATCTGCAGCATCATCGTCGACTTACCGATGCCTGGCTCGCCACCGAGCAGAATCAGTGAGCCTGGTATGATACCGCCTCCCAATACGCGGTTAACCTCCTTGATTCCCGTATCTATACGCTTGGTGCTTGTCGAGGTTATCTCCTGAATCAGGCGTGGTTCGCGGCGTGGTGTGTTGCGCGCGGCGCGCGAAGAGGCCTTACCCGTAGCTACAACCTGCTCCTTGATGGTGTCCCACTCGTTGCAGGCGGGGCAGCGCCCCATCCACTGCGACAGCTCATTGCCGCACGACGTGCAGAAGAATATTCGTTTGCTCTTAGCCATAGTCCGTAGGGTTAGAGGTTTGTAAGTATCAAACGCGTTAGCTAAATAGGCGCAGTATATCGCTGCCGTTGGCGTATATCACCAGTGCGATGATTAGGTAGAAGCCTATATTCTGTGCTATGGTCATAAACTTCTCGCTTGGCTTGCGGCCAGTGATAAGCTCCCAGAGTGTGAAGAGCACGTGGCCACCATCGAGCACGGGAATAGGGAGAAGGTTCATCACGGCCAGCATAATAGAGAGTAGCGCGGTGATATTCCAGAAATTATACCAGTTCCACACCTCGGGGAAGATACTCCCGATAGATATAAAGCCGCCCATCTCCTTATAGAGCTTGGTGTCGGGGTTAAACATCATAACTAACTGATTCCAGTACGAGGCTATCTGCTTGCCTGCCTCCTTGAAACCTGCAGGTATTGCCTGCCAGAAGCTATACTCATACTGACGTGGTGGTACGCTGCTGACCATAACGCCTATCTTGCCGCTCTCGTCGACGGGTACGTTGAGCACCAGCATCTCCTCGCCACGAGCCACCGTAACCTCGGCATTTGTGCCCTTAGACTCAGCAAGCATAGGCAGCGAGCTAATAAAATCGCTAACCTCCGTGCCATTGATAGCTACCACCTTATCGCCAGCCATAAGGCCTGCTGCGGTGGCTGTGTCGCGCTCGACGCTACCGATGACAAAGGGTACGTACTCGCCGATGAAGTTCTTATATCCGCCCCTCTCGCGCATAGCTACCAGCTCATCCATAGCGAGCACGATGCTCACCTGCTCGCCACCGCGTAGCAACTCTACCTCGAGGTCGTGGTCGACGATAAGCAGGCGCTCGTTAATCTCTCTTACATTGCCAATCTTCTCGCCATCGATAGAGAGTATGCGGTCGCCATCGGCAAAGCCCAGGGCCTCGGCCTCGTCGTTGAAGATGTAGCCGTTTACCATATCATCGTTATGGTAGTACTGCTCGCCCCACGTGTAGAGCATACCCGAGTATATGGCCACCGCCATCAGTGCGTTCATTACCACGCCTGCAACCATTACGATGAGGCGCTGCCACGCAGGCTTTCCGCGCAACTCATCGCTCTCGGCTGGGAGTGTGCGCTGCTCGTTGCGAATATCCTCTATCTGCTTATTAAGGCTCTCCACCTCGCCTTCGAGTCCCTGCTTCTTGGCGTTCTCAAGCTCCTTTTCGAGTCTCTCCTCCTCGACCATCAGCTTCTCGCGGCTGTCGTAAAGCGATACGTAGCCACCCAGCGGTATCCAGCCGATGCCGTACTCTATGCCCCCGCGTCGGAACTTAAAGAGCGAGAACCAGGGGTTGAAGAAGAGGTAGAAACTGTTAACGCGGATGCCGAACATACGCGCTGTGATGAAGTGGCCGAACTCGTGGATCAGCACCAGCATCGATAGCGATGCGAAGAATTGAAGAATCTGAATAATTGTACCTGTCATACTATTTTTTGTTTATCAATTATCATTTTTGTTTAGCCTTGCGGCCACAGCTAAAGTTGTAAGTAGCGCGTGTGCCTATGGGGAGAATAGGGTGGAAATTTAGGGAGGGTAATGAGTTTAGGGAGTTAAGCGACAGTGGCTTTAGCGCACCGACGATGCTGCTCCCTCCGCAACACGATAGCACCTTTAGGCGCAAACAACTCTTTATACTACCACTTCTATTACCCTTAGTCCTCCACGTGCAAGCCTCACTACAATCCCTTATCGCGCAAATATCGCTCGGCTAACTCTCGGGACTCGAGGTTGGCGCTGTCGTAGTCGGCAAGTGTGGGGCGTGGGGTGTAGTCAGCATTCTCCAACGCGTAGCGTATAGCACCGACAATATCCAAGTAGCCACACCTATGTCCGAGGAAGGCTGCCACGGCGACCTCGTTAGCTCCGTTCATAGTGCAGGGGGCAGTACCTCCGCGCTCGAGCACCTCATATGCGATGTCCAACGCTGGATACTTAACCCTATCGACCTCCGCAAACGTGAGGGTGGGGTAGTCGAGTATCGAGAAGTGCTCGACGGCCTCTGCCGCGCGCTCGGGATAGAGCAGGGCGTAGCTTATCGGCGTGTGCATATCGGCATTACCGAGTTGCGCCTTGACCGAGCCATCGGTAAACTCTACCATAGAGTGCACTATCGACTGCGGATGTATAACCACCTTGATGCGCTCAGGCTCGATATCGAAGAGCCAGCGTGCCTCGATAACCTCGAAACCCTTGTTTACCAACGTCGCCGAGTCAATGGTTATCTTTGCGCCCATAGACCACTGCGGATGCTTCAGCGCCATCTCTGGAGTCACCGTCGAGAGCTCATCACACGACATATTGCGCAGCGCGCCGCCACTGCAGGTGATTATCAGGTTGCGTATCGCCCGACGCTGCTCGCCCTCGAGACACTGCATTATCGCCGAGTGCTCCGAGTCGATAGGTAGTATCTCCACGCCCTTGCGACGTGCCGCCTCCATAATGATATCGCCACCTACGACCAGCGTCTCCTTGTTGGCCAAGGCTATGCGCTTGCCACTCTCTATGGCTGCAGCCGTAGGATGAAGGCCTGCGTAGCCTACCAACGCGTTTACTATGGTGTCGCTGCGGTAGCTACGCGCTACGTGTGTGATGGCGTCGCTACCAGCCATAACCTCTATAGTGGTGTCTGACAATGCCTCCTTAAGCGCGGCGTAGTGCCTCTTGTCGCCTATGACTACGCTCTCGGCACTAAACCGACGAGCCTGCTCGGCCAACGTTTTCCAGTTGTGATGTGCTACAAGCGTTGTGACCTTGAATCGCTCGGGGTGACGTTCTACGATGTCGAGGGTCTGTAGGCCTATAGAGCCTGTAGAGCCCAATATGGTTAATCTCTCGATACTCATACTCGCGTGTGTTTAGCGTTACTAGAAGAGGATGTACCTCTCTGGGTCTACGGCAGTACCGTTGCGCCATAATTCGAAGCATAGCTCGCTACTATGCTCCTCGGCGGTTGTATCGGTGCTACTGCTTAGTGAGCCTATCACCGAGCCACTCTGCACCGCTTGGCCCTTACGCACGAGTATCTCGCCGAGCTGCTTGTAGACCGATACGTAGCCACCATTATGCTGGAGCATAACACTATAAAGGCCCTCGCCCTGATTCTCTATGGCCACCACGGTGCCATTCTCAACGGCCATCACTGCGTCGTCGCCTTCGATGCTCATAATGGCTATGTCGTAGCTCGACTCGGGTGCCTCAAACTGACGTGTTATGCTGCCACGCATAGGTGCGCTAAACATCGCTGCCTCGCCCTTGAGGGGCTTGGTGTTCGAGAGTGAGTACTCGCCTGTGGTGCTCTCGAGAGCCTTGCGCAGTAGCGAGTCGGCACGTGTGGGGAGTATACGCGACTTATCGTAGCGTATGGTGTCGGTAAGAACGGTTGAGTGTAGCGTGGGTGTGCTACCTCCCATAATCTTGGCCACGGCCTCGTTGTAGGCCAGTATGTCGTTCATATTGCGCTCCATAGCGTCGAGGCGCATAACGCTCTCGGTGAGCTGGTCGTTCAGTCGTGCCGCCTTTGTGCGGTAGCCTGGAAGTATGTCGAGTAGCGAGGTGTAGGCCATCAGCAGTAGCAGGGCGGTGAAGATTACCAGTATGAAGGCGATGATACTACCCCAGAAGGCTATGGGCGAGATGTTGAGTCGCCACTCTATGCCGCCATTTTCGCGGTCGCGCATTATGAGTTGCTGTCTCTCCGTTAGCCTATTCCATATATCTTGTAACATAGTATCGGTTGTTGGTCGCTAAATTAACGTATTAAAGTTTACCAGTCGTATGCGCCTACGCGCACAACGTATGTAAAACGTGCAAATATAGCGAAAATGGATGGATACTTTGCAATTTGTAATAACTTTTTTTACCTTTGTACTACGAAATAAAACTAATAAAATAGCTAATTATGGTAAAACCAACACTTTTGGTCTTGGCCGCAGGTATGGGCTCGCGCTACGGCTCTCTGAAGCAGATGGATGGCGTAGGTCCTAACGGCGAGGCTATCATCGACTACTCGGTTTATGATGCTGTGCGTGCAGGCTTTGGAAAGGTAGTATTTGTTATCCGTCATAGCTTCGAGGCGGAGTTTAAGGAGGTGTTCAACGCCGAGCGCTTCGGTGGTAAGATCGCCGTGGAGTATGTGTTCCAGGAGCTGGATAACCTTCCCGAGGGCTTCACACTCCCCGAGGGACGTGTTAAGCCGTGGGGTACCAACCACGCTGTGATGATGGCCGCTAAGGTCATCAACGAGCCATTTGCCGTTATCAACGCCGACGACTTCTATGGTCGCCAGGCCTATGCTACTATGTGTGACTACCTTACAACGCTCGTTGATAGCCGCCAGAGATACTGTATGGTGGGATATCAGGTATCTAAGACTCTGTCGGAGAATGGTACCGTGTCGCGTGGCGTATGTAGCGTCGATGGCGAGGGTAACCTTACGGGTATGGTCGAGCGTACGCAGATTGAGCGCGTCGATGGCACTATCCTATATCACGATGGCGGGGCTGACGAGCCACTGGCCGAGGATACTCCTGTATCGATGAATCTCTTTGGTTTTACGCCCGACTACTTCGAATACTCTGAGGCCTACTTCCGCGAGTTCCTCAAGGCCAATATCGAGAACTTAAAGTCGGAGTTCTTCATTCCGCTTATGGTAAATAAGCTCATTGGCGATGGTACGGCCACGATGCGTGTGCTGCGCACCACATCCGAGTGGTTTGGCGTAACGTATAAGGAGGATAAACCACAGCTTATGGCCAACATCGAGCGCCTTATTAGCGAGGGTGTATACCCCCGTAACCTCTGGGCATAGAGCGCGATGCGGATGGAGCTATTGTAGGTAGCTGGCTCAAGGATACGCATCGCGACTCGGGCAATGTGTGCGAGGAGTTTGTTCAGCAGATGGTTGCCACTATCTCACGATAGTCTGCGAGAATATGTATATTGTGTGGTCGGCCGATAATTGGCTGGCCACACTTGTATTTTAGGCGTTACTTGCCGACAAAAAGCCTTACGCAAGGCTTACGCGGGTGTAGCTGGCGCGTGAAGTTTGGCCTTGTAGCCACCGATAAAGCGTAGAGTCTTTAACGAGCCAGCCGCACCTGCTCGTCTGCTATAGCCCCGATGAGTAATAATGAGTTACGGAGAGTTGATGTATAAGTAGATAGTTATGGCGCATACATTGCTATCTTTTTTTATGCAAAAATGTTTGTTTTTATGAATAATTTATGTATTTTTGTATAAACAAACACCATTATCGATATATGAAGAGTAGATTGATGGCGATATGGAACTTCTACGTTGAGGGGTTTCGTGCTATGACCTGGGGGCGACAGTTGTGGCTGTTGATACTCCTTAAGGTCGTAATCCTATTTGTATTGCTGCGCGGATTCTTCTTCCGCCCTACACTCGCTGGCAAGAGCGAGGAGCAGCGTATAGAGTATATAGGCAATCAGCTGACAAAGAGATAATTATATTAACCTTATTAAAAATTTATAAATATGGTAGAAACAGCATTAGTCGATTGGTCGAGGTTGCAGTTCGCACTCACGGCCGGATACCATTGGCTTTTTGTTCCGCTAACCTTAGGCCTGGCCGTAATTATGGCCACGATGGAGTCTATCTACGTGGCTACGGGCGATGAGTTCTGGAAGCGTACTACGAAGTTCTGGATGAAGATATTCGCCATAAACTTCGCCGTGGGTATCGCTACGGGTATCATCCTCGAGTTCGAGTTCGGAACAAACTGGAGTAACTACTCGTGGTTCGTGGGCGATATATTTGGAGCACCACTGGCCATCGAGGGTATCTTCGCCTTCTTTATGGAGGCTACGTTCTTTGCCGTTATGTTCTTTGGCTGGGAGAAGGTGAGCAAGCGTTTTCACTTAGCTGCTACGTGGCTGACGGGCATAGGTGCAGCTATCTCGGCTGTGTGGATTCTTATCGCCAACGCGTGGATGCAAAACCCTGTGGGTATGGAGTTTAATCCCGATACCGTGCGCCACGAGATGGTCGACTTCTGGGCTTTGGTCTTCAACCCCGTTGCTGTGTCGAAGTTCTTCCACTCGGTGTTTAGTGGCTGGATGACTGGTGCGATATTCGTTATCGGTATCAGTTCGTGGTATCTGCTCAAGCGCCGCGAGACGCGCTTCGCCCTCTCCAGCATACGTGTCGCGGCTATTGTAGGTATCGTCGGCACGTTGGCCGTGATGTTCAGTGGCGATAGCTCGGGTGTGCACGCAGCTAAGTATCAGCCTATGAAGCTCGCCGCCGCCGAGGGTCTCGAGGAGGGCGGCCCAAGAGCTCCATTCTCTATTGTCCCAGGTGTTGAGATTCCTGCTATGCTCTCGATACTGGCTACGCACGACGTCGATGGTTATGTGCCAGGTATCAACAATATCCTCGATGGTTACACCACGCCCGATGGCGAGCGTCACCTCTCGGCCGACGAGAAGATAGAGCGCGGTCGTATAGCTCTCGAGGCCTTTGCATCGTACCGCGAACTTAAGGATAGCGACCCCGAGGCTGCAGCCGTGGCGCGACAGACCTTAGACGAAAATATCGAGTACTTTGGCTATGGATATATCGACTCTAAGGAGGAGCTTGTGCCCCCTGTTACGCTTGTCTACTGGGCGTTCCGCGTTATGGTCTACGTCGGAGGTTTCTTGTTGATGCTTATGGTCGTAGTGCTGTGGCTCGAGCGTCGTAACCGTCTGAAGGATATGCGCTGGCTATTGTGGGTGGCTATGCTCTCAATACCTCTGGTCTACCTTGCTGGTCAGGCTGGCTGGATTGTCGCCGAGGTGGGTCGTCAGCCCTGGGTTATCGACGGTCTGCTCCCAGTCAAGGCTGCAGTGTCGAGCGTAAGTGTCGCTGTCGTGCAGACGACTTTCTGGCTCTTTGTGGCCATCTTTACACTCTTCCTCGTTATCGAGATGCGTATTATGATTAAGGCCATCAAGCAGGGCCCAAATATTGAAACTAAGTAAACTATTTCGAGATGATAACCTACGAATTTCTACAACACTATTGGTGGTTTCTGATAGCGCTTTTAGGAGGATTGCTCGTCTTCCTGCTCTTCGTTCAGGGTGGCAATGCGCTAATATTCTTTGCTGGCAAGAGTGAGTCGGAGCGTCAGCTTATAGTCAACTCTACGGGACGTAAGTGGGAGCTTACGTTCACCACGCTGGTAACATTCGGTGGCGCCTTCTTCGCCTCGTTCCCGCTATTCTATAGCACCAGCTTCGGCGGAGCATACTGGGTGTGGATTCTGATACTGGTAACGTTCGTATTCCAGGCCGTATCGTATGAGTTTCAGAGTAAGGCAGGCAATCTGCTCGGTAAGCGCACGTTCCGCATCTTCCTCACGCTCAACGGATGCCTCGCACCACTACTTATAGGTACTGCCGTAGGCACCTTCTTCACAGGCTCGGACTTTACGGTCAACAAGGGCGCCGTTGGCAATATCGCCTCGCCAGTCATCAGTCGTTGGGGCAACGAGTGGCACGGCCTTGAGGCTGTGGCCAACCCCTTCAACGTCGAGTTTGGTCTTATGGTTACTATGCTTGCCGTATCGCTCGGAGCGCTCTACCTTATCAATAACGTAGATAGCGATAAGCTGGCTCAGCAGCTTCGCCGTAGCCTTATGGTCTGCTTTGGCCTCTTCTTGATACTCTTTGTTGTGGTGTGCTACAACCTCATCACTATGGAGGGCTTTGCTGTAGATGCTTCGGGCGAGGTATTTATGCAGAAGGGTAAGTACTTTGCCAACCTTGTGGAGATGCCAGCGGTGCTTGCTCTGTTGCTATCAGGAGCGGTACTCCTTGTCGTGGGCGTTGTCATTACGCTCCTACGTAAGGACTTTAAACGAGGCATATGGCTCTCAGGCCCTGGTACTGTCTTTGCGGTTATGGCGCTCTTTATGGTTGTCGGCTATAACAATACGGCCTACTATCCCTCAACCGCCGACTTGGCATCGTCACTCACGTTAGCCAATAGCTCGTCGAGCGAATTTACGCTTCGCACTATGGCCGTAGTATCGCTCATTATACCATTTGTTGTGGCTTACATTGCCTACTTCTGGCGCCAGATGGATAAAAAGTCCCTCACCACCGAGGAGCTTGAGAGCGGCGAGAAGTATTAATCGATCGTAGCAAAGCAATAGAGGCTGGTCCGTTGGGCCAGCCTCTATTTGTACAAAGAATATTCTTCGAGATAAAGCAAGCGAGAGTGCGAAGTATAACAAAGAATTTGTATATTTGTAGAGTAATGTATGCACAATTACCCCAGAGCAAAATGTGGAGTATGTCGGATGATTGTTGTTGCAGAAAAGTGCAGATAATCGAGTCGTTGGATGATAGATTTTGCCCATATTGTAGTTCTATACTTGTAGAGAGCTCGTAATTTGGGCAAAATTGTTTTAATCATAAATAGTTGTGGGATTATGAAGATGAAGGAGAAATTGAAAACTGAGCTGCAGAGGCTGGGTCTGATGCCAATCGAAGAGGAGTTTGGCATCGTGTTTAAGTATCAGATGCTAAACTATATATTCTTTGATAGTAGCGAAGATGACGACTATTTAAATATCTGTGTGCCATATGTTTTCGAGGTAGATGAAGATAATATATTGCGTGTTTTCGCTGCGGTCAACAACTGCAATAAGATTCTTAAGGTTGTGAAGGTGGTTATCAACGAAGACCACGTCTGGGCTTGCTACGAGGCAAAACTACCTAAAGATATCTCGCTTGAGGATGTTCTAATCTATGCTGTGCACAGCCTTTTCGTCGCCCATCTGGAGTTTGTGGAGCAGTACGAAAAGTTATTGCTGCCCGAAGATGATGATCCGGCGGAGGCAACAACACTCTGCTCGTAGCGTTGATGCTCAGTTTTAAGGGTGGTGATGGTCAGACGATTCATACGGCCAGCACCCCCACCAGTCAAATAATCCAATAGTGCGGCTATTAATAGACGCGTTGAGCAAATAATAAATCTTAAAAACAACAATCTAAAACCATTAACCTATGAACACTCAGGCTTATACACCACTATGGTTGGACCTAAAAATCGACTACATTGATGAAAATTTTGATAAGGTATTCACCTACATATACAAAAACAATACCTCGCAAAAAGATGCCTTCTATGATATTACAATAAATCTGTTGGAAAGACGAGTCGATGCATTAATTCAAGAGTATTACGATCAAGAGTTATTGTTCGATGAAGAGTATGCCTCGGATAAAGAGCGACAGCATTTCATTGCGCGGCTACTGGGACTATATCTACTATCGGTGAGCAACAAAGCGAAAAACTACAGAACAGCCTTTGTACTATTTGCATACACGCTCGCGACTTTAGAACCAAAGAATATAGGTATGGATTTTATAGTCAATACCTTAAAATTTGTTTTAGGAACACTACCACAAAAATGTCTCCTCACGTGGGACGATATCGAAAATCTATACCCCGGGATGGTTGCTAATAAACTCAATGTCACGATGCCCGTGAAGGTTGGCGATACGCTTCGCGATAATTTCGAGATGATGGGTACGTTGCAGCTTGCGTCGAAGCAACTACAGCTTGCCTCGACAAATCGTGTTGGTATCACTCAGCTAAACACCTGCTCTCTATCAATCATTAACGATATCATACAGATTGTTACTCCAAAGTCGGAGAGGCTTAAGCAGAGTATGTCTTCCGATATTGAGAATATCAAGGAGTTTACTTCGCAGTTTGTCGCCAATCAGCGCAAGGTGACCAAGAAGTTGAAGAGGTATAATGTCGGCAATCACCTTACTGTGAGGTTGGTCGGCAAGCGAAATAACCACCTACAGGTAGTCTCGGTCGATAGAGAGTACCAGCCGGTGCAGGGCGAGGTGGTGTTTGCCAAGAATTTCTTCTTCTACAACGAGCAAGACTTTGTCGATGCTATCAACATTGATGATGAGTTTGAGGTAGTCTATCTTGGAGATGAATCGTTCGAGATAAAAACTCCGTTCCTCGCCTACGTTAAAGATTATTTATATGACCAGGGTGCCACTCTCCGAGCTAAGGCAGTTATGATCATCAAAGAGAAGATGATTGGATGGGCTACTGAGGAGGGCTTCGGCGTATATACGCCATATGTCGAAGGTGTCAATCAAGGTGTTTGTGCCGAGATTAAGCTTAAGAACCTCTGCGTTGATCAGGAGGGTAATCATACAGGTTGGATCAATGGCGAGCTGGTACAGTTAATCGACGATGATCTCGACTACGATAGAATCAAGCACGACACCATCGCACGAGGATATGTCTACGACAAGCAGGAGGAAAGTTGCTCCGTAGCCGTACTCAGCGAGCCGCTTATTAAGGCTATTTACCGCCTGCTTATCCTCGGACAGCAGCACTGCGAGTCGAACCCTACGGCTAGGTATAAGATTTTGAGCGTGTGTCAGATGCTTGCGGTACTCATAGGCAAGGAGCGCGACGTTGCCTACGTAGAGTTCCTCTCGGAGTACCTCGAGAACCTTGTGTGCTTTGCTAAGGGTAGGTATGCCGATATTGATATCCCTACGTTCTCATTAGACCAGAAAAACTACAGCATCCTGCGTCGTGAACAGATTGTAGCCATCTTGAAGGCCTACGACTCTTCGGAGCAATCGGAGGTATTGGACGACGTTATAGATAACAGCTCCGACCCACTGCTTGGCAAGATAGCTACTCTTGTGCAGTCTTGCAATCGATTAAAGGGCGTTATTAACCCCTCGATGCAGAACATCATCAAGCGCGAGATTATCTCGAGCCTTGCGGTCGAGACCGAGGGCGATACCGACCTCGAGGAGGATAACGGTATCTATCTCGGTATCGAGAACAACCGCCAAGAGTTCAAGACGTCGTTCTTCCACGCCTCGCAGAATGCTAAGGAGCAGCGTCAGTTTATCAACGTGTTTAAGGGCGTGTGTGCCTTCCTAAATACGACAGACGGAGGTACGCTATACTTGGGTGTCAACGACTTGGGATATATACAGGGTATCGAGAGTGAGATTGCATATCTGCAGACTATAACTTACGGCAACTACAAGGGTCTTGATGGTTATATGCGCTATATTACAGATCAGGCCAAGAAGTTCTTCGATATCGACGTTGTTGCCAACATCAAGATGCGCCCTATGTACGACAATATGGTCCTCGCCTTAGAGATTTTGCCCTACGAATTTGGTATTGTAAGGCTCGAGGATACGGCCTATCTGCGCGTAAATGCAGAGTCTGTGGCCATCAGCGAGGCGGCAATACAGCGTGTCGTCAGTCGCAAGAAAATTGTTGCTATCAAGCGAGATTCGAAGGCCGAGGAGCTAACGAGGGCCATTCGCTCGCAACATTGTGTTGTGCTGCATAACTATCAGTCCTCGAATAGTGGGGATATATGCGATAGATATGTCGAGGTGTTCGACGTTACCGATGATGGTTCTGCGATATGGTGCTACGATCTGCAAAAGTGCGACGTGCGCCTCTTTAATATCGCGAGAATAGGGTATGTCGAGGTGCTCGAGGAGAGATGGGCTAACCAGGATAAACATAAGTGTGGCAATATCGACATATTTAATATGACGGGTAATACCACTATCAATGTGTCGCTGAGACTCAACCTAAGGGCGAAGAATCTGCTTTTCGATGAGTATCCTCGCTCTAAGGAGTATGTCGTCAAGGAGAGTAATAATTCGTGGTTACTGACGACTCAGGTATATAACATCGCTGGCGTCGCACGATTCTACCTCGGTTTGGCAAACTCTATAGAGATTGTAAGCTGTCCGGAGCTGGTTGAGTACGTCAGAGAGTACTCTAAAACTTATTTGACGGCGTAGGAGTAGGGGTGTCGTGGGAATGACTAAAAAGTAAATTTATCATCCCCGTTTTGCCAAGAGGTTGAATAAAAAGATGTAGTTTTAGGCTTAAGTTCCTTTTCACCGCTCACGCTCGGCATAGTCTGCAAGCAGCCTCTGCACTCACTTAATCGCGGCGCGGCGAAGCCTGAAAAAGCGGAGTTTACTTGGCGTAAATGAGCATTTTGAAGGCGAGCATAACGACAAAATACACTTTTTATTCAGCCTCTTAGTAGAACTCTGTGGTACGGTTAATCTACCGACCCCGAGCCCCAGCAGTTCTTAAATGTGCACTCCTCGGCCTTGACGATAATCTCGCCACTCTCCGGGTCTACTGTCTCGAAGTAGAACGTGGCATCGATGATTGCGGCGTTGTCATAGATAAATGGGTTGTTGCTACTATCGTTGCTACCTATGTAGGTAAACTCTATCCAGCCGTAGGTCGAGGTGTACTTCCACTCATCCCAGCCCTGCTCCTTGATGTTTATGATGATGAGGTCGACGTAGCTTCTCTCCGTAGCCAGTCCATCGATATCTCTACCCGTGGTGTCGCCAAAGTGATACTTCTTGTTTAGCTCAAAGGCTACGCCAGGTGCCGAGTGTAGGTATATCGACACCAGAGAGTATGTGACGTCGGTATACCAGGCACTTCGATACTCGATTTTAAAGTTAAACGAGCCATCGAGGTTTCTCATTAGGCTAAACCAGTCGTCAGCTTCGGGACTTAGCGGCGACTTCACATCTTGATTATCGCCGTAGAATCGCACATAGTCAAGTTCTGGCTCTTTGGTTGTTAGCCTCAGTTCGAATGGGTGCACTAATCGCCTCTCCTCGCGCTCCTCGACATTGTCGCGATACTTATCTACGTGATACATTAAAAGCTTCTCGCACGAGGTCAACGTGCTCGTAGCGACCATTGCCATAAGGCACAGGATAGTGGTTCTCATACTATTTATTGTTATTACATACTTGGTTGCGTAATGTTGTAGGCTGTCTGCCAGTTGCCAAACTTATCGCTTGGCCTGCAACCTCGTTGTCCGTCGTGATAATCCTTTGCAATCTTTACTTCTATGCGATACTCTTTTCTGGCTCCCGATACGTTGGGCTCAAATACGAAGGGTTGTGATGCGTCGCTTTGATCTGCCGACTCCTCGCCAGCAAAACCATCTTCAATGATGCGATATCTATAGTGCTTATACTCATATCCTGGCTCGAAGCGTGTGGTATATGCCCACTCCTGGTCTACGAGCCTAAGCCATATCGTATCTCCCTCGGCGGCAACCTCTATGCTCTCCGCTTGGCGATGTGTCGACTCGATGTATGCCGTTCCCATACACGACATCGCGAGTGTTGCTATTGCGATGTAGGTTACTATAATAAAATACCTCTTCATAGCGTAGATAATTAGTCTATTTCTCGGCCGATGGGTTTACATTAATCTCTACAACCTCGGAGTAGTGTCCTACGGTGTGGTCGCTTCCTGCAAAGACTACCACGCTCACCTCATATATGGTGTCAGGCTCTGGGTTATCTACTATAAATTTTGTCTCAAAGCCACCATCCTCGGTCTTAGCCATATCATAGGATATCCACTCCTCGCCACCCTTTTGGCGATAGCAAAGTTGAATCTCCTCGTCGTAGCGGTAATATTCGGGATTGTAGTCCTCCGACGCCACGCCATCGTAGTAGATATCCACCTTGTCTACTTTTGCCGTAATACGGCTATCGCCCACATTCTCTACACCATCTAACTCGTCAAATATCTCGAGCGATAGTATAGGTGTCGAGAAGTCTACATTAATCTCGGCGTTCGAGGTGCTAAAGTCGCCCTTCAACACTACATTGTCATATACGGGGTCCTCTGGGATAATAGTCTGCTCGGGCCAAATCCTTATGGTGTACTCGTACAATGTCGAATAGGCAAGGTAGCCATTGCCCTCGGCTGGTAGCTCCATCGTCAATCGCCCGTCGACAATATCCTCGGCATCGTACTCGACCGTAACCCTCTCTTCGTAGGTATAGCCGTGTCTGCGATAGTCAAGCTCGATGCTTCGCAGTGGATGAGGCTCGCCATCGGCAGTGTAACTAATGTTATCGAGTGTAATGGTAGCAAATAGGCCTCGAGACTCTATATTTAGGTCATAGTCAAATTCGCACTCAGGGCCTCTCTTGGCTGTTCCGAATGTAAAATCCTCACTTACGGCCGAGTAATCGTAGCGCTCATCCTCTATATAGATGCGTGCCGTATACTCGGTCATCGGGGCGAGCTTGTAGAGTTTGAACACCACCAAGCTATCGCGCACACCATACTCGCTCTGGAACTGCTCTTCGCCCACCATATCTCCCATACGTGCCTCGTAGCCGAGCTTAATCTTCGCCTTGGGGTTATCGTAGCCGTCGACGGTCATACGAGGCATCGTTGCAATGATTGTTACGTCAGTCTTCTCATCATCGACCTCAACCACTTCGCCAAAGTAGTGCTCAATTACGGGCTCTTGTGGAGTCTTGTCGCTGTTTGTCGCACTCTCCTTTTCGCACGAGGCGGCCAAAGAGAATGACACCAGCGCCAAAATACCTACGATAACTTCTCTCATATGCATATCCTCGCTTATCGGTTAAACCTCTTCATAAATGCCTCGGGTGCGTAGCTATCCGATATAAGCATACCGCTTAACGTAGCCTTAATCGAGTAGCCCTCCTCGTCGCTGCAGTCGAGCGTCATCGCACAAGTGTTGCCCTCCTGAGTGAATGTTACCGAGCCACTCTGAATGGCTGCATACCACTCTCCCAACTCGCCATCTACGGTGTCGAAGTACCACGAGCCGAAAATGCCGTAGGCATCGTACGTACCCATATTTAATGTGCCATCCTCTACGCTGTACGTGCCTGAGATGGTGGTGCTATCTTCCTCCAACGCTATCTCAAGCATAAACATCGCGCCATCGCCTGCGCCCTCCTCGCTGTAGTTCTCCATAACGAGCATATATGCACCCATCTGGCCAGTCTCGGCTACGAACAATGCGCTGTCGCCCTCGATGGTTACATCGTTTATAAGCGTTGTAGAGCGGATAATGTCGCCACCCTCATTCGTCGAGTCAATCTTTGCGAACTTACCCGAGAAGGTAACGTAGTGGGTCTTGCCCTCGATAACAGCCGTTAGCTCGGCGCTATTTTGGCCGATTACGAGTGTCGCCTCGCTAAAGCAGATGCCCTCATCGTCGGTTATGAAGTTGCCCTCGGCATCGACTATAATCAAGCCACCTACGCTACCATCGATACTCCACTCTGCGTAGCTTTCGGTTGTATCTAAGGTATATGTGCCAGCTGGGAGCTCACCATCCTCGGTTACTGGTGCGTAAAGGTCGAGGCAGTAGTATGAGCCTTCGGTCAATGACCCACCGCCGAAGTCCATCTTAAACTCGTTCTCGGCGATGATAATCGAGTAGTTGTCTACGCCAGGGTTAAACTCATCGCCCCAGTACTCGGCCAGGAGGTATTTCGCCTCCACACGCACGTCGTACTCCTCTGGCTTCGATGTGTTGCTCTGATCGTCACTCTTCTTGTTGCACGCTACGAGCATTAGTGGTAGCGCCATTAGCAGAAAGAAAAAATTTCTTGTTTTCATAGTACTTTTGTTTATCATTTGTCTATTATTAATCGTTATAATTTTCTGAACTTTCGTAATGCAAAGTTAGGCTATAGTGGTGCTAAGACCAAATTTTTGCGCCTAAAGTTTTTCAGCGCTCGCCCTAAAACTATCCTGATTATCAGTAAGTTATACGCTGTGAAATTGCGGGTTTTTCATCTTGTTGATTATCAAGTAGTTACGAGCGGTACACTTTGAGTAGTGTGTAATATATTGATTATTAGTGGTTTATACTTGTTTTGTCTATATTGCGTATCATTTTATAGCAACAATGCGATAGAGTGCGCTCGATGGCGTCTCAAAATTCTCAAAGTTGTCAGTTGGTTTTTATTTTCTGTTTTTTGTTACAAACTCTACGAACTTAGTCCGCTGCAAATTTACCCCCCCCACGAATTTTCCAAATTTTCGGGCAGGAAAATTCACATAGGGGATAGATTATCTTTATTTCCACCACAAAATTGCCACTACAAAGTTTTGCAAGCCCACTATTCGAGCCTCACTGCCTAGAGTTTTTCGCGAGCGTCGATTTGCGAGATTGTAGAAAAATATTAACTTTGCATCAGCGAATAAAACTTAAACAACAGAGAATTATGGCATCGACAGCGAAAAAAAAATTTAAGAGCTACCTCACATTTTTTATTCTTACTGCCGTGATGGCGGTTGCCTATGTCGCTATCCGCTATCTCCTCGGTGCTATCTTCGGCTGGTTAGGTGGCGAGGATGGTGTTGGCTGGCAGCCGATACTCATCGTGTGTGCCGTCATAACTGTGGCGCTGATAATTGCAATGGTGGTGATGAGGCTCAAGGGTGCGCAAGGCTGTGGTCGCGAGGTTGTGGTTGCTTGTAGCAAAGTTATGCTTATAGCCACGATAATGTTTGGCGGCTTTGTGCTATTAGAGACGCTGTTTAGCTCTGGCGCGGAGGATGGTGCATCCTTCGATACAGTCCATTGGCTATCGCTTGGCCTCTCGTTGGGACTCTTTAACTACCTCTACGAGCGCAAGCTGCAGCGAGATATTAAGAACGATGAGAATGCTCTTGTTGTGGCTGCCGAGTGTCCGGATGCAGAGCGTGCTCTGGCCATCGCTGAGCAGCTCGAGAGCGCAGGCATAATGGCGATGATTGTCCAGAAGGGTAGCCCTGTATATATCAAGGGTAGTGACGCTGCGGTGCAGGTGCAGGTATGCCGTAAGGACCTGAAGGCTGCCCAGAAACATATCGCTGGGTAGGGTAGTGCTGGATGGTGTAGATTGTTGGTCGTAGCTCCAAAAAGATGCGATATCGAAGATTGTAGCGTAGGGATATAGTTTGTTGGCACAATATTGGAAATGTCGATAGTGAGTAACTAAATATTTCCAATATGAAGCAGACAAAGAAAGAGAGATTAACTGCCGAGAACGGACGCCCTATTGCCGATAATCAGAATACGCAGACCGCAGGTGTGCGAGGCCCTGTGACGCTGCAAGACCCCTGGCTTACAGAGAAATTGGCTCACTTCGACCGCGAGGTGATTCCCGAGCGTCGTATGCACGCTAAGGGCGCAGGAGCCTACGGCACATTCACCGTTACGCACGACATTACGGCCTACACGCGAGCCTCGATTTTTGCTGAGGTGGGCAAGAAGACCGACTGTTTTGTGCGTTTTTCGACCGTGGCAGGCGAGCGCGGTGCTGCCGATGCCGAGCGCGATATTCGCGGCTTTGCGATGAAGTTCTACACCGACACTGGCAACTGGGACTTGGTGGGCAACAACACCCCTGTATTCTTCCTGCGCGACCCCTTGAAATTCCCCGATCTGAACCACGCCATCAAGCGCGACCCCCGTACGGGTATGCGCTCGGCAAATAGCAACTGGGACTTCTGGACTCTGCTGCCCGAGGCTCTGCACCAGGTGACTATCACTATGTCGCCACGCGGCATACCCCTCTCGTTTCGCCATATGCACGGCTTTGGCAGCCACACCTACAGCTTTATCAATGCCGACAACCGTCGCACGTGGGTGAAGTTCCACCTGCGCACCCTGCAGGGCATCCGTAATATGACCGACGCGGAGGCCGAGGCTGTGATTGCTAAAGACCGCGAGTCGCACCAGCGCGACCTCTTCGAGGCTATCGAGCGAGGCGACTATCCGCGTTGGCTTATGCAGGTGCAGCTGATGTCGGAGGCGGAGGCGCGCGAGTACCATATCAACCCCTTCGACCTTACGAAGGTGTGGTATCACGGCGACTTCCCGCTCCACGACGTCGGCATCTTGGAGCTTAACCGCAACCCCGAGAACTTCTTTGCCGAGACCGAGCAAGCGGCCTTTAACCCTATGAACATCATCGACGGCATAGGCTTCTCGCCCGATAAGATGCTGCAGGGTAGATTGTTCTCCTATGGCGATGCGCAGCGCTACCGCCTCGGCGTAAACCACCACCTGATACCTATCAACAAGCCTCGTTGTCCCTACCACTCCTACCACCGCGATGGACAGATGCGCACCGACGATAACTCGGGGCGCACGATAGCTTACGAGCCAAATAGCTATGGCCAGTGGCAGGACTCTCCCGAGCTTCGTGAGCCACCATTAGCCGTCGCGGGCGAGGTGTATAACTACGATGAGCGCGAACTCGATAGCGACTACTACACACAGCCTGGCAAGCTCTGGCGACTTATGTCCTCGGAGGATCAACGTGCCACGTGCGAGAATACGGCACGCGCTATGGGCGACGCGGAGCTATTTATCAAGCAGCGCCACGTGCGCAACTGCCATCGTGCCGACCCTACATACGGCGAGGGCGTGGCTAAGGCTTTAGGTCTCTCGCTTGCCGAGGCTCTCACTGCCGACGATCCGGCACACCCCTCGTGGGACTGGAGATAATAAGAGTAAGGGATTGCCTCATCTGTGCAATCCCTTACTACGTTTATCGAGTCTGCAGACGTATATTTGTCGGACAAATTTAAAGAATAGGTATAGCGTTAGTATAAAAATAGCAACCGCAGTAAGGAGACTATATGACAGGCCTATCGTGTTGTGTCGGATGGACTGCTTAGTAGAGAGGTCGGAGTGGTAGTCCCTTTGTCGCTGTATGTGAACTCCTCTGACGCTATGCTTCTTTGAGGTGACGCGCAGGGTTGAATCTCCTCAGTAGAGCTATAAAATAGCATCTTTAACGTAGTGAGCAATACGCTGAATAGCCGATATTTTACCTTCGGCATAGAGTTTTTCTATATTTTCAACCTTAGAGTATGAGAAAATTTGTACATTTGTATGCGTAGACCATTTCTAACAAGATAGTCGTTATGGAGCAACCGAAAACTGAGCGAGTGCTGCGCCTGATGAAGATGATGGCGGGCAACAATAACTACACGGTCGAGGATATGGCCGAGCGTCTTGGTATATCCTATCGTTCGGTGTATCGCTACATCGAGACCTTTAAGGATTCTGGCTTCGTAGTGCACCGTATGGAGGGTGGCATCTACAAGCTTGGCAAGGAGAGCCGATACTTCAAGGAGATATCGCAGCTAATACACTTCACCGACGAGGAGGCGCACATAGTAAATCAGCTTATCGAGGGGTTGGACAATACCAATATGCTTAAGCAGAATCTGCGCAAAAAGCTGACGACGGTGTACAACTGCACCTCTATGGCCGATTGCGTCGTCGAAGGCAAGAACGCTATCAATGTCAATCGCATAATAGAGGCTATCACCGAGCACCGGCAGGCTGTGCTTAAGAGCTACTCCTCTTCGCATACGGGCGTTGTGCGCGACCGCTTGGTCGAGCCGTTTGGCTTCACAACAAACTATGTGCAGGTGTGGTGCTACGAACCCGAATCGGGGCTTAATAAACTATTCAATACGGCGCGAATAGGCCAGGTAGAGGTTCTGGACGAGCCGTGGCAGTTTGCGGAGCTGCACCACGAAGGCTATATCGATATCTTCCGCATCACGGGATTCGAGCAAAAGCGTGTTCGGCTGGAGTTGGGCGTTATGTCGCACAACCTCCTCGTAGAGGAGTATCCGCTTGCCACGCGCGACCTGACACAGATAGACGACTCTCGCTGGCTGCTCGATACTATGGTGTGTGACTATGCCGGCATCGGTCGTTTTGTAATGGGATTGTCTGGCGATATCAATATACAAACACCAGATTTTGAGGAGTATATGGCCAAATGTTCCGAGGCAATATATCATAGATACAAAAAGTAGCTAACGGCTAATGCTGGTACCTACGCCTTGCTATTTACTATTCTTATCGGCAAGGCGATTAACCTCTAAAACACTCTTGGCTGAGTAATACTATTAATTTAGCAATGGCGACCACTCGGTGTATTGAGCAGTCGCCATTGTTTTATGGTGATATTAAAGAATAACTACTTCAATTCAATTAGAACTACGCCATTGGATGTGTCGCCATACTTCTTGTAAGCCTCTGCTTGCTCTCCTCCCTTAAACACGTGCATAGTCTTGATGTCGTTAGGTGATATTGATTCAAGGTTGTCCACCTTCTTGATCTCTCCATTAGCCGACTTTGTAAGATAAAGAGGGTTGCTTTCAGGCTTCTTTTCTCCTCTGATACTTACGACATCGCCTTTCAGATCTTTGAGGGCTACAAGGTTCTGAGGAGCGTTCTTATCCATAACAACATCGTCCATATTAGCCTTGTCAACTTGAACGGTTATTGTAGGATAATCTACATACATATATTGGAGGAATGCCTCGCCGGCTGCAAGATTAATCTTGTAATATCCATTGGCATCTGTTGCAACGCCTGCTTTGGTTTTAGGCACCATTACAAGCACTCCGGCCATAGGTTTTCCCTCGGTGTCGACAACTCGTCCAGAAATTTCTCGACCATTTTGGGTAGTGATGATAACCACCGACTCTACACCTTTGACAACATTCATATTGCGAATCATATCGCTTGGCAATTCATCAACTGCTGCTTTGGTCGATACGACTCCATCGATAATGTAGAGAGTTTGCCCCTCACCAGATTGTGCAAATGC
>JAFTWZ010000045.1 GCA_017465055.1 Alistipes sp. | reverse complement strand
TTGAGCTGTTGACGAGGCTTGAACTCGTGACCTCTTCCTTACCAAGGAAGTGCTCTACCACTGAGCTACAACAGCATTATAAACCCTACTCCTATGAAAGAGTGCACAAAGGTACATAAGATTTTTTAATATGCAAACTTTTTGCAGGAAAAATCGAATTTTCCCCGCAAAAAGTCTGCAATCATACTACTTCGTGCCCTCGTCGCTCTTGGGCGCATCATCCTTCGAGGTGTTGCGTCTGTCGTAGTTGAAGCGGCGGATCTTCTTCGTCGGGGTCTTCTCGAACTCGCCCTCGTTATCCACAACCTTCGTAATCTTCGAGAAGCGGTTGACCTTAGAGTTCACATACTCCATAACCTCGCGCTTAATCTCCTCCATCTTGAGCTGTAGCTGCTCGGCGCTGACGGCCACCTTATGCTTGAACTCGTCATATGCCTCCTCGAGCTCCGTGGTGTCGAAGTGAACTAAGGCGATGAGCTTGCCATCCTCCTCGGTGACCACCGACTCGGCGACGAAGCGGTTGCTGTTGAGCACCTCCTCGATATCCTCGGGGTATATGTTCTCGCCCGAAGGGCCCACAATCATATTCTTGAGGCGGCCCTTGATGAATATCCATCCATCCTCGGCCATAGCTCCGAGGTCGCCCGTGCGGAACCAGCCATCCTCGGTAAAGGCGGCCTTAGTAGCCTCCTCGTTCTTATAGTAGCCAACCATACAGCTGGGTGTCTGCACGACGATCTCTCCCTGCTGGGTCTCGGGGTTGATATTGTCGAGGCGCACCTTGACAGCGGGGAGCGCAGGGCCTGTAGAGCCTACGCGCACCATATTGCCCACAGCACCTGCGAGCAGTGGCGCGGTCTCCGTCAGACCATAGCCTATGCCGTAGGGGAATCCTGCCTCGAGGAGGAAACGCTCGGCGGCGCTGTCGAACTTAGCACCTCCGATGGCGAAGAGACGCATACGGCCACCGAAGAGCTTCTTGAGCTGTTTGCCAGCCACCCTATGCAGTAACTTGCGCGACCATTCCCAGCTGTATAGCTTTCTCATCAAGGCGTTCTTCTGGAACGTTGGCAGCACCTTTGCGCGGTATATCTTCTCCATAATCAGTGGCACCGAGGCTATCACCGTAGGTCGCACCTGCGCCAATGCTGGCATCAGGGCCGAGGCGGTAGGTGGCCTGTCGAGGTAGTGCACGTGTGCACCGCGCGAGAAGGGGTATATCATTCCGAGCGTGCACTCGTAGGTGTGTGCCAGGGGTAGTATCGAGAGCAGCTCGTCGTTCTCGTTGAAGTCGAACACTGGTGGTATTATAGTTGTCTGTGAGGCGATGTTGTAGTGAGTGAGCATCACGCCCTTAGGCTTCGAGGTTGTTCCCGAGGTGTATATTATCACCGCGAGGTCATCGGGCTCGGGGGTCTTGGCTACGCCCTGAGCCTCGACCTTCTGCGAGATTACGTTGAGGCCTTTGGTACGTATAACGATATTCATCTTCTCGATAGTTGTTTTCGAGAGCTTGGTGTATAGCTTGTCCGATACGAGTATCGCTTTAGCCTCGGAGTGTTCTATTATCAGGTCGAGCTCCGTGCCTGTGAAGTCGGGGAGTATTGGCACTGCCACCATACCTGCTGTTGTCACAGCGAAGTATGCCACGCCCCAGTTGGGCATACTGCTACTGAGTATCGCCACCTTGTCGCCAGCACTTATGCCAGCGCCGAGGAGCATCTCCTGGACCTTTTCGACACGCTCGCCCACCTCTTTGTACGACACATCCTCTCCGCCGAGCATCGAGAATGCTATCTTCTCTGAGAACTTAGCCACGCTATGCTTGACTATTTCGTAAAGTGTGCTAAAAGTCATAATTTACTTGTTTAGGTTATCGATTTTATTACAAATCGGGTGCAAGTTACCAATAATTTATTAAAATTTGTTAATTTTGCTACAAAATATTTTTCAATGATACCCCATAATGTTATAATTAATGCCGCTCTCGAGGTGGGTTTCGACCTTGTTGGCGTGGTGCGTGCCGAGGCTCTCGACGACGAGCGTAAAAGGTTTAGTAAGTGGTTGTTAGAGGGGTGCGGCTCGACTCTCTCATACCTCGAACGTAATGTCGATAAGAGGTTTGATTCGCGCCTTTTGGTCGATGGTGCGCGAAGTGTAGTCGTTTGTGCTGTTTCGTACTTGTCGCGCTATGGCCGAGGCTACGACGCGGGGTGTCGGACTAAGATTGCCTCCTACGCTCTGGCGCGCGATTATCATTTGACTATAAAGGAAATGCTTGCCGACGTAGCTCGCCGCCTTACAGCCTCGTACCCCGAGCTACGCTTCCGCGCCTTTACCGACTCGGCGCCTGTTGCCGAGAAGAGCCTCGCCGTGCGCGCAGGCTTGGGGTGGATAGGGCGCAACTCATTGGTCGTCAACCCACGCTTAGGCTCTATGTTCCACCTCGGCGAGCTGGTCATTAGCGAGGAGGTAGATAGCTACGACGTGCCTCTCGAGGGTGTAGGGTGTGGCAGCTGCCGACGCTGTGTCGATGCTTGCCCCAATGGAGCTATTCGCGAGGATCGAAGTGTCGATACGCGGCGCTGCATCTCTTGCCGCACTATCGAGCGTGAGGGGTGCGACACGCCTATACGTCTCGATGGCTGGATCTACGGCTGCGATGCCTGCCAGAGCCTTTGCCCTTTTAATCAGCACGCTGCGGAGCACCGCAATAGCGCTTTCGACCCATTGTTCGACCCTACAGGGCTCGATGCCGAGGCGTGGCTTACGATGACCGACGAGGAGTTCGCGGCGCTTGCTGGCGCTACTACTATGCCTCGCGCTGGCCTTGCGCGCATCAAGGCTAATATCGACAAGTAGAGGCTGTGGCGAGGGCTATAGCTTGCGCGTGTTTTTTGAGACGAAAGAGACGAAAGAGACGAAGAGACAACAGTGAGACAGACTGGTCGGTGAGTTTGGTCGTTGTCTTGGGCCGTCATTGCGAGGGCCTTTAGGCCCGTGGCAATCTCAAAACGTCATTGCGAGAGCCTTTAGGCCCGTGGCAATCTTAAAACGTCATTGCGAGAGCCTTTAGGCCCGTGGCAATCTTAAATCGTCATTGCGAGAGCCTTTAGGCTCGTGGCAATCTTTCGCTGATGCCGCTGTATGAGATTCCCGCGGTCGCTGTGCTCCCTCGGAATGACGCACTGTGTTACCTTCCCTTTAGCTCGCTCCTGAGCGAGCGCACTACTTGCCCTACCCTTGACTACTCCTACACCTATGTATATAGACAATGCGCCCGACCCTAAGGCCGAGCGCATTGAATAGTGAGTTCTTTAGCGTTATTACTTCAATGTATCGTAGTAAGTTGTGCTACCATCGAGGCTAACTATCTTTAAGCCATAAGAGTGACTTGTTGAGAAAGCTGTGTACAATTCATCTGCGATACCTTTGTTGGGTACATAGAATGTTATTCCCGACGCATCGCCACTCTCCTTATTAGTGAAGTACATAGAGCCTTCTCCAAATGTAACAGATTCACAGTTGATAACCACCTTTGAGAGCTTAGCACACGCTCTTGCAACGTAATTGCTAAGTGTTACATTCTTCGCATTGATAATAATCTCTTCCAAATCAGAGCATGCGCCAAATGCCTGCTTTCCAATGAATGTAACATTCTCTGGGATTGTAATTGAAACAAATCCAGACTGCTGGAAAACACTTTCATCGATGTACGTTAAGCTATTAGGCAACGATACCTCGGTCAAATTAGGACTCTTGCACAATGAACGGTCGTTTAGTCGCACAATACCCTCTCCAATATTAACCTTGCTAAAGCCTACACTAAGGCCTTCACTAATACAACCGCGATATACTGTAGGCTCTACTGCTCCAGTAACTGCCTTTATGTTTACAGTCTCCTCTGCATAGTTAAACTCATATTTCGCTCCCTCATATGTTAATGATTCAGGGTATACATTATACTCGTCTGCACCAGTAATTGTATATCTGCCTGTAGGTACAGCATTTGCCGCCTCATCATCACCGTTGGTAAATATTACGTGGTAGGTGCCAGTTGTGGTAAGCTCAGAAGCATCATCAATAGCCACTGCATATGTCTTAGTAGTCACCTTGCGGATGATTACAGGCTTAGCAGCAGTAATTTTAGTATTCTCAATAGAGAGGTTACCACGACTTGCGTTACCATCACCACGAACGCCATATGCTGTAGAGGCGATGGTAGAGTTCTTAAGAGTGGCATTTGCAGTATT
>JAFTWZ010000002.1 GCA_017465055.1 Alistipes sp. | reverse complement strand
TACCCTAGCAGACGGTGAAGAGCGAACTCCTGAACCAGAACCAGATCCAGAGCCAGAACAAGAGCGAGAACCAGAGCCAGAGCCAACATATGGGAGCACCTATCGTCGAGGCTGGTACGAACTTCCGATAGAGGCAGATGTCAACAGCGATGGTCGTGACGATGACAACAGCACCTACTACTACGCACACCACCTATGCGCAGGCTCGGAGCAGAATGCCCAGCGCAGTGGCCGAGCACGCAACTACTCGGTATGTTTCTCGTCGGAGCACCACTGTCCCGTATGGGTTGCAGCGCCACGCCACGCTATGTATGAGGGCTCGGCAAATCGCACAGATGCCTATACGCAAGACCCCCAGATACCATCTAACATACAGTACTCGCGCAAGGTTGCCGATAGCGGATGTAACAATGGACATATGCTCGGCTCGGCAGAGCGCACATCATCCTCGGAGACTAACAAGCAGGTATTCTACTTCTCGAACATAGCTCCCCAGTACTCCGACACCTTCAACACTGGCGGTGGCGCGTGGAACAACCTCGAAGACCATATCGACGGCTTGGTATGTCGCGATACGCTATACACCGTTATAGGGTGCTACTTCGACAGCTACACCGATAAATACGGCAACACCGGCACACCTAAGAAGATATCGTTCGGTGGCCGCAACGACGTATCACGCCCCACAATGTTCTACTATGCCCTGCTGCGTACAAAGAGTGGCTCGTCGGGCAAGAGCGTCGCAGAGTGCTCAGCATCGGAATTGCAGTGTGCCGCCTTTGTCATCTGCCACGAGCAGGACAAGGGACACAAGCCACAGGCCAAAGATATCATCTCCATCGAAGAATTGGAGCGTATTACGGGCTTTACCTACTTCGAGAATGTGCCCAACGCACCTAAGAGCACAGTAAACGCCAACGACTGGCTATAACCTTATAAATAATATAACATACTATGCTTATAGCACTGCAAAAACGCAAGGAGAATATCGCCGAATACATCCTCTACCTTTGGCAGGTAGAGGATCTACTACGCGCCCTACAGTTTAGCCCCGAAGCCATATATTCAACACTCGTGGCAAAGACCGAGGGCGCTGACGAGCAGCAGAAAGAGAATATCTTCAACTGGTATATGCAGATTGTCGAGCTACTACGCAAGGAGGGTAAAGAGACTCAAGGACACCTCGAACATACACTCCACCTCATAGCCGATATGCACAACCTACACCTGCAACTTATGAAGCTCCCTGCAGGCGAACACTACCGCTCGACATATGCAGCCCTTGCGCCAGAGCTACCACGCCTTCGCACTATCATTGATAAGAGCGACATAAGCGATACGGAGCTATGCTTCCGCGCCCTCTACGCTGCACTACTCTATCGTATAAAGGGTGGTGGCCAGCAAGCCATAGCCGACACATTGGCAGTGATATCGCCAGCCATAGGCGAGCTTGCAGCGCTGTATGGTAAGGTAGAACGCGGCGAAATAGACCTCTTCGAGGAGTAGCTTTTGCCACAAAAAGAGGCTTATAAAGAGCAATAAATAGGTAAAAACCATTTTTTTTTCGCATTTCATTTGCATTTAACAAAAATCGTTGTACCTTTGCACCTCGCAGATGAAGCGTTATAGATAGTAACAACGGAACAAAAACAATAAAACAGATACAACTATGGCAATGAAAAGAACTTACCAGCCTTCTCGCCGTAAGAGAATTAACAAGCACGGTTTCCGTCAGAGAATGGCTACTGCCAATGGCCGTAAGGTATTGGCTGCACGTCGCGCTAAGGGTCGCAAGAAGTTGACCGTTTCAGACGAGGCTACATTCAAGTACAACTAATCGCGAAACGCGGACTTGAAAAGAAGTGGACTGCACAAAAGTGTGGTCCACTTCTTTTTTTTGAGGATTATAAAGACGAGAGAGGCAACAGAGACGAAAGAGACAACAGAGACGAAAGAGACAACAGAGACGACAGAGATGCGCCAGCCCCTCTTAACTGGGCAAAACTCATAGCAACACATCAGAACTCATAACGCCCAAGTAGAGTAATTAAATCGCCATATTGTAGAATTATTGTAGAAAAATTTGGAGTTATTGAATTTTTTTGTACTTTTGCATCAATTGGAAAAAAGTGAACTTAAAAATGCCGAAGGTGCCAAAGCGCGAAGAGTATCTCAGAAAGCCTGAATGGCTGAAAATCAGCCTGCGTAGTACGGCAAATACCGCCGACGTCGAACATATCGTCGAGGGTAAGTGTCTCCATACTATCTGCACAAGCGGTATGTGTCCTAACAAGGCCGAGTGCTGGAGTAGGCGCACCGCAACGTTTATGATTCTGGGCGATATATGTACGCGCAACTGCCGCTTCTGCGCCACAACAACAGGACGTCCTCTGCCCATAGACCAAGAGGAGCCTATGAAGGTGGCCGAGAGCGTAAAGCAAATGGGCCTAAAGCACGTCGTTATCACATCGGTAACGCGCGACGACCTGCCCGATCACGGCGCTAAGATATGGGCCGAGACAGTGGAGGCAGTACGTAGTCTTAACCCCAATTCGACAATAGAGCTCCTTATTTCCGATATGGATGCCCGCCCCGAGCTTATCGATATGGTGCTGGCATCGCGTCCCGATATCGTGGGACACAACATCGAAACCGTCGAGAGGCTAACTCCAGAGGTGCGCTCACGTGCAAAGTACCGCACCTCGCTGGCTACTCTGAGGCATATCGCCGAGAGTGGTGCAGTGGCTAAGAGCGGATTGATGGTCGGTCTTGGCGAGAGCGAAGAGGAGATACTGCAAACACTCCGCGACTTGCGTGAGGTGGGCGTATCGATAGTCACTCTCGGCCAATATCTTCGACCTACTAAGGAGCACTATCCAGTAAAGGCTTACATTACTCCCGAAAAGTTCGAAGAGTACCGACTCAAGGCTCTCGAGATGGGTTTCGCTTATTGTGCGAGCGCACCACTTGTGCGTTCGTCATACTTGGCGGATGCCGCACTTGAAGCAGTGAGAGAGGTATGCAAAACAGAGTAGAACTACCAGAAGTAGAGATTAGAGATTTAGGCGTAATGCCCTATGGCGAGTGCTGGGAACTCCAGCGCACGCTCTTCGACGCGCTATGCAGCAAGAAGGCTGACAAATCAAATAGCGAGCCACTCACAGGCACAATACTACTTGTTGAGCACCCTGCGGTGTACACTCTCGGCAAGAGTGGCCACTACGACAATATGCTCTGCACCGAGGAGTACCTTAAGAGTTTGGGTGCAGAGTTCTATCACATCGACCGCGGTGGCGACATCACATTCCACGGCCCTGGGCAGCTGGTATGCTACCCTATCGTCGACCTCGACACAATAGGTCTGGGTATACGACGTTATATAGATGCACTCGAGGAGAGTGTCATTGAGCTGGCAGCAGAGTATGGCATCGAGGCACACCGTAGCGAGGGAGCTTCGGGTGTGTGGGTCACGACGAAGCAGCGAAGGCTCGTTAAGCTCTGCGCCATAGGCGTCAGAGCCTCACACGGCATCACGATGCACGGCCTTGCAATGAACGTTGCTACGGATCTTAAGTGGTTCGAGCTTATCAACCCTTGCGGATTTACCGATCGTGGCGTATGCTCGCTCACGACGCTATGCGGACGCGAGGTGACTATGGCCGAGGTGAAGCCCAAGTTTATCAATTACCTAACGAAAAATTTAAATGTTAAATATAAAAAATAGACGTTATGCCCATAGAAAAGAGATGGGTTGTCAAGCCACAGGGCGACAGAGCCACGGTGGAGGCATTAGCCTCGCGCCTCGGTATGCCCACGGTATTGACCAACCTACTGGTTCAGAGGGGCATAGACACCGAAGAGAAGGCAAGGAGGTTCTTCTCGCCCGCACTACGCGACTTGCACGATCCCTTCCTTATGAAGGATATGGACAAGGCCGTAGAGCGTATCGAGAGAGCCGTAAAGGCTGGGGAGAAGGTGATGATTTACGGAGATTACGATGTCGATGGAACCACCGCCGTAGCGCTTGTCTACAAGTTCTTAAGCCAGATAGGGCACAAGAACTTGACGTTCTACATCCCCGACAGATATGTCGATGGTTACGGCATATCGATCCGAAGCATCGACCACGCAGCCCGCAAGGGTGTTAAGCTGGTCATCGCCTTGGACTGCGGCATCAAAGCCGTAGAGAAGGTGGCCTATGCCAAAGAAAAGGGCGTAGATTTTATCATCTGCGACCACCATTTACCTGCTGAGGAGATTCCTGCAGCAGTGGCTGTATTGGACCCCAAGCGCAACGACTGTAGCTATCCTTTCGATGAGCTTTCAGGCTGTGGCGTTGGTTTTAAACTCGTCGAGGCGTATGCTAAGCGCAACAACATTGCGTTTTCCGAGATTGAGCACCTGCTCGATCTTCTTGTCGTAAGCATCGCTTCGGACATTGTGCCACTTGTGGACGAAAACCGCATCTTGGCATACTACGGATTGCGCAAGCTAAATGCTTCGCCATCAAAGGGTTTGTTGTCGATAATCAAGATTTGTGGACTTCAGGGTCACAACATCACCATCGACGACATAGTATTTAAGATTGGTCCTCGCATCAATGCCGCAGGGCGTATGCGTATGGACGAGGATGACGAGAATGCCGCTCCATCGGGTGGCCACGCTGCCGTAAGCCTTCTTATCGAGGGTAATGAGCAGGAGGCTGCCAAGTTTGGCGAGGTGATCGACTCGTTCAACCAGGATCGCAAGAGCATCGACCGCAACGTCACTCAGGAGGCGCACGACTATGTCGAGTCGCACCCCGAGCTTAAGGCGCGCAAGAGTACGGTTATCTACAATCCGAAGTGGATGAAGGGCATCGTGGGCATCGTGGCCTCGCGCCTTATCGAGACCTACTACCGCCCCACCGTTGTGCTCACCAAGTCCAACGGCTTTGTGACTGGCTCGGCACGCTCGGTACCAGGCTTCGACCTCTACCAGGCTGTGGAGTCGTGCTCAGACTTGCTGGAGAACTTCGGCGGACATATGTACGCCGCAGGACTCACTATGCGCGAGGAGAATGTCGAGGCATTTACGCAGCGATTCAACGACTATGTTGAGCGTAATATCGACCCGAGCATTCTTGTGCCACAGGTAGATATCGATAGTGAGCTACTCTTCTCGGAGATTACCGATGAGTTTCACCGTCAGCTCAATAATTTCCAGCCCTTTGGCCCAGGAAACACTGCGCCAGTCTTTATGACTAAGGGTGCGAGCAACCGCGGTGATGCAAAGTTGGTAGGTATCGAGTGTGACCACTTGCGTATGGATCTTATGCAGCGCGAGAGGCCCTTTACGACGATTCCTGCCATCGCCTTCCAGCAGCCCACGCACTACGAGTGGGTACGTGCTGGCAAGCCTATATCGGTCTGCTACCAGATTGTCGAGAACCACTATCGCGGCACTGTGAGCAAGCAGCTCAGGGTCAAGGATATCAAGCCCGAGAGGTAGCCTACGCGCCACTATGGTGAGTATGTAGGGCGCGAGCCTTGCAGTATAGAGAGCTTAGAGAGTAAGGAGTTTAGCGATAGACTGCTTAGCTTATCTAAGCTCTCTTGCTATATATGGCAATCGACAACGGCGCTATCGCGTCGTTTCGCCCTCAAAAAATGGCGATTCACACTTTTTTCTCCGAGAATTGTGCGTTGTTTACCAAAAAATCACTATCTTGCGCACAAGTTTGATAGATAAGGTATAACAAACGACCAATTGCAACGTTATACTATTAAGAGCCAGGGCTCTTGGAGATAATTATTTGAGAGAAATTGTTAACTTAAAACTACTTAAAGTATTATGAAAAAGCTAATGTTTTTGATGCTTGCCGTGATGGTTGGCTTTGGTGCTTCGGCACAGTCATTGCCCGATGTTAAGGTTGAGAACCAGGAGGGTAAGGTTATCTCTATCCAGGATTTGGTAGATGGCACTCCTATGATCATCTCATTCTGGTCAACTACCTGCAAGCCTTGCATTATGGAGCTTAACGCTATCAACGAGAGCCTCTACGAGTGGCTCGATGAGGTAGATATGAAGGTTGTAGCAGTATCTGTTGACGATGCTCGTACCGTAAGCCGCGCACGTGCAATGACCCAGGGTCAGGGTTGGGACGACTACGTATGCGTTTACGACAAGAATCAGGATCTTAAGCGTGCTATGAACGTGAGCCTTACGCCCCACACCTTTGTTGTCGATGGCAAGGGCAATATCGTAGCTTCACACTCGGGCTACACTCCAGGTAGCGAGCAGGAGCTCTTCGAGGAGATTAAGGCACTTAAATAGTCTACCGCGAGGATAAACACATAGGGGGTTGTGGGTTGCCACAACTCCCATTGTTCCAAGTTTAAACTTTCATATATGAAGAAATTTTTACTCTTTGTCGGCATTTTGGCCGTCGCTACATTTACTACTAACGAGGCTTCGGCACAGATTAAGGTTGGCGAGGGCCAGCTTTCAGTAGCTTTGGAGAGCAACAACATCTACTATACCCCCGATAAGCAGATGGTAGATTTGGGTCTTGATAAGCCCGAGGACCGTGTTCGTGGTGATTTCGGTTCTAACGACTACCTCAAGGTAGATTACCGTCTTGGTCGCTTCTCGGCAGGTGTTCAGATTGATGGCTACCTTCCAGGCCTCTATGGCTACGACCAGTACACCTATCAGCAGCGCGACTCTAAGCTCACAGCCTTCTTTACGAAGTATGTTCAGTGGGAGGCTGAGAACTGGGGTGTTCGCCTCGGCGATATATACGATCAGTTTGGTAGTGGTCTTATCTTCCGTACATACGAGGATCGTGCACTCGGATTCAACAACGCGTTGGCTGGTGGTCGTGCCTACTACAACATCAACAATATGGTCAACGTGAAGGTATTGGCAGGTCTACCACGTCTCTACGACGTTCGCTCGAACAACCCTGTATGGGGTGCAGACCTCTCACTATCAATCTCTGATATGGTTGGTTGGTACGATGGACTTGTATCTATTGAGGGTAGCTACGTAGGGCGCTACCAGAAGGGTGCTACAGAGTTGTTCCCAACAAAAGAGGAGTTTGGCACGACTGTCGCTGGTATGGATAGCGATGTTGTCAATATGGTATCGGGACGTGCTAACTTCGAGTACAAGGGCATTTCGTTCCGCGGAGAGTATGTAGCAAAACTCAACAACGATAAGTTCAACCCAGCACTCAGTGCGGCAAAGGGTAATGTTATTAACATCGACCTCGGCTATAACTACAAGCGTTTCTCTGCATCGGCAACATTTCGCCGTCAGGTGAATATGACAGCCCCTATTGAGCTTGTTGAGAGCGGTATTGGCGGTGGTAACACCATCAACTACATTCCACTTATCACACGTCAGCACACATACTCGCTTGCTAACCTCAACCCATACCGAGGCACAAGTGTTCACACAGGTGGCGAGATAGGCGGTCAGATCGATCTATACTACTCGTTGCGTAATCCTAAGGCTCGCGGTAAATACTGGAACTTCCACGCAAACTTCTCTATGTTCAATACAATAGATCACAAGTTGGGCGAGATGGATATGGAGGGTCGCAATGCATGGATCGACTTCAACTTCGACGTTGAGCGCCAGTGGAACAAGAAGTTTAAGACTACGTTCTTCTACTCATACCAGCGTTGGGACGAGGAGATTAACCACTACGATGCTGCTGTCGCACACTACTGCGATTCGCACATCTTTGTTGCTGACGTGACTTATAAGATTAATAAGAAGCACTCTGTACGTGTTGAGCTTCAGTACCTCAACTCTGACAACTACGAGGGCGATTGGTTGGCTGGTACTATAGAGTATAACTTGGCACCAAAGTTCAGCATCTACGTGAGCGATATGTGGAACTGCGAGGCTATGCAGGATGGTCAGTATGGTAATGGTATCTGGAATCCCGACACGTTGGAATTTGATGACCACGCACTTTTGCACTACTACCAGGTTGGTGCTACCTTCACTCACGACTTTCTCCGCCTACAGCTCTCTTATGGCCGTAATCGCGCGGGTTATGTATGTTCGGGCGGTAGCTGCCGTTATCAGCCAGCCTATACAGGTGCAAACCTTGCTCTAACCCTCTCATTCTAAGCAACACACACAATAAAAGAATATGAGATTTACTAAGTTTATAGCATTTATCGCCGCAGCCGCAACCCTCGCAGTGGGTTGTGGTGGCGACGACAATGGCGATGAGGGCAAGAAGCCAACAGGTGGCGCTACGCTTAAGGCCGATGTGCAGTCTATAGAGGTCAACAACCCTATCACCTTCACCGTAACAGCCGAGGATGGCACCGACATCACGGCCGAGGCCACTATTTTCGATAAGACTCACAACTTTGCAGAGGTATCAAACCCCTACACCCCTACCGAGGATGGTAAGTATGAGTTCTATGCCGTAGCAGGCAGCGCTATTACTGCGACTATCGAGGTTACAGTATTGCCATCGATTCCAGCACTTCCAGCAGATACCAACGAGGCAAACACTGCATTTAAGCACCGCATCTTGCTCGTGGACCACACTGGTAACACCTGTGGCTACTGTCCTAAGATGATGCTTGCACTTAAGGAGGTTTCGGAGACTGGCGACTACCACTCGAAGTACTACGAGGCTATGTCTCACAGCTACGCGCAAAGCGACCCTGCGACTTCAGCAGCAGCAAATGCTATCTCAGGCCACTTCGGTGTTAGAGACTACCCTACACTTACCTACAACTTTGCATACTCGACCTCTTCGAGCTACAATGCTGAGCATATCAAGCAGCAGATCGATGCGCAGTGGAGGGAGTCGGCCGATGCAGGTATCGCAGCCTCAGCAAGCCTTGCCGCAAAATCGGTTGTTGTCAACGCCGAGGTTAAGGCTGCCGTTGAGAACGACTACCGCATCACCGCTTGGCTGTTGGAGGATGGCATCGTAGCAAACCAGACAAACGGTACAGAGGAGTGGATGAATACCCACGACAACGCTATCCGTCAGGCCTCGACAACAAGCCCTATCTCGGGTCACGATTTGGGTACTATCAAGGCTGGAGAGAAGTCATCGCACGCTATGTCGCTTGAGATTTTAGGTACAAAGTGGAATCGCGACAACTTCAAGGTTATGGTTATCGCCTCGGCAAAGAACAGCAAGGGTGTATTCGAGGTTGTTAACGTTGCTATCTGCCCTGTTGGCGGCAGCGTAGCCTACGACTACAAATAGAAGAGAATTATTCAATAAATTAAAGTTAAACCAATTAAAACCTTAAAAACATTATGAAATTCACAAAGTTTTTTGCAATGCTCTCTTGCGCAGCAATGGCATTTGCAGCTTGCGAGCCTGTTGATGATGGAAAGACCCCAGACGACCCTAATCCTGGCGGCAACCCTGGCGGCACAACATCAGGCGAGCTTACACTCTCTGCCGATAAGACAGCTATCGAGCTTGGCGAGAGCGTAACCTTCACTGTAGAGCAGAAGGATGAGACTACAGGTGAGTTGGTAGACGTAACTAAGGATGTTACCCTCTACGACGCAGACCTTACTAAGCTCTCTAATCCATTTACCCCTACTACCAGTGGCTCAATCAACGTAACTGCTACTAAGGGTAAGTACACATCTAACACTGTAACTATTACAGTTATGGCTCAGATGCCACAGATTCCTGCTGACCCACAGCCAGAGAACCTCGCATTCAACCACCGTGCAGTTGTTATCGACCACACAGGTGTTAACTGCGGTTACTGCCCAGGTATGACCGACAAGCTCTTGGCCCTTGCTAAGACTGAGTGGCACCAGCACTACAACGAGGTAACTTGCCACGCTGGTGGTATGGCTACAGGCGACCCAGGTAACTCAGCAGCTGCTACTGCTTTGAACCAGGCGCAGAGTAATTATATCGAGGGTTATCCTAACATCTGTATCAACTTCCACACTGCTGCAGTAGGTAACTACGGCCAGTCAGCATTCCTCAATTATATGGCTCAGGCTCTTGAGGCATACATCAAGAAGGATGGTGCTGATGTAGGTATCGCAATGGCTGTAGAGGGCGACTCAACTAACATCTACTGCGCTGCTCAGGTTAAGGCTAAGGAGTCTAAGGAGTACAAGGTTGTTGCTTGGTTGCTCGAGAACAACATCTACTCTCCTAACCAGGCTGGTGCTACTAAGGACTACCACAAGATTTACAACTACGCTCTTCGTAACATCTCTGGTGAGTACAGCCGCAACAACGTATCTGGCGAGTCTATCGGCGTTCTTGAGGCTGGCAAGACTTACGACTGCGCATTCACTCTTCCTATGGTCTCTACAAAGTGGAACTGGGAGAATATGGGTGTTCTTGTAATCGTATCTGCTAAGGATGCTAACAACCGTTGGGAGGTTGTTAACTCAGCATACTGCCCAGTTAAGGAGTCTAAGGCATACGAGTACGTTGAGTAATCAACCATCGCATAGCTAATATCGTCAAGGCCTCCCACGTGGAGGCCTTGCTGTTTTATATAGCAGCTGCGAGAAAGTAGAGGTAAGGAGTTTTAGGAAAATTAGGAAAATTAGGAAAATTAGGAAAATTAGGGAATTTAGGGAAATTAGAGAAGTTAGAGAAGTTAAGGTAAAAACTCTAATCTCCCTAATCTACCTAATCTCCTTAATCTCCTTAATCTCCTTAATCTCCCTAATCTCCCTAATCTCTCTAATCTCTCTAACCTCCCTAAATTCCTTATACTCCCTAAATTGCTTTCGCCTCCTCGCCCTCAATCACATCAACCTCGCAGTATCTCTAACCACACTACATTCGCTATATTCCCCCACAAAACAGCAATATATACAACCCTAATAATCAACGTATTACCCAATTAAAGTGAAAAATTTTTGAAAATATTTGCAAAATTATTTGGCAGATTCAAAAAGTTATAGTACTTTTGTGCTTGGAGAGGTGGCAGAGTGGTCGATTGCGGCGGTCTTGAAAACCGTTGAGCTGCGAGGCTCCGGGGGTTCGAATCCCTCCCTCTCCGCTGAATGGAGAAGCAGGTGACTGTGTTATCAGTCACCTGTTTTGTTTTTGTGGTAGCCCGTGAGCAAGCTCACGCCACCACCAACACAAAACTACGATCGACCTGTGGTCGCCCTGCTTCTCTTGCCGTGTGTGGCATTGCTCACTTATGGCGGGGTTGAGCCGATAGGAGTGTAGTTTATTGCTCGGACTTATCGTCCTGCGCTTTTTTTGTTAGGTATCGGCTCTTCGACTGCGTCGTTCGAATCCCTCCCTCTCCGCTAGACCACAAAGCAAAAAGGTATCGAGAAATCGATACCTTTTGTTTTTATACCTTTGGCGCAAGTTCACTTGCAGACGAAGGTGTGAAAACAAAAGATGGCGCGTGTCGCTTTTTGCGCAGTGGGCTTGCAAGGGCCCCTGCGGCAAGCAGAAGGGAAAGGCGTTAAGCAGAGCGACCATCGGGAGCGTAGTAGTCAATCCCTCCCTCTCCGCTGAATGGAGAAGCAGGTGACTGAGTTATCAGTTACCTGTTTTGTTTTTGTGGTGGCCTGTGAGCAAGCTCGCGCCACCACCAACACAAAACGGCTCAGTCGACTTATTGGGCTTATTGGGGCTCACTGTAAAGTTCGCAGGCAAGGCCTGCTAAAGGGTAGTTTAGGAAGCAGGCTGGGCGGTGCGGCTTGCGCGTGAAATAGTTTTATGGATTTTAGTGAAATTAGAGAATTTAGGGAGCAGGCTGGTTAGTACGTTAAAGCGTTGCCACTAAATTCACTAACCTCTCTAATCTCCCTAATCTCCCTAATCTTCCTACCTTCTCCTTTAGCACCGTAGGCGCGAGCTACTCTTTCGGCTCACTGTAAATTTCCAGTGGAAGAATATAAATCGTCACCCCGAGGAGGAGCAAGTATTAGTTTGCAGAGTGTGATAACGCAACTATGCTCCGACGTGGGGTCTTCCGCTGTTTATAGGGCCGTACGGAGTGTGATTGATAGTCGTGTGTGCCGTGCGGAGCACTATTTCAACTATTACGTATCAGCGAGGAGGTAAAAACAAATGAAGATCGCCACAGAATTGCATAGACCCAAGTAGGTATCACTACCGCTATTAGATGCAATTCTTCGCGATGACGATATTTAATGGTTGTCACGAGCCTGCGAATATCGCGACGGCAGCAATAAACCTCGTCACCCCGAGGAGGAGCAAGTATGAGTGTGCGGGGTGTGATAACGCCACTATGCTCCGACGTGGGGGTCTTCCGCTGTTTATAGGTCCGTGCGGAGTGTGATTGATAGTCGTGTGTGCCGTGCGGAGCACTATTTGGGCTCCTACGTATCAGTGCGGAAGTATAAACAAATGAAGATCGCCACAGAATTGCATAGACCCAAGTGGGTATCACCACCGCTATTAGATGCAATTCTTCGCGATGACGTATTGATATCATTTATTACTCCACCAGAATTTCAGACAGAGCCCTCAAATTAAGATTAGAAAGGATAGCCGACGCCGAAGTTAAGGGCCATATTACTCCACTTGAAGTTGTGAATCCACCTCTCGCCCTCAGGCATACCTGGATTGTGGAGCTGGATACCTAAGTCGAAGCGCAGGACCACAAACGTGGCGTCGATACGCAGACCCAAGCCCGTATTAAAGCCCAGCTGGCGATAGAACGTATCGAAATGGAACACCTCCTCGGGGTTGCTATCCTCCGTATCGCGCAGATACCACACGTTGCCGACATCACAGAAGAGCGCTCCGTGGAAGATCCACCATATGGGGAAGCGAAACTCGGCATTGGCCTCGAGGCGCACATCGCCGACCTGTGCAGGATAGGTAGTATCGGTAATCTCTGGCTTATTACCAGGGCCTAACGTACGGGGGACCCATCCACGCATAGAGTTAGCACCACCGCAGTAGAACATTCGATCGAAGGGTATTGAGCGGCCCATAGAGTTGCCATAGGTGACACCTACACCACCGAAAATACGTCCAGCAAGAGCCATCTTATGGCCGAGGTCAATCTTATGGCTGGCACTGATATCGGCACGCACATACTGCGAGTAGCGCACGCCCAAAATCTCATAGTAGTTTCGACCTGGAGCGTGCTCCGAGAAGAGCATCTCGAGGCCCTGGATAAGGTTACCTGCTGTCTCGAGGTTAGCACGCACAATAGTGACATTCTGGTCGAAGTCCGAGCGCTGGGTATTATATATCCACGAGGCCGAGAGTCCTGCCGTAAGCTGCGACTCAAACGAGGTACGCAAATAGCGGTTGTCGATATCGGCAAGGAACGACTCGTCGACGCTCTTAACATCTATCCAGTTGATATCCACAGGGCGGAGTACAAACGACGAGCGGCTACCCTGCTGCCAGCTATAGGCCCAACGCGTAGTAAAGATATTACGGCAATAGTATGGGCGATTCTGGTGGTCGAAGGCAAGCTCGAGGCGCGTGCGCGGCTGCGAAATATTCATACCTGGTCGGCTCCAGAACGGCGCAAGAAAGCGTGGGAATGAGAGTCCTGCAGTAAGGCCAAACTCCTGAGCACTACGATTTTCAACATCGCGGGCATACATAAACTCAAAGCCGAAGCGAGCCGATATATCGAAGGCCTCGGCACCACGAAAGACATTCTTATTCGAGTATCCGAGCGTAGCACTAAGGCCGTAGAAGGTAGAGGTCGTAGAGGCCTCAACCTCAACCTTCATACTCTGCTTGAGCGCTGGCGTAGCATAGATATTACAATCGAGATACTGCTCTCGAATATCGAGCAGCGCCTCAGACTCATCGCTACTATCCATAAACGTCAAGTAGCTATCTTCGCTCTCGACTCTACTGAAGGTAATCTTCGAGTTACGGAAGAAACCCATCGACATAAGCTCCTTATTGGTATGCGATATCTGCTCGGCGTTGTAGATATAGTTCGGATATAGCGGTATGGTGCGTCGTAGCACGGCGTTGCGTAGCTGAGGCGTAGTGTTCAGATCGCGGATGATACGCAAGCCGTAGTAGTAGGTGGTATCGATGCGCGCATTAGGGCCAAAGCCCGACGTCGAGCGCAACATAGGATCGTAAGTGGGATATAGGTTGATATTACGCAGGCGGTACACTGCATTATTCTCCATAATCTTACCGCCACGCTCGTCGTAGCCCACAAGCGTAGGATGGACAATCATCGTAACCTCGGCATCGAGGCCACGACCTAAGGTGTCGACCTCGTAAGATATATTGTTGGCCGTAAAGTCGAAGTAACCTCGATTATTAAGCATCGAGGCTATGCGGTTACGCTCGGCATCGAGCCTCGAGATATCGAGGATATCGCCACGCGATATAAGCGACTGTGCTGTATCAGAGAGGATGATACCTCGCAGCGAGGCATCGCGAAAGTCGTAGCTTATCGAGTCAATAATCGTGGGCTCACCCTGCCTAATCTTATAGGTAAGACGTGCACGACGCTTATTACTGAGCGTGTCGACATCGCACTCGACGCTCGACGAGAAGTAGCCACGCGTATGCAGATAGGTGGTAAGGTTCTGTATAGACTTCTCCGTAAGCGTGGTATCGAGGAGCACAGGCTCCTCTCCGATCTTACGCTTGAAGTTATTCCACCAGTTATCCTTATCGGGGTTGGCCTTCTCGTACGTCCAGACGTAGAAATCCAGACCGAAGAACTTCTTATTGGGCGACTGGCGCACGTAGGTCTCGAGGTCATCCTTATCTTGCGTTATGCGCTGCTCGCGAGGCGTGGTCTTGTCGTCCTCGAACTTAACGCTCGAGAGCAGGTAGCTACCCTCGGGCAGTGAGCGCGTGACGTTGCAGGCGACAATGATCACAGCCATTGCCACAAGCATCATATATCTAATCACTGCGCTACGCATACTCCCCTACTACTTATTTAACTTATCGACAAACGCCTGCCACACATCACCCTCGCCACTACGCTCCTCGACGACATAGCCAAACGTATCGTCTCCAAACTCTACATATCCTCGCCACTCGAAGGTAGCGTTACCCTCAAGTCGCGTCACCAACCGTTGGCCTAACTGCGTAGTACAGAAGACCATACCGCCACGGTTGCGCACCTCGATACGCTCACCTCGCTCGACATATCCAATTAGCGCAGCTGCCGTTGCCGAGGCCGTCATCGCCGTACCGCACGAGAGCGTGATACCAGCGCCACGCTCGTAGGTAGCCACGAAGATGCTACGCGAAGAGAGCGGCCTATAGATCGAAATGTTTACGCCATTGGGCAGTAGCTCCTTAAGAGTGAGCACCTTCTCGCCCAACATAGTAAGCCTCTCGAGCGATATATCGTCAACTGCCGAAACAAGGTGAGGATTACCCAAATTAAGTGCCGTAAAGCGCAGACTATCATCCAGCGGTGCAATATTCTCGCCTATGAAGCTCTCGCCCTCCTCAAAGAATGTAAAATCACTGCTCCACAGCCTTATATCTATATCGACGGCATATGTAGCTATGCCCTCGGCGATAGTCTCACCTGCCTGGGCAACGCGATAGTCGCGACCACCCGAGCGCAGCACACCCTCCGAGGCGATATACCCTCGCTCGTGGGCATAGCGAGCAACGCAACGTATGCCATTGCCACACATCTCGGCGTGCGTGCCATCGGGATTGAGCATATCCATACCATAAGTACCATCGTCGTGGCGCACAACAAGAAGCACACCATCGCTACCTACGCCCGACTCTCTGTTGCAGGCAAGGCGCGCAAAGCGGCTCCAGTCGACCGCTGCAAGCTCCTCGCGACAAACTCCGTCGACCAAGATAAAGTCATTACCCGACCCGTGACACTTTATAATGTTTATACGTTGCATAGTATCGTTTTATTGCTTAACGTCGCACGGCAATATATGCACATACAACATTCAAAGTTACAAATTATTTCTGCGACTACAAAATTATGCGGCCATAATAGCCTATTGTAAGCGAGTTTTTAGAGTGTGCTATTGCTTTTGTGCGATAATTTTTGTAATATTGTATTAGAATCTGTTTTAATTTTATTTCGTAAAACCTACATAACCTATGACCGAGAAATTTATAATGGCGGGCAGCACGCCTATGCACATAGCCGATAGCCAGCGAGGCGATAAATGCGTAGTATTACTACACGGATACCTCGAATCGATGCTCGTATGGGATGAGTTCGTCGCGCTGCTCAAGGAGAGCGTGCGCGTGGTAACCATTGACCTTCCTGGTCACGGAGTCTCGATGGTCACAAGCGAGGTACACACTATGGAGTACTTAGCCGAGTGCATAGCCCTCGCGATGGAGGCGCTCGGCATAGAGCGATACAGCGTCGTGGGACACTCGATGGGTGGGTACGTAGCGCTGGCGATGGTCGAGAAGTACGCCTCGAGACTTGAGAGCATAGTGCTCCTTAGCTCTACGACGTCGGCTGATAGTCAGGAGAAGTGCAACCGACGACGACGCGAGATAGAGCTTATCAAGGCTGGCAAGAAGAATATGTTGGCGCGTATGGTACCTCACGCAGGATTTGCCCCCGAGAACGTTCAGCGCCTCAAGGACTACATCGAGGATATAGGCGAGTTGATACTTATGACCGAGGATGAGGGCGTGATAGCCATACTCGGAGGTATGATCGAGCGCAAGAGTCGCGGAGAGCTACTACGTCAGAGCGGCGTGCCCCATATGTTCATCTTTGGCCGCCACGACTACTACATCCCCGTAGAGACCGCCGAGGAGATGATAGCCGCCGACCCTACGGCACGCGTAGTGTGGCTCGAGCACTCTGGACATATGGGTTTCTACGAAGAGCCTGAGCTATGTGCACAAGCAATCCTCGAGATGGTAAAGTAGCATCAAGACATAGTTTGACATCCAAATCAGGTAATGATGCAAAAATAGAAGAGGAGCGCACCAAAAGTGCACTCCTCTTACTATCTATATTGGGATATTGCCCCTATAAGCATTATGCCTCGGGCTCGATATCCGAGCGTAGACCTACGACGAGATCCTCGTACTCGCGGAGACCCGTACCACCTGGTATAGGATTACCCGTGATGACATTCTCCTTGAGGTTAACAAGCTCATCGGTCTTAGCCTGGATAGCAGCCTCGTTAAGTACCTTAGTGGTCTCCTGGAACGATGCTGCCGAGATGAAGCTCGACGTCTGCAACGCTGCACGGGTGATACCCTGAAGTACCTGGTTCGAAGTAGCTGGAACGATAGGACGTACCTCAACCAATGGCAAGTCGCGACGCTTCAATGCCGAATTCTCGTCACGAAGCTTACGCAACGATATAATCTGGCCGGGCTGAACATTCTGCGAGCCACCCGCCTCGGTAACAACTACCTTGTCGTAGAGCTCGTCGTTGACGTCCATAAACTCCCACTTGTCAACCACCTGATCCTCGAAGAAGCGTGTATCACCTGGATCCTCGATCTGTACCTTAGACATCATCTGACGAACGATAACCTCGAAGTGCTTATCGTTGATCTTAACACCCTGCATACGGTATACATCCTGAACCTCGTTGACGATGTACTCCTGCACCCTCGTAGGACCGAGGATACGCAAGATATCGCCTGGAGTGATAGCTCCATCCGAAAGGGCCATACCAGCACGCACGTAGTCGTTCTCCTGAACGATAATCTGACGTGACAGTGGCACGAGATACTTTCTTACGTCGCCATCCTTCGAGGTGATTACAACCTCGCGGTTACCACGCTTAATCTTACCGAACGATACCTCACCATCGATCTCCGATACGATAGCTGGGTTAGATGGGTTACGAGCCTCGAACAACTCCGTTACACGTGGAAGACCACCGGTGATATCACCACCAGTCTTACCTACGGCACGTGGAATCTTGATAAGGATGTCACCAGCGTGAATCTTACCATTGTTCTTGACCATAATGTGAGCCGATACTGGCAAGTTATAGGCCTTAACCTCGTCACCATCCTTGTTGACAATCTTGATGACTGGGTTCTTAGTCTTATCCTTAGACTCGATAACTACGCGCTCAGAAAGGCCGGTCTGCTCGTCACGCTCCTCGCGGTAGGTAACACCCTCGATAACGCTCTCGTAGACAATCTTACCATCGGTCTCGGCAATGATAACGGCGTTATATGGGTCCCACTCACAGATAAGGTCACCCTTCTTAACCTCAACGCCATCCTTCATATAGAGTGTAGCACCGTAAGGCAATGCGTGAGTGTAGAGCGTAATATCGGTGTTTGGATCGACAATACGGAACTCCGACTGACGCGATACAACGATGTCGACAGGCTCATCAGAGCTATTCTTACCCTTAATCGTACGCAAGTCATCGATCTCGAGGCGACCATCGTACTTAGAAACAACATTTGTCTCAACGGTCAAGCCACCAGCGACACCACCGACGTGGAACGTACGGAGAGTAAGCTGTGTACCTGGCTCACCGATAGACTGTGCGGCGATGACACCGACAACCTCACCCTTCTGGACCATACGTGCTGTAGCAAGGTTACGACCGTAACACTTAGCACAAACGCCACGACGAGCCTCACAAGTGAGCACCGAGCGAATCTCGACAGACTCCAATGGAGACTTTTCGATCTTCTCGGTAATCTCCTCGGTGATCTCCTCGCCTGCGCGACAGAGGACCTCGCCCGTGGTTGGGTGAATAATATCGTTGAGAGCCGTACGGCCGAGGATACGCTCACCGAGGCTCTGAACAACATCTTCGTTGCGCTTGATAGCCGTAGCGGTCAAACCACGCAGCGTGCCACAGTCCTCCTCGTTGATGATAACATCCTGAGCAACGTCGACAAGACGACGAGTAAGGTAACCTGCATCGGCAGTCTTAAGAGCGGTATCTGCCAGACCCTTACGAGCACCGTGCGTAGAGATAAAGTACTCCAACACCGAAAGACCCTCTTTGAAGTTCGACAAGATAGGGTTCTCGATAACCTGCTGACCACCCTCAACACCCGACTTCTGTGGCTTAGCCATAAGGCCTCGCATACCAGAGAGCTGACCAATCTGCTCGCGCGAACCTCGTGCTCCAGAGTCAAGCATCATATATACTGGGTTGAAGCCATCCAAATCCTCCTTAAGGGCCGTGATTACCTGAGTACGCAAGCGGTTGTTAACACCTGTCCAAATATCGACAATCTGGTTATAACGGTCGTTATTGGTGATAAGACCCATACTATAGTCTTCGATAACACGATCAGCGGCCTTGTAACCCTCCTCGATAAGTCTCTGCTTATCCTCTGGGATAACTACTGCATCGAGGTTAAACGACAAACCGCCCTGGAATGCCATACGGTAACCGAGGTTCTTGATGTCGTCAAGGAACATAGCAACCTTGTCGGCACCAGCCTTCTTCATCACTACTGCGATGATATCACGAAGCGAACGCTTAGTCAACACATCGTTGACATAGCCTACCTCCGCTGGGACATACTGGTTGAACAAGATACGACCAATCGTAGTCTCCTTGAGTATATATACCTCATTGCCATTCTCGTCGATGTCGCGCACTCGGCACAAAACCTTTGCGTGAAGTTCTGCGCGCTTCTCGTTGTAGGCGATGATAGCCTCCTCTGGGCCGTAGAACTTAAGGCCTGTACCCTTAGCACCTTTACGCTCCTTGGTGATGTAATACAGACCCAAGACCATATCCTGCGAAGGCACGGTGATAGGTGCACCATTGGCAGGGTTAAGGACGTTGTGCGAACCAAGCATAAGAATCTGAGCCTCGAGGATTGCGGCGTTGCCCAAAGGCAAGTGCACCGCCATCTGGTCACCATCGAAGTCGGCGTTAAACGCTGTACACGACAGTGGGTGTAGCTGCATTGCCTTACCCTCGATAAGCTTAGGCTGGAAGGCCTGGATACCAAGACGGTGAAGCGTAGGAGCTCGGTTCATCAATACAGGGTGACCCTTGATGACATTCTCCAAAATGCCCCAAATAACTGGATCCTTGCGATCGATAATCTTCTTTGCCGACTTAACAGTCTTAACGATACCGCGCTCGATGAGCTTGCGGATAACGAATGGCTTGTAAAGCTCGGCAGCCATATCCTTAGGAATACCCATCTCGTGCATCTTAAGCTCTGGGCCTACGACGATAACCGAACGCGCCGAGTAGTCAACACGCTTACCGAGCAGGTTCTGACGGAAACGTCCCTGCTTACCCTTAAGCGAGTCAGAAAGCGACTTAAGCGGACGGTTAGACTCGTTCTTTACGGCATTGCTCTTACGCGAGTTGTCGAACAGCGAGTCTACAGCCTCCTGCAACATACGCTTCTCGTTGCGGAGAATCACCTCAGGAGCCTTAATCTCGATAAGACGCTTAAGACGGTTGTTACGTATGATCACGCGACGATACAAATCGTTGAGATCCGATGTGGCGAAACGACCACCATCGAGTGGCACCAAAGGACGCAACTCCGGTGGAATGACTGGAATATCCGTAAGTACCATCCACTCAGGCTTGTTCTTACCGTTCGAGGCGCGGAACGACTCGATGACGTTAAGACACTTCAAAGCCTCGGTCTTACGCTGCTGCGACGTCTCCTTAGAGGCACGATCACGCAGTGCGTACGACATAGAGTCGAGGTCCACCTGCTTAAGCAGCGTGAGGATTGCCTCGCCACCCATATCGGCTACGAACTTGTCTGGATCGTCATTGTCGAGCGACTGATTGCCCTTTGGCAATGCAGCCAAGACGTCGAGATACTCCTTCTCTGAGAGGGTCTGCAAACGCTCGATACCCTGCTCCTTAGCAGCTCCAGCATTGATAACCACGTAGCGCTCGTAGTAGATGATAGCCTCAAGCTTCTTTGATGGAATACCCAATAGGTAACCAATCTTCGAAGGCAACGAACGGAAGTACCAGATGTGAACTACGGGGACTACCAACGAGATGTGACCCATACGCTCACGACGAACCTTCTTCTCGGTGACCTCTACACCGCAACGGTCGCAGACGATACCCTTATAGCGAATACGCTTGTACTTACCGCAGTGGCACTCGTAATCCTTAACAGGACCGAAGATGCGCTCGCAGAACAGACCATCACGCTCGGGCTTGTAGGTACGGTAGTTGATGGTTTCGGGCTTGAGAACCTCGCCACTCGACTGGGCACGAATCTCCTCGGGAGATGCAAGACCTATCGAGATGCGGCTATAGCTGCTCATTCTATTATTCTCTTTGTTAAATGACATAGTGTCCAAGTTTTAAAGTTCGCTTACTCAAGTTTTACCGACAGGGCCAAACCACGCAACTCGTGCAAGAGCACATTCATAGCCTCAGGCACACCTGGGCGTGGAAGATTGTCACCCTTGACAATAGCCTCGTAGGCCTTGGCACGACCAACAACATCATCCGACTTGATAGTAAGAATCTCCTGGAGGATGTTAGCGGCACCGAAGCCCTCCAAAGCCCAAACCTCCATCTCACCAAATCGCTGACCACCAAACTGAGCCTTACCACCCAATGGCTGCTGCGTGATGAGAGAGTATGGACCGATAGAACGAGCGTGCATCTTATCGTCGATCATATGACCGAGCTTAAGCATATAGATGACACCTACGGTAGCTGGCTGGTCGAAACGCTCACCTGTACCACCATCGTAGAGGTAGGTACGACCGCTGCGTGGAACACCTGCCTGGGCGGTGTACTCGTTGATCTGATCGAGCGACGCACCATCGAAGATAGGCGTTGCGAACTTCAAGCCGAGCTCTCTACCGGCCCAGCCCAAAACAGTCTCGTAGATCTGACCGAGGTTCATTCGCGAAGGCACACCAAGTGGGTTTAGACAGATATCTACAATAGTACCGTCCTCCAAGAATGGCATATCCTCGTCACGTACTACCTTAGCAACGATACCCTTGTTACCGTGACGTCCCGCCATCTTATCACCGACCTTGAGCTTACGCTTCTTAGCGATGTATACCTTAGCCATCTGGATAACTCCCGATGTAGGAATCTCATCACCGTTGGTAAGGTTATACTTCTCGCGGTTTACGGCTGCGGCAACCTTCTTGCACTCGATGATATAGTTGTTGATCGTAAGCGAGATCAAGGCATCGTCGTGAGCATCGCCTGTCCAGCGAGTTCTGCCAAGCGACATATAGCCGTTAGCTACGCCAGTCTTGCTGTCGTGGCTCGTAGCAGCGATATTCTCGAGCATCTTAACCGTGAACTTCTCACCTGGAGCATACAACTCTACGTTATAGTAGTCGTAGATACCCGTGGTAGTCTTGCCCTCGAGCAAACGCCACAACTTCTCGACCAAAGTCTTAGTCAAATCGGCAACCTTAGCAGCGTACTCAGCATCGAGCTGCTCCATCTGAGCCTTCTCGGCGGCACGATTACGCTTACCCTCCTTCTGCGAGTGGCTGTAGAGCTTAGTGTCGATAACCACACCGTGAAGCGATGGCTGTGCCTTGAGCGACGCATCCTTAACGTCACCAGCCTTGTCGCCGAAGATGGCGCGCAACAGCTTCTCCTCGGGCGATGGATCGCTCTCGCCCTTAGGTGTAATCTTACCGATAAGGATATCGCCTGGAGTAACCGTAGCACCTATGCGGATGATACCGTTAGCATCCAAATCCTTAGTTGCGTCCTCCGAAACGTTTGGAATATCCGAGGTAAGCTCCTCGACACCGCGCTTCGTATCACGCACCTCCATAATATACTCATCGACGTGTACCGACGTGAAGATATCCTCACGCTGGATACGCTCCGAGATAACAATAGCATCCTCGAAGTTGTAACCCTTCCAGGGCATAAACGCAACCTTGAGGTTTCGACCCAAAGCCAGCTCACCACGCTCGGTAGAGTATCCGTCGGTCAAGATCTGACCCTTAACAACCTTGTCGCCAGTCAATACCGTAGGCTTCAAGGTCACTGTCGTATTCTGGTTGGTACGACGGTAGCGTGGGAGGTTATATACCGTAATCTCTGGAGCAAACGAAGCAATCTGCTGATCCTCAGAACGCTCGTAGCGTACCTCGATACGCGTAGCATCGGCGAATACTACCTCGCCATCGCCCTCTGCAACAACCTGAATGCGGCTGTCGACGATCATATCCTTCTCGACACCCGTACCTACGATAGGAGCCTCGGGACGTACCAAAGGCACGGCCTGGCGCATCATGTTCGAGCCCATCAGCGCACGGTTAGCATCGTCGTGCTCAAGGAATGGGATGAGGCTCGCAGCGATAGAGGCAACCTGGTTAGGAGCTACGTCGACTAAGTCTACCTCCGTATCGTGAACAACAGGGAAGTCGGCACCCAAACGAGCCTTGATACGGTCGGTATTGATAAAGTGACCATCGTCAGTAAGTGGCTCGTTCGACTGTGCTACAGTCTTACCCTCCTCCTCCTCGGCAGAGTAGTAACGTATATTATCATTATCGAGGTCTACGACACCATCGCTAACCTTGCGGTAAGGGGTCTCGATAAAGCCCATATCCGAAATCTTGGCAAATACGCACAACGACGATATAAGACCGATGTTCGGACCCTCAGGCGACTCGATAGGACAGAGACGTCCGTAGTGTGTATAGTGTACGTCTCGAACCTCGAAGCCCGCGCGGTCACGTGACAGACCACCAGGACCCAACGCCGAAAGACGACGCTTATGAGTAATCTCGGCAAGAGGGTTGATCTGGTCCATAAACTGCGAAAGCTGGCTGGTACCAAAGAACGAGTTTACGACGCTGGCCAAAGTCTTGGCGTTGATCAAATCCTCTGGAGTGAAGACCTCGTTGTCGCGTACGTTCATACGCTCGCGGATGGTACGTGCAATGCGCACCAAACCTACTGAGAACTGGTTAGCAAGCTGCTCACCAACAGTACGAACACGACGATTCGACAAGTGGTCGATATCATCTACCTCAGCCTTTGAGTTGATAAGCTGGATGAGGTACTTGATAATCTCTATGATGTCCTCGCGAGTAAGCGTGCGGATGGCAGGATCGATCGTGAGCTCAAGTTTCTTGTTGATACGGAAACGACCTACGTCACCCAAGTCGTAACGCTTGTCCGAGAAGAAGAGCTTCTCGATAACGTCGCGAGCAGTAGCCTCATCGGGTGGCTCCGAGGCGCGCAACTGCCTATAGATGTAGACAACGGCCTCCTTCTCGGAGTTACAAGGGTCCTTATGAAGCGTGTTATAGATAATCGAGAAGTCGATGCCCGAGGGATTCTCATTGTGCAGAAGGATGGTCTTTGTGCCCGACTCGATAATCTCGTCGATATGCTCCTCCTGAAGCTCTACCTCGCGGTCAACGATAACCTTGTGACGATCGATAGATACAACCTCACCAGTATCCTCGTCAACAAAGTCCTCGACCCACGTAGACAATACACGCGCCGCAAGCTTACGGCCAACGTTCTTCTTAAGGTTCGACTTAGTAACCTTAACCTCGTCTGCAAGGTCGAAAATCTCCAAAATCTGCTGGTCAGTCTCAAAGCCGATAGCACGCAACAGTGTGGTTACTGGCAACTTCTTCTTACGATCGATGTAGGCGTACATCACATTGTTGATGTCGGTAGCGAACTCGATCCAAGAGCCCTTGAATGGGATGATACGTGCCGAGTAGAGCTTCGTACCATTGGTGTGCATACTCTGACCGAAGAATACACCTGGAGAACGGTGTAGCTGAGAAACGACAACGCGCTCAGCACCATTGAAGATGAAGGTACCGCGCTCTGTCATATAGGGAATAAGACCGAAGTAAACATCCTGTACCACCTCGTCGAACTCCTCGTGCTCGGTGTCTGTACAGTAAAGCTTAAGCTTCGCCTTTAGGGGTACACTATACGTCAAACCACGCTCCAAACACTCCTCAATGGTGTAACGGGGCTGGTCGATGTAATAGTCGATAAACTCCAGAACAAAGTTGTTTCTGGTGTCGGTGATCGGGAAATTCTCGTTGAACACTCTGTAGAGGCCCTCGTTCTTGCGATTCTCGGCCGTAGTGTCAAGCTGGAAGAAATCTCGGAAAGACTTAAGCTGAATCTCCAATAAGTCAGGATATGGAACCCTGTTCTTAATGGTCGAAAAGCTTATTCGCTGTTGTTGTGTAGTGGACATATAATCCAAGTGTTTAAGTGAAATATTACATTTCTTTGACCTATTACCGACCGCTAGATATACGGCACAGATCGTTCAACCGAAATAGACTACTTTGAGCTGCATTCGCTTCGACCACAGGTCGAGCAACAGACTCCGAAAGACTCTTTTACAGTATGTACTCCCCTAACATCACGGCAAGACGACACAACATCCGCCTCGCTAGCACCAAGGAGCAACGATATGGGCATAAGCCTATGATTTATGCGGTTATTCTATCCCGCTAATGCCCTCAGTGTCACATACGTACACCCTGAGAGCATAGACTTATCTAACATACGGGCACAGCCTCTAATTGCACTCCCGAATATTAGACCAGAAAAGGCATAGAGCTTACTGTAGCGTAAGCTCTACACCTTAAAGGTTGGTGAGAGACTTAAAATCCCCTTAGGAATTACTTAAGCTCAACCTCAGCACCGGCCTCCTCAAGGCTACCCTTGATAGACTCAGCCTCCTCCTTAGAGATACCCTCCTTGATGGCCTTAGGAGCAGCGTCAACCAATGCCTTAGCATCACCCAATGACAAGCCAGCAACCTCCTTAACGACCTTGATAACCTGGAGCTTAGCCTGACCAGCGCTCTTCAAGATTACGTCAAAAGTTGACTTCTCAGCAGGAGCAGCCTCACCTGCACCAGCTGCGGGAGCTGCAACTGCAACAGCTGCAGCAGCGGGCTCAATACCATACTCCTCCTTGAGGATAGTAGCCAATTCGTTTACCTCCTTAACAGTCAAGTTAACCAACTCTTCTGCCAATACCTTTACATCTGCCATAGTTGTGTAATTTTATTAAATTTTGTTTTTGTTTCTTTTGATTAATTGTTTCTCTCCTCGAGAGCCTTAACAAGACCCGCGATTTTCTGACCTGCATTTGACTGCAGTGCAGAGATGACATTCTTAGCAGGCGACTGCAAGAGCAATACGATATCGCCAATAAGCTCCTCGCGGCTCTTGATGTTGCAAAGATTGTCAAGCTGGTTGTCACCTACGTATACGCAACCCTCAACATAGGCTGCCTTCAATACAGGCTTATCGTTCTTCTTGCGGAACTCCTTGATGAGCTGTGCAGGAACCTTACCTGTCTCGGTGAACATAATTGATGTAGAGCCTTTCAATACAGCTACCAACTCCTCATCAGCCTTGCCAACATTCTCCAAGGCCTTGCAAAGCAACGTGTTCTTTACAACCACGAGCTTAACCTTCTGCTCGAAACACTTGCGACGCAATGCTGCAGTCTGCTCGGCGTTCAAAGCCTCGATGTCAGCCAAATAGAAGTGAGGGTAGGCATTGAGCTGCTCGGTAAGACCGTTGATTACGGCCAACTTTTCTTGCTTAGTCATAGTTTCTATCCTCCTTCAATTATTTGTTATCTACTGATTTAGGATCTACCTCAACACCAGGGCTCATAGTTGTAGAGAGGAATATGCTCTTTACGTATGTACCCTTAGCAGCTGATGGCTTGAGCTTAATGATTGTGCTCATAACCTCCTGTGCATTCTCCACAATCTGCTCTGGGGTAAATGATACCTTACCAATAGCTGTGTGGATAATACCATACTTGTCAACCTTGAAGTCGATCTTACCAGCCTTAACCTCCTGAACAGCCTTAGCAACATCCATAGTTACTGTACCTGTCTTAGGGTTAGGCATCAAGCCACGTGGACCCAAAATACGACCCAAAGCACCAACCTTACCCATTACGTTAGGAGTGGTGATGATGACGTCAACATCGGTCCAACCGCCCTTGATCTTGTCAATGTACTCGTCAAGACCTACATAGTCAGCGCCTGCTGCCTGAGCCTCAGCCTCCTTATCTGGAGTACAGAGAACCAAAACACGTACAGTCTTACCTGTACCGTGTGGCAATGTAACGACGCCACGAACCATCTGATTAGCCTTACGAGGATCCACGCCCAAACGGACGTCAATGTCTACCGAGGCATCAAATTTCGTAAAGGTAATTTCCTTCAGAAGAGCTGCAGCCTCAGAAAGCTTGTACGCCTTGTCCTCGACT
>JAFTWZ010000008.1 GCA_017465055.1 Alistipes sp. | reverse complement strand
TCAAAATTCTCATTTACGCTCAGTAAAATCCGCTTTTTCGGGCTTCGCAAGCCTAAAACTACATCTTTTTATTCAGCCTCATTTACTGATTTATATATAGAAATATATATAGAGTGTATATATATAGTGTACCAGTCACAGCCTGGTATTGGACTCAAATAGCGACAGCGTCACTATTGTCACTGGGGTGGGTGGTCGGGTATGACAATTAGTGACTGTGCGTTTGCTATGTGTAACGCCATAACGCCATAACGCACATAACAGGGGGGTGTAGGGGTGTTATGGTGTTGTGAGTGGGGCTTGCGTGGGGAGGGGTGGCTTGCGCGTGAAAGATTAGGGGTAGCTCGCTCGCTGGCGCGAGCTAAAGGGTAGTTCGCAGGCAGAGCCTGCTAAAGGGTAGCGCGCTCGCCTAAAGCGAGCTAAAGGGTTGTTAAGGGAGCAGGCTGCTTTGTGCGGTTAAAGCGTTGTCGCTGACGTGGAGCTTGCGCGTGAGGGGTGCTTGCGCGTGGAGGACTTAAGGGTAGCAAAGAGAGTAGTTAGACACTGAGCGTTAGCTTTCGTTGCATCGGAACTCATCAGAACCTATCGTAACTCATCATCCCCATCGTCCCCATAATCCCCAGAGCCAGCTCCACGCGCCAGCCACACCTGCCACTTGTCACCTCCTAAGCGTAGCGTAGGAGAGTATGTGCCACGAGACAGCCACAGCAATCATTAGCAGCAACGCACGCAACCACCACATCTCGATAACGGCAACGACGCAGTAGCCTATGGTCAGCCAGACAAGCGATACGGATATAATCTTCACGCGGAGCGGTATGGCCTTATGCTCACGGAAGTTACGTATATACTCGCCCATACGCGGATGGTTTATAAGCCAGTCGTAGAGTCGCTGAGAGCTACGCACGAAGCACCACGCCGCCAAAAGTAGCAGCGGCGTTGTAGGCAGCAGTGGCAGAAATATGCCCACGATACCCAACACGAGTGACACGCAGCCTAAGATGATTAGAAAGATACGCACGATATAATGAGTAGTGAGTAGTGAGTAATTAAGAGGTTGAATAAAAAGATGTAGTTTTAGGCCTGCGATGCCCGAAAAAGCGGAGTTTACTGAGCGTAAATGAGCATTTTGAGGGCGAGCATAACGACAAAATACACTTTTTATTCAGCCTCATGAATTTAGGGAGTTTAATGAATTTAGGGAGCTTAGTGATAGTAGGGATATGGTCTTGGCAACCGCCCTACTCTCACTAAGCTCCCTAAACTCACTAAATTCAAATCAACGTCCTATAAGGAGGCTTGGTAATTACCAGATAACTACACGCTCCTCGACAGGCATAAACATAGCATCCTTCTCGGTGATACCAAAGGCATCGTAGAACGACTCTATGTTGCGCAATGTAGCATTTACACGGTTGCGACCCAACGAGTGAACGTCGACCTTAGTGAGGCGCTCCTTCTCCTGGTCGGTGATGTTCTGAGCCCACAAGGTGGCATAGCCGATATAGAAGCGCTGCTCGCCAGTGAAGCCATCGATATCCTCGGGACGACCCTCGGCCCAAGCATAATCGGTAAGGCCTGTAAACGCAAGACGCAAACCTCCCTGGTCGGCGATATTCTCGCCGAGCGAGAACTTACCATCGGCAAACAAGCCTGGGAGAATCTCAATAGCGTTGAACTGATCTACAAGCACCTGAGTCTTGGCCTCGAAAGCGGCACGATCCTCCTTAGTCCACCAGTCGTTCATATTACCGAACTTATCGAACTGCGAGCCCTGGTCGTCGAAGCCGTGGGTCATCTCGTGAGCGATAACCACGCCAATAGCTCCGTAGTTTACAGCATCGTCAGCCGCAGGGTTGTAGAATGGAGGCTGAAGGATAGCTGCTGGGAAGCATATCTCGTTGGTCGTAGGCATATAGTATGCGTTAACCATCTGTGGAGGCATCATCCACTTCTCGCGATCGACGGGCTTGCCAACCTCCGACATAGAGTCGGCCGTATACCAGCGGTTAGCCTCAACAACATTCTCCCAGTATGACTTAGCTGGGTCAACAGTAAGTGTAGAGTAGTCCTTCCACTTATTAGGATAGCCAATCTTCACGGTAAAGGCTGCGAGCTTCTCCTGAGCCTTAGCCTTAGTCTCAGCACCCATCCAGTCGAGTGCCTCGATATGCTTCGAGAAGGCCTTCTGGATATTCGACACCATCTTCTCTACGCGAGCCTTCTCGCTCTCGGGGAAGTACTTAGCCACGTATATCTGACCTACGGCGTCTGAAAGGATGCTGTTAGGCACACCCATAGCGCGCTTCCAGCGTGGACGAATCTCCTGAGTGCCCGACATAGTCTTGCCGAAGAACTCGAACGATGCTACGGCAAACTCCTCGCTAAGGTACGAAGCCGCTGCGTCGATATAGTGAGCAGCAACATAGGCACGCAAAGCCTCGATAGGCGTAGTAGCCAAGACATCCATAATGTTGGCAAACGACGAAGGCTGGCTAACAACGAGCTTGTTGATGTTATCAACGCCCAAAGCTGCGAAGTATGCCTTCCAGTCTACCGCAGAGAACTGCTTCGACACCTCATCGAGAGTATAGGGGTTGTAGCCCTTAGCGATATCGCGGCACTCGACGTTGGTCCAGTGCTTCTCGGCGATACGGTCCTCGATAGCCACAACATCGTCAACATACTTCGCTATGTCGCCCTCGACACCAGCGAGGGTAAATATCTTCTCGAGGTAGGTGCGGTAGGCAGCCTTGATCTCGGCATTCTTCTCGTCGAGGTAGTAGTCGCGGTTACCCATACCGAGGCCACCCTGCTCAAGATAGAGAATAGTCATATTGCTATCTGCAAGGTCGGCAGCAGGATAGGCAGCAAAGAATAGGCCTATTCCATCGGTATGGAGCGCTGGCAACTGTGCGATAAGCTCGGCGTTATCCTTAATGGCGAAGATAGCCTCGAGAGCACTCTTAATAGGCGCTGCACCCTCGTTGTTGAGACGCTCCTCGTCGAGACCCATCTTGTAGAGATCCGAAATCTTCTGCTCTATGGTACCAGCCTCGGCCTCGCTCTTGGTCATCTGGCTAAAGAGCTCATTGATACGCACCTCGTTGTTCTCGCGCAATACGTCGAAAGAGCCGTAGCGTGAATACTCGGGCTTGAGTGGGTTATTCTTCTGCCAACCACCAGTAGCCCACTGGTAGAAATCGTCGTTGCGAGCTATCGACTCATCGAAGTTTGCCTTGTCGATAGCAGGCACAGCCTCCGTCTTGGGAGACTCTGTGGTAGAACAAGCTGTCATAGCAAGTGCTGATGCTACAATTAAAAACAATCTTTTCATTTTCAAAGTTTTAGGTTTTGTTTATTCTATACGTCTTATAGGCATCGACGAGTCATCACGTGTCGCTTGGGCTGGTATGATTGCAAGATATCCATTAATCATACCGACCCATCGAAACACATTCTAACTCATATCAGATGCCGCCGTCTCGCTACTTGCGGATTGCAGCTACGCCAGGCAACTCCTTACCCTCCATATACTCCAGCAGCGCACCGCCACCAGTCGATACGTACGACACCTTATCGGCAAGGCCAAACTTGTTGACGCACGCTACCGAGTCACCACCGCCGATAAGCGAGTAAGCACCATTCTTCTCCGTCGCCTCGGCAATAGCCTCAGCTACAGCGCGTGAGCCCGTAGAGAATTTGTCAATCTCGAAGACACCTACAGGGCCATTCCAAAGGATGGTCTTGCAACCGAGGATATGCTCGCGGAACTTAGCCTTGCCCTGCGATGCGATGTCGACACCCTCCCACTCGTCTGGAATGTTGTTAGCAGGAGCCTCCTGCGTATTTGCCGTCTCGGCAAAGTCGTCACAGATGAGCGCATCGGGCGAGCGAAGAATCTGAATACCACGCTCCTCGGCCTTCTTCAAAATCTCGAGAGCTACGGGGAACATATCGGGCTCGCAGATAGACTTACCCTCCTTGCCGCCCTCGGCACCTGCGAAGGTGTAGGTCATACCGCCACCGATGATTATAGAGTCAACCTTCTCCATCAACTTCTCGATGATGGTAATCTTGGTCGACACCTTAGAGCCACCGATGATAGCGCAGAATGGGCGCTCGGGGTTCTCCATAACGCCGTCGATAGCCTTAAGCTCGTTCTCCATCACGTAGCCAAACATCTTATCCTCGGGGAAGTAGTCGGCGATAAGTGCCGTAGAGGCGTGTGCGCGGTGCGCCGTACCGAAGGCGTCGTTGATGTAGCAGTCGGCATACGAAGCCAGACGCTTAACAAACTCCTTCTGCGACTCCTTAACGGCCTTCTTAGCCTCCTTCTTCTCCTCCTCCGAAGCATCCTCGGCCAAGCCACGAGGCTTACCCTCCTCCTCGGCATAGAAGCGCAAGTTCTCGAGAAGCATCACCTCACCTGGCTTAAGGTCGGCAGCCATCTGAGCAGCCTTCTGGCCCATACAGTCGCCAGCGAACATAATCTTGTGGCCGAGGCGCTCCTCGATAGCGTAGATAATCTGCTCGAGCGAGTACTTAGGGTCGGGATTCTTCTTAGGACGACCGAGGTGCGACATAAGAATCACCGAGCCACCTGCCTCCAACACCCTCTTAATGGTGGGAATAGCGGCACGTATACGTGTGTCGTCTGTTACCTTACCCTCGCTGTTGAGAGGCACGTTAAAGTCTACGCGGATGATGGCGCGCTTGCCTGCGAAGTTGTAGTTGTCAATTGCAAACATAGTCTTAATATTTTGGTTATACGTTGATTTACACTTGTATCATTCCAATTGGCAAAGTTATCTATTTTTTTCGAAAAACGTATGCTTATACCTATATAATAATGTACGTAGCGCAAAATTATTTTACCACGTCGTCGAAAATTGTAAATAATGCGATTTTTAGGCCATAGGGATGCATAACGTTAGAAAAGTTTTAGTACCTTTGTAAGGATATTAACCTCCCACCCATTAGGATTGGGCCGAAGTGTAGTAACAAACATAAATAAACCAAATAAAAAACTATGGAAAACAACAAACTTCAGCGTGCGGCCGACAACATCCGCATCTTGGCAGCTTCGATGGTAGAAAAGGCTAAATCGGGACACCCTGGTGGCGCTATGGGTGGAGCAGACTTCATCAACGTGCTCTACGCCGAGTTCCTGCGCTACGACCCCGAGAATATGGCATACCCCCACCGCGACCGTCTATTCCTCGACCCAGGACATATGTCACCTATGCTCTATGCCGTGTTGTCATTGGCGGGCAACTACACCTCTGAGGATTTGCAGAGCCTGCGCCAGTGGGGCAGCGTAACGCCTGGTCACCCCGAGGTAGATGTGCTACGTGGCGTGGAGAACACCTCAGGTCCTTTGGGCCAGGGTCACGCTATGGCTCTCGGAGCCGCTATCGCTGAGCGTTTTATGGTAGCGCGCTTCGGCGAGTGGATGGCACACAAGACCTACGCCTTCATCTCGGATGGTGCCGTGCAGGAGGAGATATCGCAGGGTGTGGGCCGCGTAGCTGGTCACCTCGGCCTTGCTAACCTCATTATGTACTACGACTCGAACAACATCCAGCTCTCTACGAAGTGCGACGAGGTAGACACCGAGGATATCGAGCTCAAGTATAAGGCGTGGAACTGGAACGTCATCACCGTTAACGGTCAGTCTATCGACGAGATTCGCGCAGCACTTAAGGCCGCAAATGCCGAGACGGAGCGTCCTACGCTTATCATCGGTAAGACCATAATGGGCTACGGCGCACGTAAGGCCGACGGCACAAGCTTCGAGAACCAGGTGTCGACACACGGCCAGCCACTAACGGCTGCTGGCGCCGATATCGCTGCTACAATCAAGAACTTAGGCGGTAACCCCGATGAGCCATTCGCTGTTTTCGAGGAGTCGAAGGAGGTATACGCAGCTCGCCGCGAGGAGCTTCTCAAGTGGGCCGAGGAGATGCGCGCAACGGAGGAGGCTTGGCGTAAGGCCAACCCCGAGCTTGCCGCCAAGATGGATATGTTCTACTCTGGCAAGCTCCCCGAGATTAACTACGACGAATTGGAGGTTAAGCCCGATCAGGCTACTCGCGCCGCCTCGGCAACGATGCTTGGCTACTACGCCGAGCGTGTGGAGAATATGGTGGTATCGTCTGCCGACCTCTCTAACTCGGATAAGACCGACGGCTTCCTCAAGAAGACTAAGGCCTTCACTAAGGGCGACTTTACGGGTAACTTCTTCCAGGCTGGTGTTGCCGAGCTTACTATGGCTTGCGTGATGAATGGTATGGCCCTTCACGGCGGTATCATCCCTGCCTGCGGTACGTTCTTCGTATTCTCTGACTATATGAAGCCTGCGGTGCGTCTCTCGGCACTTATGGAGAAGCACGTTATCTTCATCTGGACACACGACTCATTCCGCGTTGGCGAGGATGGCCCTACGCACGAGCCAGTGGAGCACGAGGCACAGATTCGCCTTATGGAGCATATGCGCAACCACTCTGGCGAGCGCTCGATGCTCGTTCTTCGTCCAGCAGATAGCGAGGAGACCGTGACTGCTTGGAAGATGGCTCTCGAGGAGAAGCGCCCAGTAGCACTCATTCTCTCGCGCCAGAACATCAAGTCGTTGCCAGCCCTCAGCGGCAAGTCGCGCCGCGAGGAGGCTAAGCAGGCTGAGCGTGGTGGCTACGTAGTTGTGGAGAATAAGGATGCTAAGGTAACGCTTATCGCTACTGGCTCTGAGGTATCTACACTCGTTGAGGGCGCAGAGCTGTTGGCATCGGAGGGCATCGCTACACGCGTTGTCTCTATCCCAAGCGAGGGCTTGTTCCGCGACCAGGATAAGGAGTACCAGGAGGCAGTTTTGGGTAATCTCCCACGCTACGGTATGACCTCGGGCTTGTCGGTAAACCTTCGCGGTCTTGTTGGCGAGGCAGGCTTTATCCACGGCTTCGACCACTTCGGCTACTCGGCACCTTTCAAGGTTCTCGACGAGAAGTTCGGCTATAACGGCAAGTGCGTTGCTGAGGAGGTTAAGGCTATGCTTAAGTAGTTAGCTTACAGCTGATATATAAGTAGTTAGGCCGACCAGAATTACTCTGGCCGGCCTATATTTTGCTCAAGGAAGGTTTAAGAGAGGTTAGAGAATTTAGAGTGTAAGCTGATCGGTGGGATTGTGGCGTGGCCGTTGAAAGAGAGAGACGAAAGGGACGAAAGAGACGAGAGAGACAACAACGAAGTCGGGTATCATCTTCCTCTGCCTGCCTCTCTGCTGTCTCTGCGTCTCTGTGGTCTCTGTGGCCTCTGTGGCCTCTAATTTCTCTGCGTCTCTGTTGTCTCTGTTGTCTCTTTCGTCCCTAAAAAATCCCACGCGCAAGCCACAAATAAAGAGAATGCCCGGATGGGACATACTTTTATGTATTTCCCATTCGGGCAGACGATTGAGAGGTCACAGCCCCCTTCTCACTACAAATTTCCGAGTTTTTGGTTGGTCGTGCGTATAATAGCCATCGTCGACTCATCCTCAACAAAGATTGAGTTCAGGCCCTGCTGCTCCTGCGCGGGGTCACCAGTGTAGTCATCGCCCTTAGCCCAGTACTCGTGATCGTCGACGTGGGTAACGGCATAGCCTCCCCAGCTCCAGAAGTTGCAACCAGCAAAGACGCCACCCTGCTCCTTAGCCTTGACGATAAGGTCGAACACGAAGGTGTAGTAGGCATCGCGACACTCCACGGTGCTACTCTTACGGAAGTCCATATCGTCGCGTGGCATACCAAACTCCTCGACCACAACAGGCTTGCCAATCTTCTCGCCAAGTTCAAGGTGCATATTGATATACTCCTCGGTATTCTGGCACGACTTCTCGAGGTCCTCGCGCATATGGTCGCCGCGCATCCACTTCCAGTTGTAGGGCCATACGTGGCAGTTGATATAGGAGATCTCGTCGATGGCGTGAATCTTCTCGCATAGATCCATATCCCACTCACAGCCGTAGTAGCCCTCCGAGCCGGTAGATATCATATGGTTAGGGTCGAGCTCGCGGATGAGCTTCGCCGACGTCGCGAGCCACTCGGCAAAGGCCTCCTTGTTGTCTACCTCCTTGCTGCTGAAGGCGCGAGGCTCGTTGCATATCTGCCAAGAGAAGATCGCAGGGTCGTCGATATACTTAATACCCGTATAGCGATTCGTGCGGGTGATGATATAGCGGAGATGGTCATAGAAGATCTGCTTAGCGCGCTCGTTGCGCACAAACTCTCCAGCAAAGGCGTTGTACGAGAACCAGCCGTCGACACGTGGCACAAGGACAGGGGTATCGTTGGCCCACGCCACATACTGCGTATAGCCGCCACTCCACTCCCAAGCGTTGTTGAAGTAGAGAACAGCCGTCATATCGCGCTTGCCAAGCTCCATCATCAGGTAGTCAAGACCTGCCAGCACCTCGTCGTTATATACGCCAGGCTCGGGCTGTAGGTTAGGCTCAATCTTGCCGAGAAGGCCATTCTCACCCTCGCCACCAACAAGGATGCGGAGGTTATCGATGCCGTTGGCCTTCATAAAGTCGAGCTCCTGGGCCAAGCGCTCGCGGTTGCCACCCTCGCCCTCGGAGCCGAGGATTGCTCCGTACCAGAAGTTAGTACCCACGAAGTAGTAGGGCTCGCCGTTGCGGATAAACTTACCATCCTCGACGGTTATAAAGCTCGTCGTATGCTCGTCGCTTGTCGACGTGCAGGCCACCGAAAGAGTGATGATAGTTGCTAATGCTAAGAAAAAGATTGTGTGAAGTCTCTTCATTGTGTTGTATGTTTTAAGTATCTCAAATAAATGGCTACAAACATACGAAAAATTTTCGAGACTTGCCACAAGACCCTTCAATAATAATAGATAAGCAGGAGATGTTACGGATATTCAGCACAGGGAGATGATATAAAATTAGGCACGCGCGCGCCATACGCATAGATGTAACAATCGTCGAAAATCTATCACTCGGAGGGTCTATTTTTTTTGAAAAAAACAGGCTTTTTATACTTGTAAATTTAGCCGGGAATATATACTTTTGTAGTGTGAAATTGGACACATATCCCTACGCGCGAACGACTAATACGCCAATCATTTGTAAACGAGCACATTAACGTACGCAGCAGGGCTATAGAAACACTACTAAAGAGAGCTATATGATACGAATAATTCTGTCGGGCGGAGGTACTGGCGGACACATATATCCAGCCGTTGCTGTAGCCGAGGCTCTGAAGCGTCACTATGGCGACGAAGTAGAGATACTCTTCGTTGGAGCTGAGGGTAAGATGGAGATGGAGAAGATTCCAGCCTTAGGCTACAACATCGTAGGTCTGCCCGTAGCAGGTCTGCAGCGCAGATTTACCCTTGCGAACCTCGCGTTGCCGTTCAAGGTGGCGGCGAGCGTACGCCGCGCCAAGCGCGTAATTAGGGAGTTTCAGGCCGACATAGTCGTGGGATTCGGAGGCTATGCATCAGCACCAATACTCTGGGCAGCTCAGCGCCTCGGTGTGCCTACGGTGATTCAGGAGCAGAACTCATACGCAGGACTTACAAACAAGCTACTCTCGAAGCGCGCAAAGCGCATATGTGTGTCGTACGACAATATGGGCCGCTTCTTCCCCGAAGAGCGCATAGTAATGACTGGAAACCCACTACGCGGTCGTTTCTCGGCGACAGGTGCTGACCGCTCGGAGGCACTCGCCCACTACGGCTTCAACGATGAGCTTCCCGTAGTCCTTGTCGTCGGAGGCTCGCTCGGCACACGCACGCTCAACGAGATGATGAAGGCGTGGGTAGGCAACCTCGATGGCGTAGCACCCGTGCAGGTGATATGGCAGACGGGTAAGTACTACGAGCGCGAGATGCAGGAGTTTCTACGTTCACACCCTACGAAAAACATCTGGCAGGGGGCATTTATCGAGCGTATGGACTACGCCTATGCTGCTGCCGATGTTGTCCTCTCGCGTAGCGGTGCCTGCACAGTATCGGAGCTATGCCTTGTGGCTAAGCCCACGATATTCGTGCCATCGCCCAACGTCTCTGAGGATCACCAGACCAAGAATGCTATGGCCTTAGTAGAGCAGGGTGCTGCGGAGATTGTTCGCGACAGCGAGGCCGTGGAGCGCGGTATGCACTTAGCTGTGGAGCTATCTCGCAATGGCAGACGCCTCGAAGAGTTGTCGTCAAACATCGCAAAACTGGCCATAAGCGACTCGGCAGATAGAGTTGTACGTGTCATAGACGAGGTGTTAACGGAGGTAAAGAGGTAACAGCGAAGTAGGTATGGAGAGAGAGTCGACTATTAAAAACGTATATTTTTTAGGTATCGGAGGTATAGGTATGAGTGCCTTAGCACGCTACTTCCTCCACGAGGGCTACCGCGTGGCCGGTTACGACCTCACGGCAACGGCACTAACACGCGCACTCGAGGCCGAGGGTGCAGAGATACACTACGAGGACAACCCCGAGCTTATACCCCCACATATGCGTTCAACGGAGGATACCATCGTGGTGCTCACGCCAGCGATACCTGCAACGCACAGCGAGTGGGCCTGGCTACGCAACAATGGCTTCCGCATCGAGAAGCGCTCGCAGATGTTGGGCGTGCTAAGCGAAGGGAAGTTAGTTATGGCCGTTGCGGGCACACACGGCAAGACTACCACCTCGACACTTGCTGCGTGGCTCAACAGGGCTGCCGCAAGCGAGGGTAGCGCCTTCTTAGGTGGCATATCGCGCAACTTCAGCTCGAACCTTGTCTTAGGCGAGGGGCGCCGCTTAGTGGTCGAGGCCGACGAGTATGACCGCTCGTTTTTGCGCCTACACCCCGACGTAGCTGTTATTACGGCAACGGATGCCGATCACCTCGACATCTACGGCACGGCCGAGGCTATGGTAGAGGCCTTCGAGGAGTTTGCCTCGCAGATAAAGCGTGGCGGCATATTGATACTCAAAGAGGGTGTGGAACTACGCTTCGACGCCACAGAGAGGGAGATATATCGCTACTCGTGTGACGCTGGGGGCGACTTCAGAGCCGAGAACATCGAGCTTATCGAGGGTGGCCACTACCGCTACGACATCGTAGTGCCCGATGGTCGTATCGAGGGCTGCACGCTCGGCATACTCGGCAAGGTGCATATCGAAAATTCGATAGCTGCGGTGGCTATGCTGTGGGCAGCGGCACGCCTCGAGCATAAGGCGTTAGACTACGCGGCTGTACGCAAGGCACTGGCCGACTTTGGTGGTGTGAAGCGCCGTATGGAGGTATACCTCAACACCCCAGAGCAGGTATATATCGACGACTATGCTCACCACCCCGAGGAGCTACGCGCAACGATAACATCGCTGCGAGACATATTCCCTGGGCGCAGAATTACGGCGATATTCCAGCCGCACCTATACACCCGCACGCGCGACTTTGCCGAGGAGTTCTCCGAGGTGCTATCGCTAACCGACAGGGTGATTATGGTGCCCATATATCCAGCTCGTGAGCTACCTATCGAGGGTGTTAACTCCGAGCTTATAGGCCGCAATCTCAGCGTTGAGTGGGAGCTTGTCGAGCGCGACAACATCGCAGCAAGGCTCGAGGCGATGGAGACCGACGTTGTGGTGACGTTCGGCGCAGGAAACATAGACGTAGTGTGTGGCGATATAGCTCGCGTGCTACGCGCAAAGGTAAAGTAACAATTACATAGGTTTAGGAGCTATGCTTAGGAGGATTGGCATAATAGCCGGATACGTGCTACTGTGGGCTGTCATCATCTGGATGATAGTCTGGGCGAGCACGCTATCATCGAAGCACGCAGCCACGCAGCAAGTCACCCAGACCATTATCAACCTTTCGGACGGTGGAGAGCACCCACTAATCGATGCCGAGGCTGTGACGTTATGGCTCAAGGAGCAGCAGATACACCCCGAAGGGATGCTCGCCACAAAGGTCGACATAGCCGCTATTGAGCACGCACTGCAGGCCCACAACGCTGTTGCCGAGGCTAACGTCTACATCACGCACGATGGATGCGTAAAGATCGATATCACGCAGCGCAAGCCCATAGCTCGTCTGCGCATCTCGGGATACGATATGTACGTCACCGAGGCAGGATACCTACTCTTGGCCGAGGGGGTGAAGGCCGCACACGTGCCAGTGATCACGGGCGACTACAAGCCTATGTTCAGAAGTAGCTATATGGGCGATATGGCCGCTGTTGCGAGGGACTCTATAGCCAAGCTCGAGGCCGAGATAACGCGTCTCGAGGAGGAGAAGACCCCTCACCTCAAGGCCATCATAGATAATAATAGCGAGCTACGCAAGGTAAGACGCTCATCGCCAAAGAAGAACCTCTTCACCTCGGAGGAGAACTACCAGGTGCTGGTCGAGGCTTACAAAGAGCGTCTTAGCAAGGCTGTGGCGGCACATAGCGTCAACGAGCAGCGCATACACGCGGCAATAGATGCCCTTACAAAGGAGCAGGAGAGGGTGCGACGCAAGTGTGGCGAGATAGAGAGACAGTGCGCCGAGTTCGACAAGCTGCTGTTGTTTCTTAAGCACATAGGCCGCAGCAAGGAGTGGAGCTCGGAGATAGTGCAAATAGTAGCCTCGGGAGGGGGAACAACACCCCTGCAACTCGCAATAGTGCCACGCTCAGGGCGCTTTACCGTAGATCTCGGAACTACGGAGAATCTCGACGGCAAGCTACGCACGTTGCGCAGGTTCTACACCCAGGGGCTGGACAATGTAGGTTGGGACAAGTACCGAAGTATCAGCCTCCGATACAAGGGGCAAGTGGTATGCCGTTAGAGGCTTGTTAAACCAGGCTGAGGAGGTGGCACATATGCTGCGAGCAGTTGCCACAGATGATTTTGACGAATGAATAATAAAGGATAGAACGATGAAAGGTAAACAAATTGTAGCTATCGACGTAGGCTCGACAAACGTCGTGATGGCTGTAGGCTCGGTCGAGGAGGATGGTCGCGTAGATATCTTAGGTATCGCATCAGAGCCGATAAGTAGCGGTATAAATGCTGGACGCATAGAGAATAGCGAGACGGTAGGTAGCGCCGTGCACGTAGTCAAGGAGCGCCTCGAGGAGGAGCTTGGCATAAAGATTACCGAGGCATACGCAGGCCTTGCAGGCGACTTCATACGCTGCGTGCAGGTAACCGACCACGTATACGTTCAGGATGACCAGGCTAATGGCTGCAACCAGATTACCGAGCGCGATATCGAGAGTCTCAACCTCCGTATGGAGAGCGTCAAGCTCCCCGACGACCGCGAGGAGATTATAGCCAAGGAGCCACTGCGATACAAGGCCGACGACAAGGAGGTAGCCGTAGCTGTGGGTGCCTATGGTCAGGTGCTGACAGGTACGTACAACTTCATCCTGGCCGACAAGATGCTACGCGGACGTATGCAGCAGTGTTTGGCAAAGCAGGATATCACGGTAAAGAGCTTCGTGCCCAATGCCTTCGTCGCTCACCTCGGCGTGGCAACAACTGAGGATATGGAGGAGGGAGCTATCATCATCAACCTCGGTGGTGGCATAACCGACGTCACGGTGCTCTACAACGGCAAGGTGCGTTACTTCGCATCTATACCTATCGGTATGAACAGCATTAATGGCGACATTCGCGCCTATGGCATTCCCTCGAGCTATGTCGAGAGCCTGAAGATAAACTACGGCTCGGCACTATGCGAGATGGCTACCGACGACAAGATTCTCTTTCCTCACGCACGTCGCGGTACGCCTAAGAGCATCCGCCGCCGCAACCTTGCTCGCATAATCGAGGAGCGCCTGAAGGAGATATGCGACTGGGTGAAGCGCGAAGTGAAGGAGGCAGGCTGCGGTAGCCGCTTTGCTCCGGTAGTACTCATAACGGGTGGTGGCGCCGAGATGCAGAACATCGAGCAGCTCTTCGCGCGCGAGCTCGACATCGAGGAGGTGCGCTCGGTATACCCCGAGTATGGCTTCACCGATAACTTCGGCGAGAAGATTACCTCACGCGCCTACGCCACCATAGCCTCGCTGCTTCTCTACGGAGCTAAGGCCGGCAGCTGCGCCGTTGCCGTGCGTCAGCGTCCTACGCCCTCAGTGGAGCCTGAGGTACCACCCCGCCGCCAGCCCAATGTGCGCGACGAGGAGCAGACACGACCCGTACCTCCGGTAAAGCCTGTACCCCCGACACCTGAGCCTCCGGTAAAACCCGTACCACCGGTAAAACCCGTGCCACCGGTTAAGCCTGTCAACACGGAGACACCCGTTACGCCCGAAAAGCCCGAGGATGAGGCAAAGGATGGTAAAGACCCTAAGCCTACGCCCGACCCAGTGAAGATCGACCCAACAAAGCCATCAGAGGGTGGTAACGGAGGTGGAGATGGCGAGATCATCGTGGAGAAGCCTAAGAAGAAGAGAGGTCTGAAGGATATCTTCACAACACTCGGCGATATATTTGCTGGCCGCGACGACGTCGACACTGATGGTCTGTAGTGGTACTGCGACAAGGTAACGAAGTGCAAGCACTATAGTAGCCCCGAAACATAAAAACGACATTGATAATGACTATATAACACTATGAGCGATAATACTCCACATAACATTGACGGCATAGCCGTAGACGACATAGCTATGGCCGTAACTGGCGGCCAGCTATCGGATATACAACTCGACACCGAGTCGAAAATAATGGTGATAGGCGTAGGTGGCGCTGGTGGCAACGCCGTAAACCATATGCAGACGCTGAAGATTGCTGGTGTGAACTTCGTGGTCTGCAACACCGATCGCCAGGCACTTAACAACTGTAAAGTACCCAATAAGATACAGATGGGTCCAGGCCTCGGTGCTGGTAACGACCCTGCCAAAGGTCGTAAGTTTGCCATCGAGAGCGAAGAGCAGCTACGCACGCTACTCGAGACCTCGGGAGTGAAGATGCTCTTCATCGCAGCAGGTATGGGTGGTGGCACGGGAACTGGCGCCTCGCCAGTAATCGCAAAGCTCGCACACGACTTAGGCATCCTTACCGTTGCGGTGGTGACTATGCCCTTGAGAATGGAGGGTCCGGGACGTATAAACAACGCCATTCAGGGTCTTAACGAGCTACACCCCTGGGTTGACTCGTTGCTGGTCATCGATAACGAGCGTGTGCACGAGCTGTATGGCAACCTCCCACTTCTCGAGGCATTCGGACGCGCCGACGACGTATTGGGAATGGCAACTAAGGGCATCGCCGAGCTTATAACCGTAGAGTTTGCCCTTGTGCGTGTCGACTTTGCCGATGTCGAGAAGGTTATGCGCAACAGTGGCCGCGCTCATATGTCGGTAGTTAAGGGCTCGGGCGAGAACCGCGCTCAGGAGGCTGCCGAGGCGGCACTATCATCGTCGCTGCTCGACGACAACCATATAACCGGAGCTAAGGAGATACTGCTGAGCTTCGCCGTAAAGAGCATCAACCTGCTCACGCAGAACGATGTGACCATAGCGATGGAGTACATACAGAAGAATGCCAGCTATACCGACGAGGATGGCAACATCCACCAGGCCGATATCATCTGGGGTGCAAGCGAGAAGCCAACACTGGCTGACGACGAACTCGAGCTTGTTGTCGTAGCGACCCGCTTTGCCGATGGCGAGCAGCTCAAGATTAAGACCGAGTATACTGACCCTACGACGGACAACCCCTTCGATGAGAAGCCAGAGAAGCCTACTGAGCAAGAGAAGACAACGCCCAGCCGCGCACCTATCAACCCTCCGAAGGAGCCTGTGGTAATCACGCCACAACAAGATAGATACAAGTCGATAGGTGTGCAGAAGCGCGAGCCTACGTACGTGCGTAAGCGTGCAACCTTCGAGGACGAGACCGAGAATGTCCCCACCACGACATTTATCCCTAAGGCTCGCGAGGTGGAGAGCGACGATAACGAGGGCACTAATAACGGCTCGCTATTTAGTTAGTCGGCAACGCGCTAAGCACGTCGGTTGTGCTTAGGAGAATATTAGAAAAGTAGACTAAATGGATGCAATAATGATAAAAGAGAGTCTCGATGTCACAAGTATAGTGATATTCAGTCTGCTCTCGATAATATTATTACTATTCTCGGCGATGGCCTCGGGCTCTGAAGTTGCCTTCTTCTCGCTCACACGAAGCGATATCGACGAGCTGGAGGAGCGCGACGACACAACGTCACGAAGAGTGCTTAACCTACTGGATAACCCCGATAGGTTGTTAGCTACCATATTGGTAACAAACAATATGGTTAACATCTGCCTCGTTATTGTCGTAACGCAACTCGTTGACCAGATATTCATATTCAGCGGCGTGTGGGAGTTTATCTTCAACACCATAATCATCACCTTCCTACTCTTGCTCTTTGGCGAGATTATGCCTAAGGTGCTGTCGCAGGCCAACCCCGTAAAGATGACATCGATACTATCGTTGCCACTTATTATCCTGCGCTGGTTGGTATATCCATTAGCCTTTATCCTCATACGAACCTCGAGCCGCGTGAGCCGCTTAGCCACCAAGAACGCCGAGATATCAATCGAGGAGCTTGCCGACGCTGTAGACCTTACGGAGACTGGCTCGGAGGAGGAGCAGAAGATGCTCTCGGGCATCGTAGCCTTCGGGCAGACCGAGGTGGTGGAGATTATGCACTCGAGAGTAGATATCACCGGCATAGAGTACGATGCAGACTACGACGAGGTACGCAAAGTGATTGTCGAGACAGGATACTCGCGCATACCAGTCTATGGCGACGACTTAGACGATGTGAAGGGTGTGCTATACGTCAAAGACCTGCTACTACACATCGGCAAAGATCGCGACTTCGAGTGGCAGACGCTACTACGAAAGCCCTACTTCGTGCACGAGCATATGATGATCGATGACCTGCTCAAGGAGTTTCAGAAGAAGAAGATACACATAGCCATCGTCGTAGACGAGTATGGCGCTACGCAGGGACTCATCTCGCTCGAAGATATCCTCGAGGAGGTGGTCGGCGAGATTACCGACGAGAGCGACGAGGACGAGGATAAGCTCTACGAGAAGATTGGCGAGCACACATATATCTTCGACGCAAAGATACACATTGGCGAGTTTGTCCGCGCCATAGGCTACGACGAGGATGCCTTTTCGGATGTCGAGGGTCACGCCGAGACCTTAGCAGGCCTTATGATGGAGCTTAAGCGCGACCTACCACGTCGAGGTGACGAGCTACAGTCGCACGGCGTGAAGTTCTTCATCGCCACGATGGACGGCAGACGTATAGATAAGATAAAGGTCGAGGTCGATGGTTAACATCCACGTTGAGCGCATACCCGAGATCTACGCCTGTTGCGATAATCTCATAACCGCAGAGGATGTAGCCTCGGCAGCGCGCTTTCAGAACGAGAGACGCCGCAGAGAGCATCTGGCCTGGCGACGCATCGTGCGCGATAACTTAGGCCGCGAGGTGCGTATCGCGTACAACGAAGTTGGCGCACCAGTCGTTGACCGTGCTGACACCTATATCAGCGTTGCCCATAGCCACGAAGCGGTCGCTGTGGCCATAGCCGATTGCCCCGTAGGCATAGATATTGAGTCGTCGGAGCGCGACTTTGAGCGCGCAAAGAGCAGGTTTATGACTCCTGCAGAGCAGCAGCTATCCGACGATAAGGATTGGGGAGCATACATCTGGACGGCGAAGGAGGCGCTATATAAGCTATCGGGCAGGCGCGGCATAGAGCTCTTAGGCGACCTTCGCATCGAGAGCTACGATGCTACGGAGCGCCGTATGCGCTGCACGATAGCCCAAAGAGAGAGGGCTGTGGTCGAAATATCGCATTACGCAGGGGCATATATAGTTGCAGTAGCCTATTATGGCTAATATTTAGTAGATTTGCACGTTTAGTGTAACATATTTAGAGGATTGGAGATAAGGTATGGCATCGCCACAGAACAATACAGTGTCGTTAGGCACAGACCCGTTAGGCAAGCTACTGGCACGCTACGCGATACCAGCGATTATAGCTATGGCCTCATCATCGCTCTACCACATCATCGACAGCATATTCATAGGTCACGGTGTGGGTGGCGCTGCGATATCGGGTATGGCCGTCACGCTGCCGATTATGAACATTGCCTCGGCATTCGGCGCTATGGTGGGTGTGGGTGCTGCGGCACGCATATCGATACGCTTGGGCGAGGGTAACAAGCGCGCAGCAGAGGATATATTGGGCAACGCCGTGTTGCTAAACATAACCCTCGGCATAGCCATTATGCTTACGTTCCTCTTCTTCCTCGACCCCATACTGCTCTTCTTCTCGGGCGGCGAGGCCAGCGCCGAGACGCTCGACTATGCGCGACGATTTATGCGCATCATTATGTTCGGGAACATAATCACACACCTATACTTAGGTCTCAACGAGCAGCTCCGCGCATCGGGATATCCGCGCAAGGCGATGTACATAATGCTGCTATCTATGGCCCTGTGTACCATTCTCAATCCGCTCTTTATCTTCGGCTTTGGCTGGGGCATTGAGGGCTCGGCATATGCTACGGTGATAGCCCAGAGCATAGCACTAATGGTACAGATACGCCACTACACCTCGAAGAGTAGCTTCCTGAGGTTTCGCGGCCGCAGCCTGCGATTTAAGCGTCATATAGTCTCGGCGATTATATCTATCGGTATGGCACCCTTCCTGCTTAATGTCTGCGCCTCGTTGGTGACACGATTTATGAATACCGCACTGCTAAGATACGGAGGCACTGGCCCTTACGACATAATCTCTGCCGCTACGTTCGATGGCAACGTTGGCGACGTATATGTCGGTGCCTACGGCATTATGAACCGCGTGATTCTGCTATTTATAATGGTGGCTAACGGATTTAATCAGGGTATGCAGCCCATCGTAGGTTATAACTACGGTGCTAAGCAGTATGGACGTGTGATTAAGATATTTAAGTATACGGCAATCTGCGCTACGTGTGTAACGACCTTTGCATTCCTCGTAGGTCTACTCTTCCCTCACCAGGTAGCGGCGGCCTTTGTCGACACCTCGAATGGAGCGACAGACCAGGCAATGGTCGAGGTAGTAGCTCAGGGCTTAGGCGTGGCAATGATGGTATTTCCGCTTGTCGGCTTTCAGATTGTCGCAGGTGGTTTCTTCCAATATATCGGACGCGCGCCTATGGCTATGTTCCTCTCGACAACACGTCAGCTGCTGTTCCTGCTACCCCTGCTGCTTACTCTATCACCAAAGTATGGTGCTATGGGAGCGTGGGCCGCTATGCCTCTGGCCGATGCAGCCTCGGTGCTTGTAGCTACGGTGCTTATAGCGCTTCAGATGCGCAAGCTACGCCGCCAGGAGCACGACCTTCACTTCTCGCGATAGGCAAGCTATAATCTTGTGTAATTCTTTGAGTACCACTCGTCCGAGGCGTCGTCAGCAAGGCGCTTCTCCTCGTCGGTAAGTGACTCGAGCCAATCTAGCATCTCCTGACGCGATGCGGCAGCCTTAGCCTCGTCGCCAAGCGACGTATCGTGACAGAAGCGCGAGAGGTAGTAGTCTACACGCTCCTCGATGCTCAGGGCGTTGATATCCTCGGGTTCTTGATACGCTACGGCAATAACCTCCTCCGTAGCAGGCACTGCAGCCTCTATATTCTCAGTATCGTTAACACCTTTATCTCTGTTAAACAGGCCGCAAGCCGTAAGTAACAGGCCGCAAGCAACCATCATAGATAGCCTCTTCATAGTGGTAATAGCAATATTAATCGTTGTATGTGTCCATAGTGTCGCCTATAGCGCGACAGACAAAGTTATGTAATTTTTGCTATTTAACCAAATTATTACAATAAAATAGGGGATGACAAAAAAGTAAATTTGTCATCCCCGTCTTACTAAGAGGTTGAATAAAAAGATGTAGTTTTAGGCCTGCGAAGCCTGAAAAAGCGGAGTTTACTTTGCGTAAATGAGCATTTTGAAGGCGAGCATAACGACAAAATACACTTTTTATTCAGCCTCCTAAACATCTAATCAAAAAGCTCCCATTACAAGCCGAGCTTCTTGCGGATATCCTTAGGAATAGCGTTCTTGTGAACGATGATGTTCATAGTCTTGTAGCGAACGAATGCCTTAGATGCATACCAGATACCCTTGTAAGTACCAGCCTCGCCCCAAGAGTTCTTAACCATATAGTACTCAGTGCCGTTCTGATCCTTAGCGATACCGTAGATAAGCATACCGTGGTCGTCGGTAGTCTCCCAGTTGTCGTAAGCAATCTGACGCTCCTCCTGAGTGCACCACTTCTCGGCTACTGCAGGCTTAGGAGTGCTCTTACGCTCATCCTCGCTGAGGTTAAGCCACTTAGCCATATCCGAGCCCTGGAGATCAGCACCCTTAGACTCATCAGGCATTACGGCAGTACCCATACGTGTGAAGCCCTTCTCGCTAACGTCGCTACCCCAGGCTACGGTGTAGCCCTCCATAATAGCGTTGTCGAACACCTCCATAAGCTCGTCGATTGGGAGGTTGTATGACTGAGCCCAACGCCAGTTATCCTGAATCTCAAGGATGAAAGGAGCGTAGAATGGGTGGTGAGTGTAAGAGGTCAACGATACATAGTCGCTGGCGTCCAAGCCCAAAGTCTCGTAGAACGACTTTGGAGTGTACTCCTTACCCTCGTATGTGAAGGTCTCGGGACGTACACCGAGGTAGATGTCGTGGATAGCCTCGATAGCCTTCTTCCACAATGGCTGACCATTAGGGTCTACCTGCAAGCTACGGTGCTTACCCTCAGCGATAGCTGCTACAACAGCGTCGCTAACAGCCGAAAGCTCGTTGTGGTTGCTGAGCTCCTTGCCATACATAACACCTGGGCGCATCTCTGCCTCAGGAACGAGACCAAATGCCTCCATACCGTAGATAACATCGTAGAACGAGCCACCCTGAGCAAACGACACATCGCCGTGAGTACGAACAGCCTTGTCGGCACGATCGAGATAGGTGTTGTGAACAATGTACATCTCCGAGAAGTCGTACTCTCCCTTGTTCATACGCAACAACTCAGCCTCGATGAAGGCCAACGATGAGTAGCACCAGCAAGTACCCGCCTGATTCTGATTCTTGATGCTTGTAATAGCATTCTCCTTGACAACAGTAAACTCGGGCTTAAACTCAGCCTCCTGTGCCATTGCACCCGTAGCCATCATAAGGCCGAGTGCCAAACCAAAGATTTTCTTCATAATAAAATAGTTTTAAGGTATAAATTGTTATCTATGTTTAATCAATATCATCATACAACCGTCGCAACCACCACACAATCACCTGCCTACACACAACCGTTGCAACAATTATGAGCTCCCCTACTTCTTGCTCTTAGCTACAATTCGCTGGCAGTCGACATAGGTAAGCGTCTCGACCTTAACGCCCTTAGGCAATCGGTAGTTCTTGCCGTTGTAGGCGATATATGGGCCGTAAAGACCGCTCTTAACCACCATAGCGGCATCCTCGGCGAAGGTACGCAGAGGCTCCGAAGCGGCGCGCTGCTTAGCAACACTCTCGCGCAAGAGCTCCTCAGCACGCTCGCGCGTAATGGTATATGGATCGTCCGTCTTCTGCAACGAAGCGAAGGTCTTACCGTGACGCACGTATGGGCCGAACTTACCCACGCCGACCATCAGAGGCTCGCCATCCAAGTCGCCCAAGTTGCGTGGCAGGGCGAAGAGTTCCAGCGCCTCCTCCAACGTGATAGACTCGATAAGCTGGCCCTTCTTAAGCGACGCAAAGTGCATCTTCTCACCCTCGGCACTCTCCAACTCGACCATAGGGCCGTAGCGACCGATACGCGCCTTAACCGTATGTCCCGTCTTTGGGTCGATACCCAATACTCGAACCGACTGCACCGTGCGGTCGCTCTGAGTGCCTACTGCCTGCTCGACAAGCGTATGGAACGGAGTGTAGAACTGGCGAATCATATCGGTCCAGGTGATGTCGCCCTCGGCAATACGGTCGAACTCCTTCTCGACATTGGCCGTAAAGTGGTAGTCCATAATCGAGGCAAACTGGCTCTCGAGGTAGTCGTTGACGACCATACCTATATCCGTAGGAGCCAATCTATTCTTCTCCTTACCATAGCTCTCTGTAACAATCTTTGACGAAATCTTATCGCCCTGGAGCGTCAACTGACGCGTCTGGCGCTTCTGACCGTCGCGATTCTGCTTAACGACATAACCACGATTGATAATCGTAGTAATCGTAGGTGCGTAGGTCGAAGGACGACCTATACCGAGCTCCTCGAGGCGCTTAACCAACGCCGCCTCGTTGTATCGCGCAGGGGCTACGCTATAGCGCTCGGCCGCCGTAATAGACTTGGCGATAACAATATCGCCCACCGCCATCTTTGGGAGTATACCCTCCTCGCTCTCCGACTGCGCATCCTCGTCGACAGCCTCGGAATAGAGACGCATAAAGCCATCGAAGCGGACAACCTCGCCCTGGGCGACAAACTGCTCGCTACGACGACTAAGGTCGATGACAATAGTCGTGCGATCAAGCTCGGCAGGGACCATCTGCGACGCTACGGTACGCTTCCATATAAGGTCGTAGAGGCGCTTTTCGGCAGCTGTACCATCAATCTCCTGACGCTCGATATACGACGGACGTATAGCCTCGTGAGCCTCCTGAGCCCCCTTAGTCTTGGTCTTGAAGTTATGAGGGTATGAGTACTTGGCACCAAAGAGGCGCGTAATCTCGTTCTTACACTGCGTGATAGCCATCTGCGAGAGGTTCACCGAGTCGGTACGCATATAGGTAATAAGACCCTGCTCGTAGAGACGCTGAGCAACAGACATCGTCTGCGACACACTCATACCGAGCTTACGACCCGCCTCCTGCTGTAGCGTAGAGGTGGTAAACGGTGGTGCTGCGAAGCGCTGTACGGGCTTCTCCTCCGACTTCGTAACCGTAAATCGCTCGCCAATGCACTCCTTGAGGAACTGCTCGGCCTCCTCGATGGTGACAAAGCCCTTCGATAGCGTGGCCTTAAAGAGCATAGCCGAGCTATCCTCCGCAGCGTAGAACTGACCCGACACGCGGAACTGAGGCGTAGGGTTAAAGCCTATAATCTCCCTCTCGCGCTCGACGATAAGGCGCACCGCTACGCTCTGCACACGGCCTGCCGAGAGTGCTGGGCGCACCTTCTTCCACAGCACGGGCGAGAGCTCGAAGCCTACAAGGCGATCCAACACACGACGCGCCTGCTGCGCATTAACCAAATTAAGGTCGATGGTGCGCGGATTCTCGATAGCCCCGAGTATGGCACGCTGTGTAATCTCGTGAAAGACGATACGCTTAGTACGGTCAATCGGTAGATTCAAGACCTTAGCCAGATGCCAAGCAATAGCCTCTCCCTCGCGGTCCTCATCGGATGCGAGCCACACGGTCTTTGCCTCGCGAGCAAGGCGCGTAAGCTCATCGACGACCCTACGTTTATCATCGGGTATCTCGTATATAGGCTCAAACTCATTATCTAAATTTACGCCGAGACCTCGCTTTGCTAAGTCGCGAATATGGCCAAAACTCGACTTGACCATATACTCCTTACCCAAGAACTTCTCGATGGTCTTGGCCTTAGCAGGAGACTCTACAATAACTAAATTTTCTTGCATCGTAAACTATTTCTTTATACATACAGCAAAACCTAAGTCCTTGGGGCTTAGGCTTGCCATTCTCTATAATTTATCTATACTGCACTAATTTACAATCGTATAGGTTAACTCTAACTTTATCGGTGCTGGAGTCTTAACGCCACCAACCTCCGACTCCATACCACATATCGCCTGGCGATTGAAGCCATATAACGAATATGCATCAGGACCAATGTAGAAGCGGCGATACTCAACCAGCGACCCCGACTCTGCCTCGTTGTCGGAGCTAAACTTCTCGAAGTTAACCCTACCACTCTCGTCTACATTATCCGCCGCAGCATTCATAAGCGACTGCACGTAGGTCGCAATATCCATCTTGTAGCAGGCAAGCGAACGATTGAGGTAGCCGTCGTAGTCGAGCTTGTTGCTACTCGACTCTATGGTATAGGCATAGTCCGTAACTGCCAAAAGCGTATCGTAATCAGTATACAGACCTAAGCGCGGCATTGCGCTATTAAGCATCGGAGTAACAAGGCTCGGATTGAGAAGCGTGTAGTTGTAATCCTCGATACCATCATAGGCGCCATCGAGATATACCGACAACATAGCCTGATTAACCGATACCACAGCGTCGTCACCTGCCGCAGTTACTATATCGGCAAGCGACTGGATAAACTCGTCGGTAAACTCCACCTCTGTAACCTTGCCACCCATACCATCGACAAAGCTCGTTGTAAGATACTCATCCGTATCGACCATCGAGCCGCTAAAGTCGTGTCTAACGGTGTTTATCGAGACATTACCAGCATCGATATTATAGGTACTGGGGTCGAGGTAGAGGTTATAGATCATATAGGTGGTATCGCGTATAATCGTAGGGTCCTCCTCGTAGCGACCGCGCGTATAGAGCAGCAATGCCGTATTCTCCAAATGGGTAGAGAACATAGCGCCATCACCCTCTATGTCATTGGCAGGTGCAATGTAGATACCCTTGACCACATCTAAGAACTTACGCTCGTTACCCGTAACATAGAGACTATCCTTGTCGAGCGCAAAGCCATCGTTGGCCTCAAGTTCCTCGCTGGTAGAGAACATCAAGCGCTTGAGGTACTCGCGACCTGCGTCGGTAACATCCAACTTAACCTCCTCATTCTTAGGAGTAGTCATATCGCCCACGTAGACACCTCTATCCTGGTCGGGATATGTAAACTCGAATATAGGCTTGTCGGAAATATAGGGCGTAGGGTCGAAGTTAATGTAGAACGACGTATCCTTATCCTTTGGCAGGTTGAAGTAGTCGTTCGACGTAATTTCGAAGACCTCGAACTTATGCTTCTTGGTGGTATCACCGTGGTAATCGACCACATAGAGCGACAACAACATAGAGTCGAATATGGGCCTATATCCCCAGCCACGCTCTTCGTGAAGCGAGAGACTAAAGACCATCTGCGACATAAAACCAGCCTTGCGCAGACCAAACGTATCGTTACGCTCCGCACCAAAGTAGCCATACTCGATATTTGCCGAGCGAAGCGAGTCGCTATGATAGAGGCGCGTACGTATAAACGGGCACTCCTCGTTGACGTCCCCCTCGGTCATAGTGCCGAGCTTATAGACGCGACGACGAAGCTCCATCTGCTGGTTTGTAGGCACAAACTCCGAGCCCATAGTATAATCTACCTCTGTGGTACACCCTACGCCAAACAACATAGCTATAGAGAGCACCAGCAGGAGGATTACCACTCTACAATTCGTCATAGAATCTCTTATAATTATCGAATACCTCTTTGTCGTCGCCACTCTGATAATCGAGGACCTTCTTACCGCGACTGCGAGCATACTCTACAATCTCGGCATCGGCATCGGGAGAGTTGACAATGACACCATCGGCATAATCAATAACGAAGCGATATAGGTTTTGGTATGATGGCTCCTCCAAAATCTTCATATTGCTATCCATAATACCCTCACCCTCGAGCTTCTGCTTGAAGTTCTGGGCCAACACGCCCTCGAACCTATCGCCTGGGAGCGACAACACAATCTTCACATCGCGGAAGAGTGGGTCGTCGTAGAACACCTTCTTAAGGTACATAGGCACAATGGCCGAGAACCAGCCGTGGCAGTGCACAATCGTAGGCGACCAACGTAGCTTCTTAACCGTCTCGAGCATACCACGAGCGAAGAATATGGCTCTGTCGTCGTTGTCATCGAACATAATACCCTCGGCATCGTGTAGCACGGCGCGGCGTGAGAAGTAGTCGTCGTTGTCGATGAAGTATATCTGTATGCGAGCCGAAGGTATCGAAGCCACCTTGATAATCAGCTGGTGGTCGTTATCGTTGATTATAAGGTTCATACCCGACAGGCGTATCACCTCGTGCAGCTGATTTCTGCGCTCGTTGATACAACCGTAACGGGGCATAAAGGTGCGCACCTCAGCACCACGCTCCTGCATCTGACGCGCCATCTCGAGGCTGAGCTTCGACAGCTCGTTCTCTGGAAGATAGGGAGATATCTCCTGACACACGTACAAGATCTTATTTGTTGCCATAGTTTCAGTAGTTTAGGTAGGCAAATATAGTAAAAATTTTCTACAAAATCAACATTGCATCGCCATAAGTACCAAATCGGTAACCCTCCTTAGTCGCCACCTCGTAGGCCTGCATTACAAGGTCGTAGCCACCAAACGCTGCAACCATCATAAGCTGTGTTGAGTATGGCAGATGGAAGTTCGACACGAAGGCATCGGCCGCGGTAAACTGGTATGGGTGGAAGATAAATTTGTTGGTCCAGCCATCCATCGGCTTAAGCATACCACCAACCGATACGGCAGTCTCCATAGCACGCATAACGGTAGTACCGATAGCTACAATCTTGCGGCCATCGCGCTTTGCGGTGTTGATCTGCTCGACGGTCTCGGGCGTAACGATAAACTGCTCCGAGTCCATCTTATGCTTCGACAAATCCTCGACGTCGACAGTGCGGAAGTTACCTAAGCCCACGTGCAACGTGATGAAGGCGCGGTCGATACCCTTAATCTCCATACGCTTCATCAGGTGCTTCGAGAAGTGAAGGCCCGCCGTAGGAGCCGCCACAGCGCCCTCCTTCTCGGCATATATCGTCTGATACCACTCGGCATCCTCGGGCTCGACCTTCTCTCTTACCCAGCGAGGCAGAGGCGTCTCGCCGAGGTTAAAGAGTGCCTCTTTGAACTCCTCGTACGAGCCATCGAACAGAAAGCGCAGAGTACGGCCACGCGAGGTGGTGTTGTCGATAACCTCAGCACCCATAAGCTCGTCGTCGCCGAAATATAACTTGTTGCCTATACGAATCTTACGCGCTGGGTCTACCAACACGTCCCACAAGCGAAGCTCGCGGTTAAGCTCCCTGAGTAGGAAGATTTCGATATCGGCACCGGTCTTCTCCTTGCAGCCTTGCAGACGCGCCGGGAATACCTTTGTGTCGTTAAAGACGAACATATCCTTCTCGTCGAAATACTCTATAATATCCTTGAAGATACGGTGCTCAATCTCACCCGTAGAGCGGTGTAGCACCATAAGACGGGCATCATCACGATTTATCGTCGGATACTTGGCAATCATATCCGCGTTAAACTCGTAGCCATACTGAGATAACTTCATATGTGATCAAAAAAACGTTAATAATCAAATAATATACGCAAAAGTCGCTATTTTGTTTCACACTCGCGCAACTTTTCCAGAAATAGGTCGAGCTGATGGCCCTCCTCAACGCGAAAATCGCCACTACGCGTACGACGCAGCGAGCTAAGATAGGCACCACTTGCGAGTGCCTCGCCAATCTCGAAGGCGAGCGAGCGGATATATGTACCCTTGCTACACTCGACACGTATCTTTATACGCGGCAGATCGTACTCCACAAGCTCCATATTATATATGGTAATATGCGCCTTCTTAAGCTCCACCTCCTCGCCAGCGCGCGCAAACTCATAGGCACGTACGCCCTGCACCTTCTTAGCCGAGTAGAGCGGTGGCAGCTGCTCGCGCTCGCCCGTAAGACTTCGTAGCGCAGCCTCAACACTCTCGCGCGTGATATGCTCCGTAGGATAGGTAGCATCTACAGGATGCTCCATATCGCCCGAGGGAGTGGTAGCTCCGAGCTGCAGCTCGGCGACATACTCCTTAACCTCGGCCTGCAGGCTCTCGACGCGCTTCGTAGCGCGGCCTATACATACAAGCAACACGCCCGTAGCCAACGGATCGAGCGTACCAGCGTGGCCTATCTTAATCTTCGGATAGCCACACTTACGCAACTGAAACTTTATCTTTCGAACAACATCGGCCGAGGTCCACTCATAGGGTTTATCGATAACAGCGACATAGCCCTCTGGGAAATCGACTCCGCGTAATGTAAATTCTTCCATAACTATTTAACGGGAAAGTAGAGATCGACTACATAAAATAAGAGGCGATAGCTATCGTGCCCACAATGGCGCAATAGAGGGCAAACCATATAAGCTTACCGCGCTTAACGATACCTATCATCGTCTTGCAGGCCAAGCAGCCGACAACAAAGGCCGAGACGAAACCAGCCACAAGCGCCGTAGTGCTCACGCCTACAATCGAGAGTCCGCCATCGGCAACATCCAATATCGTTTGGCCCACGATAGGCGCAAGAACCATAAGGAACGAGAAGGTAGCCACTGCTCCCTTCTCATTGCCGAGCATAAGGCCTGTAGCAATGGTAGTGCCCGAGCGCGAGAGGCCTGGCATAGAGGCTACCGCCTGGCCGAGGCCTATGACAAAGGCATCGCCATAGGATATCGTGGTCTTATTGCGTGGCTTGGCGTAGTAGGCAAACGACAGCAGCACTGCCGTAAGCAGCAACATAGCACCCACCACGACCATAATATATTGCGAGCCGAGCAGAGCATCGATCTTATCGCGTAGTAGCAGACCCACAACGCCGATAGGAATCATCGATACGACGAGCTTAAGAAAGTAGCTCTTCTCGTCGTTCATACCACGACTAAAGAGTCCCTTGATAAGCCACCATATCTCGCTCCATAGCACTACTATGGTGCTTAGCACCGTAGCCATATGTAGCAGCACGTCGAAGGTAAGATTGCTCGTTAGCTCTACACCGAGAAGCTCCTTAGCCAGCTGCAGATGGCCACTACTCGACACTGGCAGGAACTCCGTAAGGCCCTGCAACGCTCCCAGTATTATTGCCTCTAAGATACTCATAATCTGTACAATTACTCCTTATCGGTTGGTTTAAAACGCTTCATTATCGCCACACCCACAACCACAAAGCCTGCGATGACCACTATGGGTGCTAAGGTGATGCGACGAAACGAGAATATCGACTCGTCGAACGCCGTGGCCGTATGCTCGCCACCACCACTCATAAGCACAAAGCCGAGGATGATGACCACAACGCCTGCAAGCATCATAATATAGTTCTTCGTAGTAAAGGGCATACGCTCATTGCCTCCATTATTCATATTATGCATATAATCAATGTTTTATCGTTAGTAAAGGTGTATGCTTGACGACTTCATATTAACAAACTTATTGACGGCAAAGATTGAGAAGAGTAGCGTGATAACCAGACCCACAGCCACTACACTACCTACGATGATAGCAACCTCGCGGTAGTTAAGCATCGTAAGGCCCTCGACCGTGAAGCTCTCAGCACCATACACTATTCCACATATCATCGCAGCCGCTACAAAGCCTGCAATAAGACCCTGCTTAAGCGCACTACCCAAGAACGGACGCATAATATACCACTTGGTTGCCCCCACCAACTTCATAGTGTTGATAAGGTAGCGCTTAGAGTATATCGCCAAGCGTATAGTGTTGTTAAGCAGCAATATCGATATTATTAGAAGCACGCCGAAGAAGGCAGCCAAACCAATAGTAACATAACTAATAGTCGAATGCATACCCTCGATAACATCTATCGGGGGCACAGATACATACTCCACGCCAGCGATATGCTCAACACTCGAGACAAAGGCCTCAACCTGCTCACGCGTAGCACACTCATCCGAAAGCGTTATCTCGAAGCTATCGCGCAGAGGATTTTCACCGAGGAGCATATCGAGGTCGACCTCGAACTGTTTGCGAAACTCCTCGTCGGCAAACTTCGACTCACGATCCAGAAACTCCACCTCGCTACATAGCCCCGTAGCCTCTATCTTACTAAGTACATCGGCACGAGCCTGGCCAACTACCTCCGAGCCAAGTTCGACCGACACCACCACGCTACCACGCAGGCTGCGAGCCGCCGAGAGCGCCGAGAGCGTAACATACGACACAACGCCCAACATAAAGAGTACCAACGCGATGCTCACCGTAGAGATGATATACGAGCGACGCACCGTACGCTTCATTCTTCTATCTTTTGTCGACATATCCTATCTATTTTCTAAACTTTTTTCACACTTACCAAGTCGCTTGCCTAAGAGCAGTGTAACCACAATCCAAAGTAGCACCACTGCAGCACACACACCCATAGCCGTAGATATCGCACTCCAGTGAGGAGCTCTGAAACTCCACTCGATAGTGTGCTCCCCTGCTGGCAACTCCATACCACGCAAGATATAATCCACTGCGAAGTAGTCAGCCTCGCGACCATCGATACTTACACTCCAGCCATCGGGAAAGTAGACCTCCGAGAAGACCGCTAACGAAGGCGTAGCACTGCTATACTTATACTTTAATCTATGAGGCGCATACTCCACAAGTTCGATACTACCCTCCGCACTATAACTATCGGCAAGGCCCTCGACCTTGCTACCTACGATTGCAGTATTGCGTAATGCGTAGCCACTTAAAGCCTCAATCTCGGCTGCTGGCGTATCGCAGTGCACCACCGAGTCTACAAGCCACGCGGCACCATAGGGACTAACGCCCGTAACAGCCTCGGCTGGCAAAGCCTCGCCGTTGTATATGACGTAGCGCGTATTTAGTGCTGCAAGCATATTGCCATCGAGGTCTCGCAGGTATCTATCTATCACCTCCTGATAGCGGCCGAGCTTAGCACCGTGATAGCCACCTACCGAGCGATGGAAGTATGAAGCACGGGCGCTGTTAAATGGATCGGACGAGAGGTCGAGCACCCTGAAGCCCAGATCATCATCGGCCATAATAACCCTATCTGCCTCTGTAGGTTTGATATCCGTAGGTGCTGCAGCGTGCCACTTATCCTCGTAGAGGTATCGCTCGGCAACACCGCCCAAATCGCAGTAGATAAGCAGACCCATAACGGCGATAAAGCCAATAGCTAAACTCTTACGCGCCACCCCACTGCCACTATTTCGCTCGCGCATAGCGACAAAGGCCACAAGCACCACCGTAGTCACAGCGGCATAGAGGAGCGTGCGCCACGCATCGGCCATAAGTGCCGCGCGACGACCCTCGACAACAGCCTCCTTAAGCTGCTCAACCCATAGTCTATCACCAAGCTGCTCGGTCATATTGCCAACACCATATCCTGCCGTAAGCATCATAGCCACCACAACAATAGCCACAACGCCGAAGCATATCGCCACGCGCCTAATAAGCGCCTTAGCCGTAAGCTCGCTACGTATCAGTGCCCAGAGCCCCATAACGGCCATAAGCGGAGCTGTCCACTCAACTACAACCAAAGCCATAGAGACCGTTCTAAAACTCTTATAACCAGGCAAGATATCATACAATGTCTCGTACACAGGCATAGCATTAGCACCCCAGGCCATAACGATCGCCACGAGTGTTGCCACCACCACCCAGCCTATATCGCGCCAACTGAGGAGCGTAAGTGACACAAGGGCTAAGAGTACAACCACAATACCGAGGTATGTAGGGCCTGCCGTATATGGCTGCTCGCCCCAGTAATTTGCCGCATAAGACCACGCTGCATCGGCCCTACGAGAGTAGTATGCCTCGGCGCTCTGCAGAAGGGTCTCGTCACCCGACTCAAGCATAGCCACCACATCGCTACGGCGCACGCCAGGCTCATACTCCGAGAGTTCATCGGTTAGGTCATCGATAGCGTCATTGAAGAGCGACATCTGCACATTATCGCTCTGCAGAATCTCGACAGCCGACCTATTCACATCGCTCGAGCTGCCACCCATATAGTTGGGCACCAACATATTAAGGCTCTCCTCTACGCCATAGCTCCAGGCCGTATTGTAGGCTATCTTCTCCTCGCGCGACGCCTGCTCTGTGCTACCCTCGCTCACACCTCGCGTCGTGTATTTCTGATGCTCGGCCGTATACCACAGCGGAGCTAAGTTAGAACCTACGGCCAAGAGTGCCGCTACGGCCAAGAGCGCCGTAGCCTTAGCAAAGCGTCGCAGAGCACCACCCATCCACGAGACAATCATCTCGCTGATCCATAGGGCCAAGCAGACTATAAGGAAGTAGTAGGTTATCTGCGGGTGGTTCGCGCCCAACTCCAGCGAGCCAAAGAGTGCAGCCAGAGGAGCTCCGACCCACATATTACGTCTCAGAGCGTACCATACGCTACCGACAAGTGGCGGTGCGTAGACCAAGGCCCACATCTTGGTTACGTGTCCTGCGTCGATAATCAAGAAGAAGTAGGTAGAGAGTCCATAGGCCAGACCTGCGACGATACCAATCCAGGGGTTAACACCCATAAGTACCACAGCGACCATCATCAGCATCATAGCCCACAGCGTCATATTAGCTGGCGAGCCAATAGCCTTAATGATTGGCGAGGCGGTCTGTTTAACATACTGCTCGGGATACTCCACATCGATAAGATAAGCTGGCATACCCGAAAACATCGAGCCAGTCCACTGAGGATCCTCGCCACTATGTTCGCGGGTCTCCTTGATATCTTGCGACATACCAGCATACTGCGCAATGTCACCCTGCGTTAACGACTTACCCTCGAGCTGAGGGGCGTAGAAGTGGTAGTCGACAAACAAGAAGCATAGCGCCCCAACAACCCAGGGGGCAAGGCTCTGAAACAGACGCCTTAACTTTGCCGCACCACCCTCCGTGCTACCTATTGTTTCGCCATTACGTACGTTCATACCTTTTGAAAGAATAATAATCGGACAAAGTTACAAAAAATTTATAAAAAACGACTACACAACCCTAATTTTGGGCCAATTACTGCTACTTATTAAAAAAAAGCGTTATCTTTGTGTGATATAAAAGAACATAAGTTGAAACCTACAACAGGATGATTTCAATCAACGACATACGCCGTCCCATTTTGCAGGACCTCGAGGCCTTCGACGCCTTTGTTGCCGACAACTTCTCGGCCGAGGGAGAGATGCTTCAGGAGATGCTCACCTACGCTCTCTCGTCACGAGGTAAGGGCATACGCCCCATACTTACACTACTGAGCGCCTCGCTCCACAGCCCTGCGGCTATAGAACAGGGAGAGAGCGCAATAGGCGATCGACACTGTACCAAGCGCACGTACCTGGCCGCTATGCTTGTCGAGATGATACACACAGCCTCGCTTATCCACGACGATGTATTGGACTCGGCCGACGAACGCCGTGGACGCCCATCGGTAAATGCTAAGTGGCAGAGTAATATGGCCGTTATCCTCGGCGACTACATCTTAGCACGCACGATGGCCTTAGGTATGGCCTCGGCACAGTACGACCTAATATCGTACATAGGCACCGCTATGGCTACGCTCTGCGAGGGCGAAGTGCTACAGAGTCAGCACGCCAAGAACTTCGACACTACGCGCGACGACTACTTCGACATCATATATCGCAAGACAGCCAGCCTCTTAGGCGTGAGCGCAGCCCTCGGAGCCCTGTCCGTAGGTGCCGACCGCGAGCAGGTAGAGCGTATGCGTAAGTTTGGCGAGGCAATAGGCATAGCCTTCCAGATTCAGGACGATATCCTCGACTATCACCGCGACAACAACACAGGCAAGCCAGCAAATAACGATCTGCGCGAGCACAAGATCACCCTGCCGCTTATCGGCGTTATGGAGCAGTCGACCCCAGAGGAGCGCAACCATATGATAGAGCTTCTGCGCCGCTGTCACGAGGACGACGAGGCGTTAGACACGCTACACAACATCGTCACCGAGCGTGGCGGCATAGAGTATGCTACCGAGGCGATGCAGGCATACCTCTCAAGGGCTATGCATCTGCTGTCGAAGTACCCCGAGTGTGCCTACAGAGAGTCGCTTATTATGCTCTGCCAGTTTATCGCCGAGAGAGATAGATAAACATTTACAGCCAAGAAACTAACAACTAAAAACTAACAGATATGAGTACAGGAAAGAAAAACTACACGTTGGCCATCATCGTGATGATTCTGCTCTTCGGAATGATCTCGTTTGTGACCAACCTCGCATCGCCTATGGGCGACGTGCTGAAGAACCAGTTTAACGTAGCAAACTGGATGGGTACACTCGGCGTATTCGCCAACTTCATCGCCTACGCCATTATGGGTATCCCCGCAGGTAACCTCCTGCAGAAGCGTGGCTATAAGTTTACCGCCCTTGCAGCCGTAGCCGTAGGTTTCTGCGGCGTTGGCGTGCAGACCATCGCAGGACTACTCGATGGCAACCTCGCCTTCGGCATCTACCTCCTCGGAGCCTTCATCGCAGGTTTCTCGATGTGTATGCTTAACATCGTTGTTAACCCTATGCTCAACAAGCTCGCTGGCGGAGGTAACAAGGGTAACCAGCTCCTACAGATTGGCGGCTCGTTTAACTCGTTGATGGGTACTGCCGTAATCTTCCTCACTGGCGTCTTCGTCCCCAGCATCGTAAATGCCGAGATTAAGCAGGTATTCCCATTGATGTTCATTGCACTGGCAATCTTCGCCCTCGCCTTTGTGGTTATCCTCATCACCAACATCCCCGAGAATGAGCGCGTAGAGAAGAGCGCAGAGCAGCCTAAGGAGCAGTACGGCCCTATGTCGTTCCGCCACTTCGTACTGGGCGCTGTGGCTATCTTTATATACGTAGGTGTCGAGGTGGGCATCCCTAACGTACTGCAGAAGTGGTTGCAGAATGGCGGTCTCTCAGTCGAGAGCGGAGCTGAGGGTATTGCAGCTACCGTTGCGGCTACCTACTGGTTGCTTATGCTCGTTGGCCGTTTGACTGGTGCAGCTTTGGGTGCTAAGGTATCGGCTAAGTCGATGCTTACAGCCGTGTCGGTCATAGGTCTTGGTTTGGTGCTTGGCGCTATGTTCCTCGACCCAGCCATCAGCGTTAACCTTCCAGTATTCAAGGGCACTGCAGGCTTCGGTATGGAGAATGTGCCTATCAACGCTGCGCTGCTCGTGTTGTGCGGTCTCTGCACCTCGGTTATGTGGGGCGGTATCTTCAACCTCGCTGTCGAGGGTCTTGGCAAGTACACGGAGAAGGCTTCGGGCATCTTTATGGCGCTGGTTTGCGGTGGCGGTATCCTTCCGCTGTTGCAGAACTACGTTGTCGACATTGCAGGCAACTACCTCGTAAGCTACTGGGTTATCGTCGCAGGCCTTGTCTTCCTGCTCTACTACGCTCTTGTAGGCTCTAAGAACGTAAACAAGGATATCCCTACCGAGTAGGTAATACTACGATGTAAAAAAATCGAGGCCAGCAACGATATGCTGGTCTCGATTTTTTCACGCTGGGACTTGTGTCCACTAAAAACAGATTACTGATTAGTCAAGGATTTCGGTGAGTGGCACATCGAAGTCAATCTTATCGACGGTGAGCACCGTAACCTGCTGTCCGTTATATAGCCCTGAGCACTCGGCACCGAGCAGGCGACCCTCGCTCTTTGAGAAACGAGCGACAATCTCGACCTCGTCGCCCCTTGTGCTAACCAAGATCATATCGCCCTCCTCGCGGAATTTCAGCAGTATACCCGTTAACAAAGCGTACTCCTTCAATTTATCGATCGTAGCGAGCACAGTGAGGTCGATTCCTCCGTGGGGACGTTCGAGTACCAATTGTCCGTTCTGGTAGCGTCGATAGCTCTCGCCGTCATAGAGCTCCATAGAACGAGCCTGGTCCAGCCACTTGATAGCCATCTTAATCTTCGACTCCTCTTTGCGAATCTCAACGATGCCTTGCATCGGAGTACCTTCGAAATCAATATTGTAGAGTTCATCTTGCGAAAGTCTGCTCTCGGCAACATTTGCGGTGAATTGAACGAGGCAGTTATCCGACTCGAGCAGCCGGGTCATTGCTCGCTCGACCACCTCGCGGGCGGTGCTGGTCTGCACGCCAGTAATGCCGATGACTACTACCACTGCGACCATAGCGACAACGGCACTAATACGTACCACCTGCCAGAGCGGGCGTCGGCGCGGTGCGGGTGCTTTGAACGAGAGTGAGGTGGGGGGCGTGAAATGCGGAGTGAGAAGATTCACAACGCGAATATCCAAAAAATCGTCTAAATTGTTGTTAGTTTTCATAATGTCGGTCTTTTTTACAGTGAGTTAAATCAGCCCACGCTTTTCGAGGGCTTCGCGCAACTTGTCAATGCCATAGCGAAAACGCGATTTGGCCGTTGTGAGAGGAATGTTGCAAATCGAGGCAATCTCGTCAAATTGACGACCGCCATAGATTCGCAATCGGATCACTTCGCTCTGCTCATCGGGTAGGAGCGCCATCAGTCGTTCGATCAATCGAAACTCTTGTTCGAAATCTTTCGGAGCGAGGTCTTCGTTACTCAACGTATCGAGCGTTTCGGTGGTCGCAAACTGTCGTCGAGAGCGTAAAGCTGAGGTGCAGCTATTTGTCAATGCACGATAAACGTAGCCCTTCAGGTCTTCAATCTCGGCAAGGCGTGCACCTTGTTTCGAGAGCCGCAGGTAGAGGTCTTGCACCACGTCGTCAGCTTCGGTGGCAGACCCCAACCGATAGCAGGCGTATCGAAACAGATGGTCACGCTCGGACTGCATTAGCTCAGCAAGGCGGGTGAGTTGTTTGTTTTCGTTTGTTAGTTTCATAATTTGTTTTCGTTTGTTGGAAACGCGCTTCTGAATATATGACGCTCAAAGTTCGAAAAAGACTTAACGCACTTGCAAATTTATCGAAAAAAGTATTGCCCCCACGACACGCAAGACTATCAATCACACTCCGCACGGCTATATAAACAGAGGAAGCCCCCCTGTCACACTTGTCACACCTGTCACATAGGGCAACACCCCTGTGACAGTGTGACAATAGAGACCACAGAGACCACAGAGAAAGATGATACCCGACTTCGTTGTTGTCTCTCTCGTCTCTCTCGTCCCTCTCGTCTCTCTCGTCTCTCTCGTTTAGCGAGCTAAATGGTAGCGAAAGGGAGCAGGGTGCGTTGTGCGGTTGTGGCGTTGTCGCTGGCGTTGTCGCTGGCGAGTGAGTGGGTTACGATGAGTTACAATGGGCTACTATGGGTTACTATGACGGCAGGGGTGGTGCGGTAGTCGCGTTGTCGCTGGCGTTGTCGCTGGCGTTGTCGCTGGCGAGTGAGTAGGTTACGATGGGTTACAATGGGTTTTTATGGGTTACTATGACGGCAAGGTCGGTGCGGTAGTCGCGTTGTCGCTAACACTAAGCTCCTTAAACTCACTAAACTCCTTAATCTCCCTTTAGCACCGCAGGTGCGCCCTACCCTTTAGCAGGCTCTGCCTGCGAACTTTTCAGTGAGCCCCAATAAGCCCACCTCTCGGCAACCAACGGTTGCGCGAGCAACCACTCTCGCCACAAAATACCTAACACAAAAAAAACGATCGAGAAATCTCGACCGCTTTAGTTGGGCTACCTGGATTCGAACGGCTTTAGCCGTCGAGCCGATACCTTGTAGCGCAGGGCGAATGCCCGAGCAATAAACCTCTATCTATCGGCTCAACCAACCCCCAAGTGAGAAT
>JAFTWZ010000007.1 GCA_017465055.1 Alistipes sp. | reverse complement strand
CGGAGCCCGAGGTTCAATGCTACCGGATAGATGAGCTCAACCTGAATCTCAACGTTGTCACCGGGCATTACCATCTCTGTACCTTCGGGGAGGTGGATCTCACCTGTACAGTCCATAGTACGGAGATAGAACTGAGGACGATACTTGTTGCCGAACGGAGTGTGACGACCACCCTCTTCCTTCTTCAACACGTAGATAGAAGCCTTGAACTTAGAGTGGGGCTTGATTACACCGGGGTGTGTAATTACCATACCACGCTTGATTTCGTTCTTGTCGATACCACGGAGGAGCAGACCTACGTTGTCACCAGCTTCACCCTGATCGAGGAGCTTACGGAACATCTCAACGCCAGTACAAGTAGAAGTACGGATCTTCTCATCCAAACCGATAATCTCAACTGGATCACCTACGTGGATGATACCTGTCTCGATACGACCAGTTACTACGGTACCACGACCAGTGATTGAGAATACGTCCTCAACAGGCATCAAGAATGGCTTCTCGTTGTCACGTGGAGGCAACTGGATGTACTCATCAACGTTTGTCATAAGCTCCATAATCTTCTCCTCCCACTGTGGCTCGCCGTTCAAACCACCAAGAGCTGAACCACGGATAACAGGTGCGTTATCGCCGTCGAAGTCGTACTTAGAAAGAAGGTCACGAACCTCCATCTCTACGAGGTCAAGCATCTCAGGATCGTCAACCATATCGCACTTGTTCAAGAACACAACGATACGTGGAACGTTTACCTGCTTAGCAAGAAGTACGTGCTCGTTAGTCTGAGGCATAGGACCATCAGTAGCAGCAACTACAAGGATAGCACCATCCATCTGAGCAGCACCAGTAACCATGTTCTTAACGTAGTCGGCGTGACCTGGGCAGTCTACGTGAGCATAGTGACGGTTTGCAGTCTGATACTCAACGTGAGAAGTGTTGATGGTGATACCACGCTCCTTCTCCTCAGGTGCGTTATCGATAGAGTCGAATGAACGAAGCTCTGAAAGACCAGCCTTAGCCAAAACAGTGGTAATAGCAGCAGTAAGAGTAGTCTTACCGTGGTCAACGTGACCGATAGTACCAATGTTGACGTGTGGTTTCGAACGATCAAATTTTTCTTTTGCCATAGTAATATAAGTTTTTAAGTTTTAAAGTTACTTATTTCATCTTTTACAGACTTATCGCGCAGCACCCACACCTCTCTCGGAGGATTGCAGTGCTACACGCTGTCTTAGTGGAGCGGAAGACGAGGCTCAAACTCGCGACCCATAGCTTGGAAGGCTATTGCTCTATCAACTGAGCTACTTCCGCAAAAATATACCGCTCGGAGCGCCCTCACTCAAACTTGTTAAGTGAGCCTTTGCAACCCCAACCGGCATCATCGTGGGAAGAGATGGATTCGAACCACCGAAGGCATAAGCCAGCAGATTTACAGTCTGCCCCATTTGGCCACTCTGGTATCTTCCCGATATCTCCTTGAGCTGTTTCCAACTCGCAGTCATAAGAGCCGATGGAGGGATTCGAACCCCCGACCAGCTGATTACAAATCAGCTGCTCTGGCCAACTGAGCTACATCGGCATTTGACCTTACCGGGATGCAAAGGTACAAACATTTTTTAAACCTGCAAATTTTTTGCGGACTTTTTTTAAAAAATCTTTATCCTGCCCCTTTCAAAGAACTCACCGCTCGACACTCACGTGCTTATAGCGGAAAATCGAGTGCAAATATATAACTAATTTATGAAACGCGAAACAGTAAGCTCACTTTTTTTTCAATTACCCCCAATTTTTTTCCATTTAGGCAACATTATATCCTTATACCTATATATATTATTAATAGCGCAGGAGGGCTTCTACCAGTATACTTCTTTCAGGATTGCAAGAGGCGCTTACACGTGGTTTTCAGCGAGATTGATGGGATAAAGGGCGCGCTTAATGCCTCGAGTCTACTGGTATGGCCCTCCAATGACTGCGACCAACACATTATCTTGACATCATTACATATCGGTTTTACACAAAATTACCCCTTTTTATGATTAATTTAGCTCTCAAATTTTGCAACTCGCATCTAAGTCGCTATCTTTGCAGGGCAAAAAAAATGAGTATTAACCTATAAATGATTTTTTAAGATATGAAAGTAGAGAATGGTAAGAAGGTATCAGTAGATTATACACTCACCGTAGATGGTCAGATTGCCGACCAGTCTATGCCAGGCCAGCCACTTGAGTTTATCTGTGGCTTGGGAATGTTGCTTCCTAAGTTCGAGGAGGCTATTATGGGCAAGGAGCCAGGCGAGAAGGTATCGTTTACGCTCGAGCCTAAGGATGGCTACGGCGAGATTATCCCCGAGGCTATCGTTGAGCTTCCTAAGAGCGTATTTATGATGGATGGCAAGGTTGCCGAGGATATCCTCTTCGTAGGCAGCCAGATTCCTATGGCTACGGCCGATGGTCAGCATATGATGGGCGTAGTTAAGGAGGTTAAGGATGAGACCGTGGTTATGGACTTCAACTCGCCTATGGCGGGCAAGACCCTTAACTTCGACGTTAATGTTGTCGACGTAGTAGAGACCACACCAGAGGATCTTGCTAAGGTTATGGGCGGTGGCTGTGGCTGCGGCGAGTGCGGTGGTGGCTGTGGCGACCACGAGTGTGGCGAGGGCTGCGACTGCGGCGGCTGCAACTAATCTGCGGCATACGACATAGACGGTGGTTAGTGACCACTGCTTGTAAACAACACCCCCGACCACAAGGTCGGGGGTGCGTATTTAATGATAATTTGAGATTTGTTGCTCGCTACGATTTATATATTATGCTTACGCGGTAATAACCACCTTCAAGGTTATCAGACTTCACGATAACCTCCACAGGATATCCATCCTCGTCGTAGCTCCACTTTAGGCTATACTCCCACTCATCTTCTCCGTCGTCAACAACCCAGCCAGTCAAGAAGTTCTTGCTCTTCTGGCCACAGAGCCCATCGCCCCAATAGTGCTCATCACAGATATCAATATATAGACCTTCGAACCATCCACCTATAGCAGCATTAAGGTCTAAGTTAACTATATCCATAGACTTACTATTATAGCTAAGCTGTGTCTCTATCGTCTCGCTGTAATCTCCTGAATCTTCTTCATACTCAGATCTCACTTCCACGATATTGCCTCCACTCCAGCTATATGTAGCTTCGCTCCAACTCTCCTCATACTCACCATAAACATTGTATATACGTGTCAAGCGACCCTTTGAATCATAGGTATAGCTCCACTTATCAGTATAATCTCCATCTTCGTAGTACACCTCCGAGAGATAGCCCTTATTATTAAGTGTGGCATCATATATGTCGTAAACATAACCATCATCTTCTTCCCAAGATATCTCCAAACCATTACCAGAACCATATCTATAATATTCATAATGGCAAATCTCATCATAGGAGTCCTCGGTATGAGTAACACGAGTTATACGTCCGTAGCTATCATACTTAAAGGCATACTCATTTGTATCGTCGAATTCAACATCCTCGAATATAATCTTCGAGACCACACGCTGGCGGCTATTACCCCCAGAGCCACTACCCGAATCGCTATCAGTCGTACACGACAGCGACAAACCTACAATGGCTAATAGAGCCAATAGTATATTTACTTTTACGTTTTTCATTATCTTCTTTTACTTAACAAGATTAAAATTAAAGCATAAGGCCGACCAAATCTCTTTTAGCCGGCCTTGCGCCAAGTTCACAATTTAGAATGCTATACCCAATGATATCGTGGTAACTCCAAGTTTGCCAACGTGATAGTCATCGTCATAATCAGCAATCTTAGAGAAGTCTACAACATAGCCTACACCCAAATATACTGACCTAAAGGTAAGACCAATACCTACGTTGAATCCTGCTTGGAAACGCTTAAAGGCGTAGTCGCCCATAGCATCGTCATCATCAGAGCTATCAAAGAGTTTATAAGTCTCAGTCTCATTATTGCCCCTATATGATTCCTCGTATTTCAAGTTACCAGCTACATTAAGTCGGAAATTAAGGCCCAAATAGGGAGTAACAGCTACCTTATCGTTATTAAATGAGAGGCGCAGGGCCAAATTAACTGGCACATTTATAGAGTACATATTACCCTTTACCGTCTCCTTAAAACCATCCTCGCTATCCTCATCCTTACCGAAAGAGTACATAAAGTTAGCACCATACTCCAGATAGAGAGGAACATTCCTAACAAGGTTGCTGGCGTGGAGATATCCTACGGTAATACCATTCTTAAATGGCCTACGTGCCTCATTCTGGCTCTGGTAATCCTCCCACTTAATCTTAGTAGGGTTATAGCCGATATAGAAGCGATTGTAATCGCTCGATGGCATCTTCTTAAAGAAATCCGAGCCACTATTTGCGGTAGTGGTGCTCATAGAGTTCTGCTCGCCAGAGCTCTGCACAAACTGCGCCGAGGCGTTAGTAGCCATAGCCACAAATGCAACGACCAAAAGATAGTAAAGTCTCTTCATAGTGTTAAATGTTTTAAAGTTTATAGTAAAAATTGTTTGTGATTCGACACCTTAGTAGACAAATGGCATACGCCAAATATTCGCAGTAGCCGAGGCGCTACCACGCTGCGAGATAAAGTAGATATACCGACCGCAACGACTCCACACTGGGCTGAGATCGTCGGCAGCGTGGTAGGTAAGCTGCGCCATACCCGTACCATCGATACGACAGGCGTAGATATCCGTATTCTTATAGACAAAATCGGGCGCAATAATATCGCTCTCGCCAACAAAGACTATCCACTTGCCATCGGGCGATAGCATAGGCGTAGTAAAGCTCCTCGAGGGGTCGGAAACGATACACTCCTCGACACCCGTACGGTAGTTTATCTTCCATATCTCGCCACGGCCACCGCTACTAACGCGCACGCATAGGTAGACCTCGCTATTGGCCACAGGGCAGGGGTTCATACCCGACGAGTAGCTCGAAAGAAAGTTACTCTTGACATCGTAGCCCCAGATAGCCACACCGTTATTCTCCATACGCGAGAAGAGAATCTTATCCATCTTCGAGGTGTAGATAGGCGAGTAGTCGAGATTCGACGTGGTAATCTGACGACATACGTAGCCCGTGGTGGCATCTGTTAGAAATATCTGATTCGTAGCACCTCGGCTCTCCGAGAATACTATCGACTTACCATCGGGAGAGTACGAGAAGTCGATGATGGCCTGGCGATTGGTGCGCTGCGTAGAGCCGCCCTGCTTGCCGAGCTCCTTAATAAATATATTTGTCGAGCCATTGCGCGCCGATACGTAGGCAATACTCTTGCCATCGACCGATATATCGAGAATGCGATTCGAGAGCCAGCTTATCTCGCCACCCCGACGACTGACCACAGGCATACAGACATAGTCGTTAGGCAGCGTGACCTGCATAAAGTCGATGCCTCGCTCCTCGGTAGCATTAACAACAGAGTAGTCCACGCTCTGAGCCTCAGTAGCTACAACGCCGAGCGCAAGAAAGATTAAAATTGATAATAAACGCCTCATATATAACTTGTTATGATATTCAATTGTCGGCAGAACAGCGCCGACACTTACCTATCACAAAGATAGGAATACGCAGGTCAATATCACGCTAAGTTATATCGTGGGAGGCGCGACACTTATGTTGCTATTTATTCGACAGATCGTTATCGAGCTCCGAGGCTATGTCGGCAAAGAAGTTGTGCCCCAGTACAATAGATATTCTTACGAGCAGTTCAGTATCGAGACTCCTCTTGGCAAAGATGCGATAGACGTTGGTTCTATCGCACGATAGGCGGTTGGCAAACCACACCACCGTACGCTCCTGGCGCGATAGCTCCCTCTTGATAAGCTCTCCTATTGCTGGGCTCTTCATACACTTTTGTTGTTAGTACATACAAAAAAAGACGCGGTACATTCGGCGTACTCGCATCCCAAGGTGTCTGGCATTACCCAACGATAGAATAACCGAAAGCCCGCGCCAGAAGCGCGAGCATCTCCGCAATATTCATACCGTTATCCATTAAGCTGCCAGACTTTTGGGATTTTGATATAGTGCTAAAATGCTGTTTATTACTACTTTATATGTCAGTTACTCTACAATGCTACATAGGCATAGTGCGTTAATATCACAACAAAGGTATATATTATTTCAAGATTTACAATCACAAATCGTGGTATGTCGACAAACTGGCCACACTACTTTTCGGCATTTATCGGGCGGATAATATAGCCGTAGGAGTAGCTATCGGCCGTGAGGCGGTAGGGGTCGTGAGGCTTAGCTCCCCACGAGGTATCGCCACCGAGGCCTCGCTGTGCAAGGTCGATATGTAGGATAACCTCGCGACGCGGCTCTATATCCGAGTAGTGCATCTGCTTCTTAGTCATACCTGGGTCAAGATCCTCGCTGCGGTAGGGCATAGCGCTGACACTCAGCGGCTGAAGGCCATCGACACGTATACCCACACCCTCGGCATTGGTAAGCTCGAGCCAGCGCACATCCGTCTTATTGCCCGACTCCTGAGGTCGCACATAGGGAAATAGCTGCTCGTCGGTAGACTGCTCATAGAGACCCAAGAATGCCGACTCGTTTCTGTCGGCGTAGTTCTCCCAGGGGCCACGGCCGTAGAACTTGAAGTTCTTGTAATCCGCAGCAAACGACATACGCATACCGAAGCGCGGAAGCTCGGGGAGATACTCGCCATCGCGTCGCCACTCCACCTCGACCTGTAGCGAGCCATCGGCGCGGAAGGTATAGATTGTTGTATAGTACGACGGTGCGTCTACTAAGTAGTACTCGCCCTTGACAACTACCCTATCGTCGAACTCCTCGACCGTAGCACCTAAGGCCTTGCGGCGATTGGTGCGCCACACGTTTGCCGTACGCTGCAGCCCCTCGCCCCAGTCGTTATCGGTCATAGCGCGCCAAAACCAGGGCTCAGGAAGCTCCTTCATAAGGTCGCGACCCTCCGACACATAGCGCATTAGGCGGCCATTGCCCGTGTGGAACAGAGCGCCCGTATGGCCTACATAGGCGGCAATCCAGTTCTCGCCTCGTTCTACCTCTATCTTACCCTCGGGGTGTGCCGTAGGGAAGCTATAGGGTTGCAATATAAACTGCTCCTCGGCAACGATATAGCTCTCGTGGAAAAAAGCTGGCAACCCCCTAAAGCAAGCCAAAACGGTGAGTGTCCACTCGGCAAAGGAGTCGTCTGTGGCGTAGTCAATAGCTACATCTACGCTCTTACCCGCGGGGCAACGAGGGAGCTTAACGCCCTCGACCCACACCTGCTGTTCACCATCGCGCGCAGTGAAATAGCTGAGAAAGAACTCCGAAAGGTCTGTTTCGTGAGTGTTATTGTAGATGCGAAGCTTATTATCGCCAACAAGCTCAAAATCAATATCTTGATACACCTTACGCACCTCATTGAGTCCTGGGTGCGGTGTGCGGTCAGGTAATACAAGGCCGTTGCAGCAGAAGTTCTCATCGTGGGTATACATCCACGCGCCGAAGTCACCGCCATAGGCCCAGTAGTGGCGGCCATCGCGCCCCGTAGCATCAATACCCTGGTCTACCCAGTCCCAGATAAAGCCACCCTGCATATGGGGGTGACCCTCCATAATGTCGAAGTACTCGCGGAAGTTACCCGTAGAGTTACCCATAGCGTGGGCATACTCACACATAATATATGGCTTTGTGGGATTCTCGCGCTCGGCCCACTCACGCATCTCGTACATCGAGGGGTACATCGGGCAGGTGATATCGGTATTTGGGCCTCCGTAGCCCTGCTCGAACTGCACAAAACGGCTACTGTCGCGCTCCTTAATCCAGCGATAGGCCTCGGTATACACCTCGCCATCGCTACTCTCGTTACCCATAGACCAGATAATCACCGAGGGGTGGTTCTTGTCGCGCTCGACCATTGAACGTATTCTATCGTGGTGAGCACCCTTCCATTCGGGGCGGTGCGAGGGGTGGAAGTCGGGATAGGACTCCTGATAGCCAGTGCCGCAACCGTGAGCCTCGATATTCGCCTCGTCGACAAGCAGAATGCCACACGCATCGCATAGGTCGTACCACTCGGTAGGCTGTGGATAGTGGCTCGTGCGCACGGCATTGATGTTGTTGCGCTTCATAAGGACGATATCCCTAAGCATAAGGTCGCGGTTGATAACGTGACCCGTGGCAGGGTTGTGCTCGTGGAGATTTACGCCGTTAATCATCAGACGACGGCCGTTAAGCAGCAGCTGAGCATCGCGAATCTCGACCTTACGAAAGCCCGTGCGGCACGACGTAGCCTCGACAACAGAGCCATCGGCACGCTTAAGGGTGATGACAGAGGTATAGAGGTTTGGATGCTCGTGGCTCCACACCTTGACCTTAGGCACTTTGCTATAAAACGATAGCTCTACCATCTCGCCCTCGAGCATCTCGGCACGCTTAGCGAGCTTGGTGACCACCCCATCAGCATCGACAAGCGACAACTCTACACTACCCTCGAAGGGCACACTATACATATTATGAAGGCTGATTGTAGCCTCTATGATACCGTTTTTGTAGCTCTTATCCAGGTCACCAATGATAAACACATCGGCGATACGCACCTTATCCACTGAGTATAGCTTCACGCCACGATCGAAGCCCGAAAGACGCCAGAAATCCTGATCCTCTAAGTATGAGCCGTCGCACCAGCGAAAGCCCTTGATGGCAAGCAGGTTCTTGCCCTGCTTAAGGTGCTCGGTGATATCGAACTCTACAGCCGTCTTAGTGCCCTCCGAATAGCCCACCTTAGCGCCATTTACCCAAATATGCATCGCCGCTAATCCCGACTCGAAGTGTAGTATGGTGCGACGACCACTCCACGCCTCGGGAAGCGTAAACTCATAGCGATAGCAACCCGTAGGATTATCCGTGTGGGGGATATATGGAGGATTCATCGGATGAGGATAGTTGACATTGGTATATATGGGCACTCCGTAGCCATTTATCTCCCAGTTACCCGGCACAGGAATGCTGCCCCACTGGCTATCGTCATAATCTACAGCCTCGAAACCCTCGGGCGCAGCATCAGGCGTTGCAGACCACGCAAACTTCCAATCGCCGCTTATATCCATAACCAACGGCGAATCACCGCGCCTAAGCGCCTCGCCAGCCGAGAGATAGGGCGTCAGCGTAGCACGCGCAGGGAGCTTATTCTCGGCATACACCTCGGGATTCTCCCAGTAGGGGTCTTGTGCCATAGCCACTGAGGCCAAAAGCAACGCGACGATGGCGATGAGCAGTCTCCTCATAACTATTTTAGTATTAAATCGTTAACATTAATCTTGGGGACATAGTGCGTATCGCCCTCGCGGTAGTAGTTAAGGTTCTCGCCCTCGGCTACCTCGCGGAGCACTATATGCTCGGCAGGGCGACCTATGGCTAAGACCAACAGCGGCTCATAACGAAGGCCTAACTCCTCGCTTAGCTCCTTATGGTCAAAGGCCCCGATACATATACCACCAAGTCCTATCTCTACGGCCTGCAAGAGCATCGACTGAGCGACAATGCCGAGGTCGATATCGACATATTTCGACTCCTCGACAGTCGAGCATATTACCACAAAGGCATTTGGTTCAGTACCAGGGAGTGGGAGGTGTAGCTCGGGCAGTGCCCCACCGAGGCGTATATGACGCAACACCTTGTCGGCCTCGTCGGCGAGGACTAAGCGGAAGCGTAGCACCTGCTGATTACGTGCCGAGGGGCATAGTGTCGCCACCTCGACGATACGTCGCAGCTGATCCTCGCGCACCTGAAACCCACTATCGTAGCCGCGATAGCTACGATTGGCGTGCAGTAGTCGACGCAGTGAGGCTGTACGCTTGCGCGTTACGGGAGCACGTTGGTAGTCCTCCATCTTCTTCTCAAGGTAGTTGTCTGCCATAAGTCTGAATATATATATCGCAAATATACGCAAAAAAATGCAATATACACAACTTACGGCCACGGATTATGCGATATGACACTATATATAGCGATATCTGCACCTATACATACAACAAGGGGATGACTAAAAAGTAAATTTGCCATCCCCGTTTTGCCAAGAGGTTGAATAAAAAGATGTAGTTTTAGGCTTGCGAAGCCTGAAAAAGCGGAGTTTACTTTGCGTAAATGAGCATTTTGAAGGCGAGCATAACGACAAAATACACTTTTTATTCAGCCTCTTATCGTATTACCATAAGCTACACTACTTCGCAGGGAAGTCGAAGCCGTAGGTCTGCTTGAAGAGCTTGCGAACACGTGCGTGGTAAGCCTCCTCAGAGTTATCGATAGGAGTCTCGCGAACGTTACGCTTTGGAACCTTAGTCTCGTCGATTGTGAGAGGAGTCATCGAGTAGGTGCGCTGCTTAGCAACAGGAGCTTGGCCGAATGACTCAACGCTCTGAACGTTAGCCTTGCCTACCGAAGCGTTAGCCTTAGCGGCCTGCGTAGAAGCACCCTTACGCTTAAGAACGATCTCGCCGTTAACACGTGGGTTAAGCGGAGTAGCCATACCGTACTGGAGCTGTGCTACGCAAGGATAGTATGTCTCAACAGCATCGTTATTATTAGCATCCTTATAGTTGTAGATGATAGGCTTGATGGTAAGAGTGTTGCCATCCTCAGATACCTCTACTGGGAACTTAGAGTCGCAAACAAGCTCGCCCTTATTGTTGTAGACAGGAGCGCCCATATATGAGTTCTCACCTACAGCCAACATATAGAATGTGTAGTCCATACCGAAGTAGAATGTCGACATTGGGAACTCACGCTCGATGTTGATAGGCAACCATACATTACCCTCAGAGTCGATCTCGAGGTTCCACTTTGGACCGAAGTCGTAGAACATATCGGCTACGGTAGCCGAGCTAAACTCGTCTGAGATGAAGAGGTCGTAAGGTGTCTGAACAACGTTGAGCATATAAGCAGGATCAGCGAAGTTAAAGCCGAGGCACAACAGACGGTTGAAACCACGTGTGCGGTTGTTGTAATCCTTAGCCAATGTTACGAACTCCTCGTAGAGTGCATCGGTCTTGTCGCGGTCGATACCCCACTCCTCGTAGATATCGTAAACCTCCGAAGGAAGCGTCTCGGGATACTCAATGCCAGCGGCAATCGTTACAGGTGAAGTGTAGCTACCAGCAGCCTTCCAGTAGCCCTCCTCTGTCTCGGTAGCGTTAATCCACTCCTTCATAGGAGCAGTAGCCTCCCACTCGCCGCAGAGTGTTGTGAACAAGTCTGAGTTTACACGTACGGGGTAGTTAGCCTTAGGAGTAGTACACTCGGCAACAGCCTGTGAGCCAGGAGTATCGGGGTTGTTACCCGAGCCCTCCCAGTTGTAAACGAGCATTGCAAGACGTGTTGTAGCATTCTCGCGGCTAGCGATGCTGAAGTTGAAACCTGCCTCAGAGTTAATCTGCTCGATAGCGGTCTTGTCTACGTGAAGAGGGTTACCCATAGTCTGGAGGAGCGACGTGTAAGAGTACTCCTTAAGAATCTGGTCGAACTCACGAACGTAGTTACAAGCGAAGTATGCCTCGGTAATGGGGTTTGTAAGGTCGGGGTTCTTGATGTTGAAGGTAACGATATATGGGTTGTCGCTCTCAACAGGAGTGATAACAACATCGGGTTTTGGCAATGTAACCTCGGGCATAGTGAAGGTAAACGAGTTGAAGCACTGCTTAGTACCATCGTTGTCGCCAATACCTGCTACCAATACACGAATCTGCTGACCTGCCAGACCCTTAGTATCCACGAACCAGTCGTCCTTAAGCCACTGCTCTGTAACACCTGTGCCTGCATCTGTTCCAAATGTCATCATAGCGAAGTATGAACCTACAAACCACTGGAGATAATCCTCGTTATTGTCGAGCAGTGGCATCACATTGTTCTGATACTCACTCTCGGTGCAGATGAAGTAGTTGTAGAAGAGTACATCATCCGAAGCGGTGAATGTAATACAAGCATCGATAGGAGTCTTGTCGGTCACCTTAATCTCTACGTTACCAGCCAACTTCTCTGGCTCCTGAGTGTTGATATAGAGCTTCTCGTAGTAGCCAGTCCAGTACTTCTCGGGGTCGTAGCCATCGGGGTTGTTCTTAGCCTCCTCAACCCAACGCTTCCAGTCGTAAATAGGCATATAGTAGCCAGCAGACCAACCTGCAGGGTATGACCAGATTGCATTTGAGATATAGTCGACAAATTTGGGATCATCCTCGCCAACGCTTACAGTCTTAACCTCGCCATCCATATAGACAACCATCTCGTTGGGATCGTCCATATAGCCGTACTCACCAATGAGGAATACACCAGGCTCACCAGGAACCTTAGGATCTGCATATCCAGCACCATTCTCTATTAAGTTGCCATCCTCATCACGCTCGTAGCTGTAGTACTCATCGTAACGTACGGTCTTATCCTCGGTGGTAAACTGCTGAGCGTTGTAGAGAAGCATATCGATCTCCATACCGCCCTCAATCTTCGAGTAGTTGTACATAGGAAGTGACGATGTAGAGTAACGCAACGCATTGCCACGCTCCTTAACCTCGGCAGGCACCTGCACGTGGATAGCGAAGCCATCGAGCTTGCGCTCAACGACGGTCAAGACGTTGTCGCCATAACCTGTTGTGGTAAACTCAGCACACTTAACCTCGTCGTAGATGTCGTTGTCGGCCTTGCGGAATGCGAAGAAGTACTTGTAGCCAGTGTTAGGCTCAAGACCCTGCAACTTAATCTCCTTGGTGGTAGCTACATCGGTAGCCTCAATTGTTACCTTCTCGCCAGCCACGAATATAGCAGCTGCATCGATAGCATCCTCGCGCTGGATGTAGGCATACTCCTTGATACCCTCGGTTGTTACGGTAATGGTAGCACCATTAGGCGTGATGTCGCCTACGGTCACCTCAACCGTCGTATTGCCGCCCTTCTTATCATCAACGTCGTCGGGCGTACACGCGCTTATTGCAAAGCCTGCCACAAGGGCTACAGCTGCAATAAAATAGTTTTTAAAGTTTCTCATAAAGTTAATAATTTTGTTTTTTTATTGTGTGTCCTTCTACCAATACATATTTAGTAGCTTGCAAATATAGGAATAATTTTTGAAACTCACACTATAACACTGCATTATTCTTACATATCGTGCATTAATATTCCGTAGAAAAGATAGCATAAACAGGCATCTTTTTATAATGGCAATTGCCTCGGCACCACGTTTTGCTCCAAAAGATTTATCCTTTTATGGTTATTTTTTTTCCATTTTGCGGGGGGGGTATTTTCGTGTGAAAGGGTTGCAGGGGTGTGTTTGTGGGTTTCTATGAGTTTAAATGAGTTAATATGGGTTACTATGACAGCAAGGTATATGCATTATCCCTCGTTGCATAGTAACTCATTTAACCCATCGAGACCCATTTTAACCCATTATACCCCATCGAGACCCATCCCACTCATTCACCACATTCAAGATGACTGAGGCCGCAGAAATTCGAATCGCCATACTACAAAACAAGGGCCGACTCCAAGCGGAATCGGCCCAATATGTAGAGTCAGCAAGCACTACTCACGAACAAGCACTATATAGTCACTTGCACCGAGCGTGCAGCTATATGTTGAGCCAAGTGTAACCTCCTCGCCAGTCATAAGGTTAGTCCACTGGCCAGCATTAGGAACGTTAACCTGCGTTGTAGACTCGGCATTATTGAAGTTAGCAACAACGATAACCTTGTCCATAACAAGCACCTTGCCTCCCATATTGCCGTCGCCAACCTGCCAAGTATGTACCTCAACCACATCCTGACCATAGTACTCCTCGTGGTCCGTACGCCAAGAGATAACCTTCGACATAGCATCGTAGAGAGCCTTGCGGTTAGCATCGTCGAAGTAGTTCCAGCGCACTGGCTTGCGACCCGTACGGCCATTCTCCTCGATAGAGACGTCGTAACCGAGCTCACCAAACTGCCACATCATCTTAGGATATGGAGTGAGGAAGTGGAAGGCGTAGACAGCCTGAAGACGCTTTGTAAGCACATTCCAGGGCTTTGCCCACGACTGAGCATACTTAACAGCATCGTAGGCGATACGCTCCTCGTCGTGGGTCTCGATATTATTTACGCGACCCTTCTTAAAGTCTGCAAAGCTGCTTCCCGTAAAGCCGAGAACCGACTGCTTATAGCCATTACGCTGATTGTTGTTCCAGCAGAGAGCACCCACCGACTCATAAAGCTCGGTCTCCTCACGCTGATCGCAGAAGTGCTCAAAGATGATGTAGGCATCCTCGTCTACCTCGCGAATAGTCTCGGCATAGTGCTTCAAGATACCGATACGCTGTGCCGAGTAGCCACCAGCATCGTAGTTGCCAGGATTCTGCACAAAGCCCTTAGTTAAGTCGAAGCGGAAACCATCGACGTTGTACTCCTCCAACCAATACTCAAGCACCTCGTCGATATAGTTAACAGTCTCGGTGTAGGTATGGTTGAAGTCGTGGAAGACGCTCCAGTTGTGTGGCGCATCGACGTTGAAGAATGGGTTATCCTTCGATGTCTTGTTCACGCCACCATCCCACCACATCTTAGCGTATGGGAACTGACCCGTAGCGTGGTTGAAGACTACGTCGAGGATAACGGCGATATCGCGCTTGTGACACTCGTCGATGAAGCGCTTGTATGCCTCCTCTGTACCGTAGGCCTTGTCGGCAGCGAAGAAGAAGCAAGGATTGTAACCCCACGAGTCGTTGCCGTCGAACTCCTGGATAGGCATAAGCTCGATGGCGTTAATACCCAAAGTCTCGAGGTAGTCGAGCTTAGCGGTGACAGCATCGATCGAGCCAGCCTCGGTAAAGTCACGTATAAGGAGCTCATAAATTGCCAATGAGTTCTCTGCAGGGCGGTCATACGATGTCGCAGTCCACTGATACTCCGTAGGATTAAGCTCAAAAACCGACACAATATCCGAGGTGAGCTTGGCAGGATACTCCTTCAAGTTAGGATATACCGCAGCATCAATCCACTTATCGTTCCAGGGGTCGAGAATCTTCTTAGCATATGGATCGCCAATCTTGATTGTGGCATCAACGAGGTACTGATAGCCATACTCAACACCCTCCTCGAGACCCGCAACGGTAGTCCAGAAGTAGTTGCCATCCCTCTTCATCATATACTTGTTCGATGGAGCGTAATCGTTGAAGTCGCCGAGCAACACTACCGACTCCTTGCCAGGCGCGAAGAGTACGAAGGTGGCCTCGTTGCCACTGATATTCACACCATTCTCGAGACCTGCAGGACGCGAAGCGGTCTCCGTATCGCCCAAGACAGCTACGCTGATGCTATCCTCCAACGTATTAGTGCCATCGGTAGCCACAGCCTTAAATACCACATCCTCAGGCTCTGTAGGAGCGTAGGTATATGTCAACGTTGCGCTGCCAGTCTCAGCTACGGCCGTATCATTCTTGAAGAGCTTAACGTTGGTTGCAGCCTTCTGCTGTACCTGCACCGTATACTCCTCGCCCACCTTGAGAATATCGCCGTGAGCAGGAGAGATAATCTTTACGGACATACCCTCCGAGGCCAGCTCGACGAAGATATCTGCGCCATTATCTTTAACCTCAATCTTGCTATCTGCCGAGCGGAATACAAAGGCGATATGTGTGATAGTTTCACCCTCCTCAACACCATACCAAGCGCGTGGGCCGCCCTTGATTACGTAGTGCCAAAGGTTATCCTCTACCCTCTCGAGCTTACACTCGGGGATGTTATCGCCCCACTCTGCCAAGACGTGCTTCCAGTCGCCCGTCGTGGCGCTATCGGTAGTCAGAACGCCAGTGTGGGCATAGAGCTCGCCAGTGAAGCCATCGGCTGCCGTGCCTGCAGTGTTGAGGATTACGGTTACATCCTCGGTCATAGCCTCTGTGACGAACGCAGGGTCGGTAGAGATTAGTGGATACTCCGAAGGCTCAGGATCGGGGGTTGGGGCAGGAGGATTGGGATTAGGAGGCAAAACAAGGCCGCCATCATCGCCAGCACATCCAATCATCGCGATGGCCATAAGAGCCATCAACAGAAAGCGAAACTTTTTCATTTGTGTACTATTTGTGTTAATATTGTTTGTTTCGACTAGAATCTGTTTTAATTTTATTTCGAGATTATTTGAGGACTATTTTTGAGCAGATATTCATTTTGGGGATACAGGGAATAGCGAGCTATTTTCAAATTCCCAAAATGGATAGATGCCGAAAAGAGCCTCAAAGAATCCGAAACTACTCTTAGCAATAACGAATTAACTTGTTTAATAAAATTCAAAACAGATTCTATATCGCACCAGCGTGCTACATCAGAGCGAAATCCCGTGTAGCCACTTTGCTCTGCAAAGTTATAGAAAATTATCGACAATGAAAAACACCACCGAGTGAATTTACCCGGTGGTGATATTTTGAGTATGAATGGATTGTTTACACCTACGAGCGGCAGGCGCCGTTTACGCCTCAATGAGGTACTCGCTGAGTTTTTCGCGCCACTCTTCGGGTATAGGCACCGTCTGCTGAAGTTCAAAGTCGAAGGCTACCATCACCGAGCTACTCTCCGTAAGACACCTATCGCCCGACATAATGCGCTGGTGCAGCGTCATACTCTTGTTGCCCACGCGCGCGACGTCGGTGACAACGACGATATCGTCCGTAAGGCGCACCTGACCCAAGTAGTCGGTGTGCGTCGAGGCGGTGATGATGCGCAGCTTGTCGAATACTCCTGTGATACCCAAGACCTGAGTATAGAACTGAGTCTTGCCCATATCGAAGTAGCTCTGCTGCCAGATGTTATTTACGTGCATAAAGGAGTCTACGTCCGAGAAACGCTTCTGCACAGGGGTTATAAGTTGCTTTGCCATATATGGTACTACTCTCTAATAATCTTAACCTCGTTTCCCTCGCCAAAGGCTATTATCGAGCTTGGCTTAAACGTGGGCTTGCCCTCGAAGCGAGGGTTGACCACATAGTCGACACCCTCGATAATCGTACGCTCAACCTCCTTGAGGCGCTTGGCGGCTGGCTCGCCCGAGATGTTGGCCGACGTAGAGACTATCGGACGACCAAACTTGCGCAGTAGCGCCTGGCAAAAGTCGTGACGCGGAACACGCACACCCAAAGTACCCTCGTCGGGGATAAGGCTTGCGGCAACGCCCGTAGCTCCTGGGAGAATAGCCGTCAGAGGCTTCTCCGAGAGCTCCATAACCTCAAAAGCTATGCCTGGAGCGCGGTTTACGTATCGCACAACCATATCGGCATCGCGACAAAGGCACAACATAGACCTCTTATCGCTACTCTGCTTAAGCGCATAGACTCGCTGCACAGCCTCCTCGTTTGTGGCATCGCAGCCTATGCCCCACACCGTATCGGTAGGATAGAGAATAAGTCCTCCAGCTCGGAGCACCTCAACACATTGTTCTACAGCCTTCTGCATAGTATTATAATAGTTATTACGTCTGTCTACTCCTTCTTGCCCCTCAGCTCGTTGAAGCAGTGGCGGCATATTGGTTGATAGGTGTCGTGTGCGCCCAAGAGCACCTGCTTATCGTCCTCGGTAAGGCGGTGCGAGTGGTTGGCTAAGTCGCCACAGCGTACGCATATGGCGTGCACCTTGGTGACATACTCGGCCGTAGCCATCAGCGCAGGCATAGGGCCAAAGGGTACACCCATATAGTCCATATCGAGACCTGCGACAATTACTCTGATACCGCTATCGGCGAGCTTGCGGCATACATCTACTATGCCGTCATCGAAGAACTGCGCCTCGTCGATACCTACGACGTCGACATCGGCAGTCATAAGTAGGATGTTCTGCGCCGACTCTACGGGCGTAGATTGTATGGCATTGGCATCGTGCGACACCACCTCCTCTTCGGAGTATCGAACATCGATCGAGGGCTTGAAAATCTCGACCCTTAGATTAGCAAACTGCGCACGCTTCATACGGCGGATAAGCTCCTCGGTCTTACCCGAGAACATCGAGCCGCATATCACCTCGATCCAGCCCTTGTGTTTGTTATTCTCTAAAAACATATCTTACTTATTTACTCATATTACTCAACAAAAACATTTTGTTAAAAGGCATTAGATGTGGTGGTTAGTCGAAGTTTACAAATCCGGAGTTTACTTGAGGTAAATGAGGAATTTGCAAACAAGCTAAACGCCGCAGATGATGCCTTATCACAACAAAGAACCCTATTTGTTGTTAGAAGGGGTTAGATTTGAAGATTTGTCGCAGACTGAAAAAGCGGAGTTTACTCGAGGTAAATGAGCATTTTTCAGACAAGCAAAGCTTCACAGATGACCCCTTATCACAACAAAGAGGCTATTCGTCGAGACGCAATATCTTAGCCCCCAACGCATTAAGCCTGCCATCGATATCGCGATATCCACGATCTATCTGCTCGATATTCTGAATGGTGCTCGTACCCTCGGCACTCATAGCCGCAATAAGTAGCGCCACGCCAGCACGTATATCTGGGGAAGTCATACTTGCAGCTCTAAGTGGATGCTGGTGGTCGTGACCAATAACTGTGGCGCGGTGAGGGTCGCAGAGGATAATCTGAGCGCCCATATCTATGAGCTTATCGACAAAGAAGAGTCGGCTCTCGAACATCTTCTGGTGGATAAGCACCGAGCCCTTAGCCTGAGTAGCTACAACCAAGAATATCGACAATAGGTCGGGCGTAAGGCCTGGCCAGGGAGCATCGGCGATGGTCATAATAGAGCCATCGATAAAGCTCTCGATGCTATAGTTCTCCTGCGTGGGGATATATATGTCGTCGCCACGCTGCTCGAAGCGTATACCCATACGCGCAAACTGCTGAGGTATAATGCCGAGGTTGTCGTACGACACATTCTTAATGGTCAGTTCGGAGCGCGTCATAGCGGCCATACCAATGAAACTTCCCACCTCGATCATATCAGGGAGCATAGTATGCTCAGTGCCACCGAGCGACTCTACGCCATCGATGGTGAGCAGGTTTGAGGCTATGCCTGAAATCTTGGCACCCATACGGTTGAGCATCTTGCAGAGCTGCTGAAGGTAGGGCTCGCAGGCGGCGTTGTATATCGTCGTGCGACCCTCGGCCAACACCGCTGCCATCACGATATTTGCCGTACCCGTCACCGAGGCCTCGTCGAGGAGCATATATGTACCCTTAAGACGCTTAGCCTCAACGGTATAAAACTCGTCGCTGAGGTCGAAATTGAAGTCGGCGCCGAGTTTCTGGAAGCCGAGGAAGTGGGTATCTAATCTGCGGCGACCAATCTTATCGCCTCCGGGCTTGGGCATAAAGCCTATGCCGAAGCGCGCAAGTAGCGGGCCAATCATCATCACCGAGCCACGCAGGCGACGGCAGCGCTTGTGGTAGTCGGCCGTACGGAGGTAGTCGAGGTCTATATTATCGGCCTGGAGCGCAAAATCGTCGTCGGAGAGACGCTCGACCTTGACGCCCATCCTCTTCATAAGCTCGAGCAGCTGCATAACATCTGCTATGATGGGGACGTTGTGAAGCACCACGCGCTCCGATGTGAGCAGCGCAGCACATATTATTTGCAGTGCCTCGTTCTTAGCACCCTGAGGCATTATCTCACCCTTAAGGCGGTGGCCACCCTCAACAATAAACTTTGCCATAGTTGTAATTTTTTATCGGTTAGGACTTCATTGAGGACAAGCGCCATATACCCAACACTTCAGTCCCAACCACCTTTTAAACGCCTCTATATAGGGCGCATCATTATAATGCCCAAAGATACTAATTTTTCGATGATAACTACAAATAATCGTCCAATAAGTTTTCAACAATCGCTCGCCATCACTCCTTTTAACCACTCCACTTTATATTATAAATAATAGCCAATTAGTCGTATATACTCTGAAAAATATTCTCTTTAGACCTGTATTGTGTTCTAAAGGCAGAATCACATTTGTATTTACAAATACTATTTTGTTACTTTGCACCAGACAACGGCGAAAAACTTTAAACATACATCTTGCTATGAAACGATTCTTCAACCACATCGACTTAGATCGCACCCCTATGGATAGCGTAGCCATCGACGACGACCTCAAGCTATTCACCATCGACAACCTCGCAGACAAGAGCCTACACAACGAGCCTCGTAAACTCACACACGCCGTGATTGTGATGTGCACCAGTGGACACTGTCGTCTGAAGATAAACCTCAAGGAGTATGAGGTAGAGAGTCCGCAGCTCATAACCCTTATGCCAGGGCAGATAATCGAGCCTATGGGCCACAGCCACAACATCAAGGGCTACGCCATCTCGCTCTCGAAGCGCTTTATCGATATACTCAACCTACCAGGCTGGCAACGTCAGTATATGGTTATGTACAACAACCCTGTGGTGGATATCGATAGCGATAAGCTCACGGCCATACACTTCTTCTACGCAATACTATACCGCGCAGCCGAGAATACCGCAAACCCCTTCCGCCTGCAAGTCATCGAGAACCTCATTCGCGTGTTCTACTACGGCGGAGTCTCAAGCCTCGATAGCAAGCAGCGTGACGAATATATATATAAGAATAGTGTTGTCGAGCGATTCTTCGAATTGGTGCAGGAGCACTACCGCGATGAGCGACTCATAGGCTTCTACGCCGATAGGCTATGCATAACACCTAAGTACCTCTCGAAGCTGGTCAAGGAGCATACTGGGCGCTCGGCAGGCGAGTGGATCGAGAGCCACGTAATTCTCGAGGCGCGCGCACTACTGCAATCGTCGGATATGACAATACAGCAGATTGCTACGTCGCTAAACTTCCCTAACCAATCCTTCTTTGGCAAGTACTTCAAGCGCGCCACCGGACTCTCGCCCAAGCAGTATCGCCAATCGAAGTAGGCTACCAAACGATTGGCGAGCACCCCTGACTCTCGAGGTAGGCATTCGCCGCAGAGAAGTGGCGACAGCCAAAGAAGCCACGATAGGCCGATAGTGGCGAGGGGTGCACTGCCCTAAGTATCAGATTTTGTGAGCCGTCGACAATGGCACACTTGCGCTGTGCATAGTTACCCCACAGCATATATACCACGCCACGCTTACGCTCGGCAATAGCCCTTACCACAGCATCGGTAAACTGCTCCCAGCCGCGCCCAGCGTGCGAGGCCGCGTTGTGCGCCCTCACTGTGAGCACAGCGTTTAGTAGAAGTACGCCCTGCTCGGCCCAGCGGTCAAGCTCGCCCGATACGGGTACCTCGGCACCCACATCGTCGCGCACCTCCTTGAAGATATTTTGCAGCGAGGGAGGAAAGGGCACACCCTCGTTTACCGAGAAGCACAAGCCGTTGGCCTGTCCCGGGCCGTGATATGGGTCCTGACCAATGATTACCACCTTGAGCTTGTCGAAAGGGCACTTATCGAAGGCTCGAAATATGTTGCGGCCCGCGGGGTAAATCTCGCCCGAGGAGTACTCGCTTCGAACGAACGACACCAGCTCCTCGAAGTATGGTTTCTGAAACTCCGCTCCGAGAATCTCCTTCCAATCCTGTGCTATGCGTACCTCTGCCATCGCTTTAACGATTTACTAATACTATTGTTACGATTATTGCGTTTATAGTTGCGAAGATAACTAATTTTAACTACTTTTGCAAGCAATGGGGGCAGATTAAGGTTGCACCTCAACGCTTATCGTTATCGTAAATATATAAAATAGAGTACTACTATGCGTCGCTTAATATCACTTATCGCAATCTTTACACTTATCACCAATATCTCTGTAGCTCAGGAGGTTCGCAATATCATATACCTTATCGGCGACGGTATGGGCCTTGCATCGGTGTCGATGATGCAGCTCGAGAATCGCTACGAGCCCACGATTTTCGACCGTGCAGACAACATAGCCCTGCAGAAGACCTACTCGCTCGACAACCGCGTCACCGACTCGGCAGCCTCGGGCACGGCATTGGCTACGGGGCAGAAGACCAACAACACGGTGCTCGGACAGCTTCCCGATGGCACTCCACTCGAGACACTTATGGAGGCGGCCTCGAAGCTCGGCAAGGCCACAGGCGTCGTGGTCACCACCTACGTTCAGCACGCCACACCTGGCGCATTCTATGCCCACGTAGCCTCGCGCCACGACTACGCAACGATATCGGAGCAGCTGTTATATAGCGACTTAGACATAGCCATCGGCGGCGGCACACACTTCTTCGACGAGCGTTACGGCGGTCGCGAGCAGGCACTTGCCGCAATCAGCAATCGAGGCTTTGCGTTTTACCAGACTCTGGACGCTGCCAGCGCAAGTAGCGCACCGCGCAAATTGATACTCTTGGCCGACAAGGAGATTGAGCAGCGCACAGGCTACCTCGCCAGTGCCACCTCGGCAGCACTAAACCACCTCGAGCGCGAGGGTGGCGACTCGGGCTTTGTGCTTATGGTCGAGGGCTCGATAATCGATGGTGCAGGTCACGGCAACGATGCCGAGGGTCAGCAGGCCGAGATGCGCGACTTTATGGAGGCTATAGAGGTTGCTGTAGCCTATGCCGAGAGCCACGGCGACACGTTAGTTGTGGTCACCTCGGACCACGAGACTGGCGGTCTGTCGCTTGTGAGCAGCAATTCGGACTTTAATCTCTCGGAGCAGGGTGTAGAGTATCGCTGGACGACGGATGGTCACTCGGGCATTATGGTGCCCGTATATCTATATGGTGCAGGCGCGGAGCTTATAAACGGAGTCATAGAGAATAGCGAGCTCGGCGCAAAGCTCAAGGCAATCGTTGCAGAGCGATAAGTAATTTGGGAAAGAGTTTAGAGAGTTTAGAGAATATAGGGAGTTTAGCGACAGCGGCTTAACGCACAAACTTCGCTGCTCCCTAATCTCCCTAAATTCCCTAATCTCCTTAAATTCCTTAAATTCCTTTCACGCGTAAGCCGAGCGTAACGCAGAAGTTCGCGCTCTTTTTGGCACTAAGAGCAGAGATGCTCAACCAATATCTTAATACCCAACGCTATAAGTATCACGCCACCGAGGATTCCGACGCGTGAGCCAAGCCTATCGCCGACACGAGAGCCGAGATAGACACCCCAGGCAGAGAGCAGGAGTGTGATAACGCCTATAACTGTGGCAGCCAATACGATATTTACATTGAGAAAGGCCATAGTGACACCTACGGCTAAGGCATCGATGCTCGTGGCAACGGCCATAACGAACATCGTGCGTGGTCCAAAGTCGGCATCCTGGGCCTCATCGTCGCCCCACACCGCCTCACGAATCATATTTAGGCCTATAAGCGCCAAGAGACCAAAGGCTATCCAGTGGTCGATGCTGGCAACAACATCTGTAAAGCTGTAGCCGAGGGCGTAGCCCACGATGGGCATCAGCGCCTGAAAACCTCCGAACCACACACCAGCCTTCAGCGCGTGGTGCACGGCGACGTGGCGCACGGTAAGGCCCTTACCTAACGAGACGGCAAAGGCATCCATAGCCAACCCTATGGCAATGACTATAAGTTCAACAACGCCCACAATACTACGCTGTTAGCATTAACGGTTATAGGCCCTGATTGCCTCGGTAGTAGCTCCGCTCTCGTCAAAGAGCTTACCCCATTGTGGCGATGTAGCCTCCCAGATAAATGTGCCACGGCCCAAGCCATTAGGCAGCGAGCTTACAATACGCTCGATATCGAGGTAGTGGTCGCGATACTCCACAACGATAAGCGGCTTATTATACTTGAGTACCAGTGCATTGGTGTTAGCCTCAAGCTCCTCGAGCGTACCGTGCCACTCGGGGTAGTACGACTGACCTATGATGTCGTACTCTACGCCATATTCGTTCATAGCGTCGAAGAAGCGCTGCGACTCCTCGGCCTGGCCACCTAAGGCCACGTGGAGCATAACCTCGGCACTTGGGGCATACTCGCGTACGGCACGCACACCCTCACGCAGCAAACCACAGAGGCCCTCGAAGCTGTGACGCACGGAGCCATAGGGCCACAACATACCGTTGCTCACCTCGTTACCCACCTGCACCATATCGGGGGCAGTACCCTGAGCTTCAAGGGCTACAAGGACGTCGCGCGTATGTTCATAGAGTGCCTGACACACCTCGTCGTAGGAGTATGTCTGCCACGCCTGAGGCATTATCTGCTTCTGGGGGTCGGCCCAGTTATCCGAGTAGTGGAAGTCGAGCAAGAAGTACATACCTGCCTCCTTGATGCGCTTGGCCATAACAAGCGTGTGCTCTAAGTCGCAGTAGCCATCGCGCTGCGAGTAGCCGAGCTCGGAACGAGGGTTTACGAAGAGGCGCAGACGAATGTAGTTAAAGCCATTGTCACACAATATGTCGAGCGCATCGCCAGCCTCACCTCGATCCGAGAACTGCGTGCCTCGAGCCTCCTGAGACTGAAGCCACGAGACGTCGGCACCAACGGCATAAGGGCGGTCGATAGATACCTGCGCCGAGGCAACGCTAAGCGTCGCGAGCGCAATCGTTAGTAGTAGTAATCGTTTCATAATAGTTGTGTTATGCGGTAAATTATTCTTGTGTAGCAAACTCCTTGAGCTTAGCTATCTCCTCGCTCCAGCGCGCCTCATCGGGGGTCTCTAAGATAAGAGGTATGTTGTCGAAGCGGCTGTCGCGGGCGATATATCTAAAGCACTCCCAGCCTATCTCGCCATCGCCCAACGGAGAGTGGCGGTCTACGCGGCTACCCAATGGGCGCATAGCGTCGTTGAGGTGCATACCACGCAGATAGTTAAAGCCTACCACCCTATCAAACTCAGCAAACGTAGCATCCAGGGCCTCCGTAGTACGCAGATCGTAGCCTGCGGCAAACGTATGGCACGTATCGAGGCAGACGCCTACGCGGCTCTTATCCTCAACACGGTCGATGATATAGGCCAAATGCTCGAATCTAAAACCGAGGTTCGAGCCCTGCCCTGCGGTATTCTCCAGGACGGCCGTAACGCCCGACGTGCGCTCCAGAGCCATATTTATCGACTCGGCGATGCGGTCGAGCGACCCCTCCTCCGAGATACGCTTTAGATGACTACCTGGGTGGAAGTTTAGGCGGTCAAGACCGAGCAGCTCGCAACGACGCATCTCCTCGAAGAACGACTCGCGCGACTTATCAAGCCCCTCCTGGTCGGGATGACCGAGGTTTATGAGGTAGCTATCGTGTGGCAACACCTGCCACGCTGCATATCCGGCTTCGGCCATCTGCTGGCGAAATAACTCTATCTGCGCCGCAGTAAGCTCGGGCGCAAGCCATTGACGCTGGTTCTTGGTGAAGAGTGCAAAGGCCGTAGCGCCTATTGCCTTAGCATTTTTTATGGCGTTCTCAACGCCGCCTGATGCACTTACGTGCGCTCCAAAATATTTCATACTATATATACTCTTATGTTATGTTTACCAGAGAGTCTCTCCGCACCAATTACACCATCGAATCATCACCTCGAGCCTATCAATCGCCTTCAAAGAGGATAAATTGGCATTTGTAACTCTCTCTTCTGCAAAGATAGTAAGAAAAATCGAAAGACAGGGAAAATCGGGGAATAATAGTTGTCTGCGAGCGATTTATCGTACATTGGCGAAATAAGGCGAAGCCACGAAAAGCCAACAAAATGCCCGTTGAAGCCAAAGTTTCGTTACCAACTCGTTACGAAGAACCACGGCAAGACAGACTGAAAAGAAGGGCTTGCCAACCGACTGATGTCATGCGATCTCAATGCTATCACGGCACAAATATAACACCGATTTGGCTGTTATAATCCAAAATGGCAAAGAAAAATTTTCGCTTGGTGCGATTGCGTTGATATGCGGTGATTTGCAAACCATCATCCAGCTCTACAATAAATAATTTTGTCTCACTAAAAATTGTAGAGTATGAGAAGTACATTCAGAATCCTATTTTACTTGAAGCGTAATGCTCCGAAGAGCAACGGGCTTGTACCTGTAATGTGTCGTATCACTGTGAACGGTAAGATTTCACAGTTCAGTTGCAAACTTGATGTCGATGAAAAGCATTGGGATGTCAAGACCGGAAGAATGACGGGAAGAAGTGTTGTAGCATTGGAGGCTAACCGAATGCTTGACAAAATCCGAGTGGGTATTAACAAGGCTTATCAGGATATTTGTGATAAGGACAACTATGTTACCGCAGAGAAGGTACGAAATGCCTTCTTGGGTATGGGTATGAACCACGAAACACTGCTTGCCGTATTCCGTCAGCATAATGAGGACTATGCAAAGCAAGTTGGAAAAATCAAGAGTCAACGCAGTTATTGGAAATATTGTACCGTATATAACCACCTGTCGGAGTTCATCCGTCAGCGATACAAGGTCAGCGATATTGCCTTGAAGGAACTTGCTCCTGCCTTTATCACGGATTTCGAGTTGTTCCTCCGCACAGAGAAGAATCATTGCACCAATACCATCTGGTCATATATGATGCCGTTCAAAAGAATCATCTATATGTCTATCAATAATGGTTGGTTGCAACGTGACCCGTTCTATGCGTACAGCATCACCAAAGAGGAAACGAAACGAGGGTTTCTTTCAAAGGAGGAAATAAAGATGCTCATTGAGGGAAGTTTCAAGAAGAAAAGTTATGAGCTTATCAGAGACCTCTTTATCTTCTGTTGCTTCACCGGACTAAGTTGGACGGACATGGCAAACTTGACAAAGGAGAACTTGCAGACCTCTTTTGACGGACATTTGTGGATTAAAACCAACCGTCAGAAGACAGGAACAGAAACAAATCTTCGCCTTCTTGAAGTGCCTTTGCGTATCATCAAGAAATATGAAGGATGTTCCGAAGACGGTAAGTTGCTACCCGTTCCCTGCTACCCGAACTGCAAAAACGGAATCAAAGTTATTGCGAAGAAATGCGGTATAGAAAAGAACGTCACTTGGCACATGAGTCGCCATAGTTTTGCGACTACAGTCTGTCTTTCCAATGATATGCCTATTGAAACATTGTCGAAGATGCTGGGACACCGTAGCATCAGAACGACGCAAATTTACGCCAAAATCACAGCTGAAAAGGTCAGCAATGATATGGAGAAACTCTCTCAAGCTCTGGCTCCTATGGAGAATTTCATTTGTCAAGCGATATAAGAACGGAGGTCGTTATGAAACGAAACATTATCAAGATAGAAGGAAATATGGTAAGCGTTACCACTGCCCCGGCAGGTAACTATATGGGTAACGAATTAGGTAACGGAATATGGATGACGGTATGGGAAATTGCTGAGGCATTCAATGTGACGGGAACAGCTGTGAGTAATGCAATAAAGTCAATCCGTAAGTCGGATATACTTAACGATTACGAAGTCTGTCGGTCTATCCATTTGGAGAACGGCAACACCGCCGATGTCTATTCATTGGAAATTATAATACCGATAGCCTACCGCATAGACACCTACTTTACCGATGTTTTTCGCAAATGGATAGTCAATAAAATATATGATAAGTATCGCAAGAGTGAACAGATATTTATTCATATACCCCGAAGCGGGTACTGCTGCTGAACATCATTCTGCCACAAATGTCTTATAAATTTGTGGCAAAACCGAATATCACAAGAAACGGACAGCCAATAAAGGTTGTCCGTTTCTTGTTTTAGGACTACGGCATAGCTTTCCGATAGTTCCTTTGCAGTGTTTCTTGGATGTCGCTTTCACGATACAGCACCTTTCCACCGAATATGATATACGGCAGTATCTTCTCGTTGCGGTATTCCTGCAATGTCCTACGGCTGATTTTCAGTGTTTGCGAAACCTCTTTATCCGTCATATAACGTTCACCATCCATCGGCGGTTGATATTGGCGTATAAAACTACTGACCTTACGGGTTGCATTTCTTAAAGAATGTAATGCAGTTGCGATAGGCTCATCGTCTGCTGTAATTACTTGATGATTGTTCATGAAAAATGGATTTAGTGGTTAGAGTTATTTATTATGTCTTGTTTTCATCTTCCAACAGGGGAAGAAGCCGTGCAATCTCTTCGGGCTTATAGAAGAACTTGCGATTTATTTGTGTGCAGCCTATCATATGAGTATCCCTCATTGTCTGCAAGGTTCTTGGACTGATGCGTAGCCTGCGGCACACATCTTCATTGTCCAACCATTGTGGCAGTCTCTTGTCATTGCATTTCTCGCAAAGCAGGTCCACCTTTCGTATAAGCGTTGCAATCTCCGTGAGCATCGCTTCAAATGTCTTTTTCTCAATAGTTACTACTTCCATACGCGATAAAATTTGTTTGCTGCAAAAGTAGCCTGCAATATGCTGATTCTGCGTTTTTCTCACCCTTGTTGCCGTATCTGGCACACTTGACGGTGCAACAGCCGGACAAATTCAAGAAAATCTTCCGTGAGTCATTAGTGAGTTGTTAAACGCCCTTTTGGAAATCCCCGAAATTCGCATCAGAAACGAAAAACAAGAGCATGATATGGAAGTAATTCAGATGGAAAGTACAGCCTACAAGGAGCTGATGGAAAAGATAGACGGTATTGCCGCTTTTGTCCGCAAGAGTGAGAAACGAATGAGTGAAGAGAATACCGAAATACTTCTTGACAATGAACAGGTAGCCGCGCTTTTGCAGATAAGCAAACGCACCCTGCAACGACTTCGCAGCGAGAAGAAAATCAGCTACTACATGGTTCGTGGCAACTGCCGCTACTCCTTGTCAGAGGTTGAGCGAATGGTAAGAAGCAGTATTGTGTTCTGTGACCCGAAACGTCTGGAAGAGTTCAAGCAGAACTATATGATGCGAACGGGAAAAAGAATACCCACAATGAAAAAACTTTGAACTTATGGATGCACTGGATAAGAGAACATTCGAGATGTGGGTGCGTGAAATTACTACCCGTCTTGACCGTCAGGACAAACTGATAGCGATGCTTGCCCGCAAGGAGTACGAGAAGGACAATTCCGATGTGATGGAAATTCCGCTTGTGGATGGTGAAAGGCTGCTTGACAATCAGGACTTGTGTATGCTTCTGCAATTCAGCAAGCGCTCCCTGCAACGCTACCGTAGCATGAAGATACTGCCCTATATAAGAATAGGCAGAAAGAGCTACTACAAGGTGTCTGACGTGCGGGAGTTCATCAAGGAACACGGAGAGATTTTCAGAAAAGGAGATGCAGTGTTTTACGAAACCTGCCTTCATAAACTAACCAAATAACAAATTCAAAAAACAATGGAACAGAAAAAGAAAGACAAGGACGTGCTGATTGTCCGTGACGAGAAGACGGGCGAAATCAGCGTAGTAGCCGGACTTGACAAGGACGGCAATCCGAAACGCACACCCGCCAAGGCGGAGAATGCACAGGACTTCCTTCAGTTCGACAGACACGGCGATGTGCTGGACAACTTCTTCAAGAATTTCGTCCGGCAGTGTAAGGAACCCAGCCGCTTCGGTTTTTACCGTGTGGCGGCAGACCAGGCAGAACACCTTATCGGCGTAATGAAAGAGCTGCTGAAGAATCCCGAAGCGAACAAGGAACTGCTTGCACCGCACAAGGTCGATATTTCGGAATACGAAAACAAGGTCAAGGCAGAGCAGGCAAAAAGTGTAGAACCTCAAAACAAAGAAGAAATGAAAAAGGAAAACGAAGAGAAACAGGAACAAGCCCAGACAGAGGGCAAGCGTAAGGGCTATCAGCCCATTGACGAGAGCAAGATCAATTGGCAACAGTTGGAAGAGCGTTGGGGTATCCGCCGTGACGATTTGGAAAAGTCGGGCGACTTGGAGAAGATGCTCAACTATGGCAAGTCCAACTTGGTAACGGTAACACCGACTTTCGGTGACGAGAAGTTTGAGACGGCAGCCCGACTATCATTCAAGCAACAGGAGGACGGCAGTGTCCGCCTTGTTCCCCACCTCATTCAGAAGGAAGCCAATCTGAAAGAGGAGTTCAAGGGGTATAAGTTCAGTGCTGAGGATGCAAGGAACCTCCGTGAAACGGGTAACATGGGACGTGTCGCCGATTTGGTGGACAAGAGTACGGGAGAGATTATCCCCTCATACGTGAGCATCGACCGACAGACCAACGAAATCACGAGTATTCCCGTGAGCCGTATCAAGTGGAAAGATACCATCGGCAACACGAAGTTGAGCCAGCCCGAAATGGACTTGCTGAAAACGGGAGCACCACTCATTGACAAGGAAATCCAGCTCTCCAACGGTCGCAAGTTCAAAGCCACCTTGCAGGTGAATGTCGAGCAGAGAGGTATCGAGTTCGTTCCCAAAGGGCAAAGCGTCAGGCAGTCCGTGGACGGCAACCGACAACAGCAGGGAGAAAAGCGTGATACCGAAAAGAAACAGGAGACAGCCGAAGAGAAGTTGGAACGAAACAAGAAGAACTGGTTGAAGAACGGTGAGATAAAACCTATCGAGAGATGGAAGAATGTCGAGTTCAATGACCAACAGAAAGCCGACTATGTAGCCGGAAAGACCGTGAAACTTGAAAAGGTCGTTGATGCACAGGGTAAGGAAGCCACGATGTACCTGAAGTTCAATCGTGAGGCAGGTCGCCCGTATCTCTATAACAACAATCCCGACACAGCACAGAAAGTTGCACCGTCCAACGAGAGCCGCACGCAGATAGCCGTGAACAACGAGGGCAAGACCAACGAAGCAACTAAGCACGTAAAAGAGCCTTTGAAGCAAGGACAGACTGCACCTGACGACAAGAAACAGCAACAGGAGCAGAAACAGGGAGAGCAGCAACAGCCCAAGCGAAGCAAGGGCGTGAAGATGTAATCCCGACCACCACTAAATCCAAAAGTAGAATCGTAAAACGAAAAGAAAAATACAATGAAAACAATCATAGCAGAAAAGCCATCCGTGGCAAGAGAGATAGCCCGCATCGTAGGGGCAACGGAAAGAGAGGAAGGTTACTTCACCGGTAACGGCTACAACGTCACTTGGGCATTCGGGCATTTGGTACAGCCTGCCCTGCCCGAAGGATATGGCATCAGAGGTTTCCACCCTGAGAACCTGCCCATCATCCCGCAGGTGTTCACCCTTGTTCCCAGACAAGTCAAGACCGACAAGGGCTATAAGACCGATGCCGGAGTAATGAAACAGATTAAGGTAATTACCCGTCTGTTCAGCGAGAGCGACAGGATTATCGTGGCTACCGATGCCGGACGTGAAGGTGAGTTGATTTTCCGATACCTATATGAATATATAGGCTGTGCCACACCATTTGACCGTCTTTGGATCAGTTCGCTTACAGACAAGGCTATCCGTGAGGGATTGAAGAACCTTGAATGCGGTAGCAAGTATGATAATCTGTACTATGCCGCCAAAGCACGCAGCGAAGCCGATTGGCTTGTAGGCATCAATGCAACGCAAGCCATCACGCTTGCCGCAGGTCGTGGCACCTATTCACTCGGCAGAGTGCAGACTCCTACACTTGCTATGGTGTGCAAGCGTTTCTGGGAGAACAAGCGTTTCACTCCCGAAACTTTCCACCAGCTGCATTTCGGTACGGAGCATAAGGACGGCACGGTCGTGAAGTTTGACTCCGAGGAGAAATACAAGGACAAGGCTGTTGCGGAGGAACTATATAATAAGGTTAAGGGAACAAGCAGTGCCACCCTTACAAAAGTAGTCCGTAAGGAGAAAACGGAAGACACACCGTTACTCTATGACCTTACCACTCTTCAGAAGGATGCGAACAGCAAGCACGGCTTCACGGCTGAACAGACACTTGCCATTGCCCAAAAACTCTATGAAGCGAAGCTCATCACCTATCCGAGAACGGGAAGCCGTTATATATCGGAAGATGTCTTTGCTGAGATTCCGAAACTGTTGCAGACCTTGAAGAACCGTCCGGTGTGGAGTCTCTATGCACTCTCCATCAAGAAACCGACACGCCGTAGCGTGGACGGCTCAAAGGTAACGGACCATCACGCCATTATCATCACAGGTGAATTGCCCAAGCATATGTCCAATGAGGATATGACCATCTACGATATGATTGTCGGTCGTATGCTGGAAGCCTTTTCTGAGAAGTGCATCAAGGATGTAACCCAAGTGACTGCCGACTGTTGCGGTATCACCTTTACCGCCAAAGGCTCGGTAATCAAGAAGGAGGGCTGGCGATATATCTATGGTGCGGACAAGAAAGATGTGCTGCTGCCTGCCGATTGGAACGAGGGCGATGTTGTATCTGTCAATTCCTCATCACTGACCACCGGACAGACCAAACCAAAGCCACTTCACACCGAAGCATCCCTGCTTGCAGCAATGGAGACTTGCGGAAAGGATATTGAGGACGATGAGATGCGACAGGCAATCAAGGACTGTGGTATCGGAACACCTGCCACACGTGCAGCTATCATCGAAACGCTGTTTGCACGCGGCTATGTGGTGCGTGCCGAAAAATCCCTTGTACCTACCGAAAAGGGATTGGCACTCTACTATGTCGTCAAGGAGATGCAGATTGCAGATGTCGCCATGACGGGTGAATGGGAACAATCGCTTGCCAAAATCGAGCGTGGAGAGATGGACGACAGGGATTTCCGCCGAGGTATCGAGGAATACACCAGTCTGATTACCTCCGAACTGCTTTCGTGCCAGAAGATTTTCGGACACAAAGAGTCTGAATGCACCTGCCCGAAATGTGGAACGGGAAAGATGCAGTTCTTCCATAAGGTCGTGCGTTGCGACAACAAGGAGTGCGGCTTGCCCATCTTCCGACAGAAAGCGGGAAAAGATCTTACCGATGATGAGATGAAGGAACTGATTACAAATGGCAAGACCGGAGTCCTCAAAGGTTTCAAGAGCAAGCAGGGCAAGAAATTCAGTGCCATCGTTGCCTTTGACAGCGATTTCAACACCCAATTCATCTTCCCGAAGTAAAAAACGGGTGTAATTGTTTCATAAGGAAGAAATAAAGAGTACCTTTGCCACTGATTCATTGTTCAATTGGTTTTTCTTTACGGAATACTTCTTTTTACAATGGATTTAGTGGTGGCACTCGGAGGGATACCGGGTGCCTTTTTTTCTTCCTTATCCATTCCATCCCATATACCACTAAATCCAAAGTAATATGAACAAGAACATTCATGAAACAGAACTGTCCTACTACGGACTCTATCTTCTGAACTATCTCAAGGAACATCGTTTTGTTGAAGCCAAGGACTTGTCCTTCGTAAAGTCCCGTGCCAACCGTGCCGCAGAAGTCTATGAGCAGGCACGCCGTGAAGGTCATTCCGCTGACGGGGCACAGGAGCTGGCTATGGCAGACCTCATGCGTGGACTCCACTATCCGAAATATACACTGCTTATGGAGGTGCTTGAAAGGGAGTTTGACCGTGAAGTGCCGGAGGCAAAGCGTATCGCCTTTGCCGAAAAACTGCTTCCACTCATTGATAAGGTGTTTTCCATCTACGACCTGACAGATGATTTCTTCGCCCAATCACCCGAATATGACCTGCTATATTCGGAACTGACAGGAGCCGTAATCCTCTATCTCGAAGAGTATGGCATTTAACCGCAAGGCGAAGCTGCGGGACAACATCGAGGCGATTAGGACGGTATTCACCCTTGACAGGGAACAGCGTACACCCACACCCGAAGAGCGTGCAGTATTGGAGAAATATTGCGGTTTCGGTGGCTTGAAATGTATTCTTAACCCTGCCAAGGACTTGACGGATGCCGTCCATTGGGCGAAATCCGACCTCGATCTGTTTGCTCACACCGTTGAACTACACAAGCTCATCCGTGAGAACAGCAAGGACGATACGGAGTACAAACGCTATGTGGACTCGCTGAAAGCGTCCATACTTACGGCATTCTACACACCGAAGGAGATAACCGATGTATTGGCGGAGGTATTGCACAGCCACGGCATACAGCCGAAGATGCTGCTTGAACCCTCTGCCGGACGCGGTGCGTTCGTGGATTCGCTTGTCAAGCACAATCCCGATGCCGATATAATGGCATTTGAAAAGGACTTGCTTACGGGCAAGCTGCTGAAACACCTCTATCCCGACAAGAAGGTACGCATTGAAGGTTTCGAGAAGATTGAAAAGCCTTTCCTTAACCGCTTCGATGTGGCTATGTCAAACATCCCTTTCGGGGATATTGCCGTGTTCGACCCAGCATTTGCCTTCGGCAATCCGCTCCGCAAGCAGTCGGCAAAGCATATACACAACTATTTCTTCCTGAAAGGACTGGATGCCGTGCGTGACGGCGGTATCGTGGCGTTTATCACCTCACAGGGTGTACTGAACTCGGAAGCAAGCAGCAGTACCCGTTTCATGATGATGAAGCAGGCAGACCTTGTTTCTGCCATCCGTCTGCCGAACAATCTGTTCGTGAACGAAGCCAATACGGAAGTAGGAAGCGACCTTATCATTCTTCAGAAGAATGAGCGTAAGGAGCAACTGAGTGAAGAGGACAAGACCTTCACACAGACTACCGTGCAGGACGGCATAGGCATAAACCGCTATCTTTCGGAGCATCCCGAAAGGATTGTCCATACTTCCCGAAAGGTCGATACCGACCCTTACGGGAAGCCAGCCCTTGTGTACCAACATGAAGGAGGTGTACCGGGTATTGCCGAAGACTTGCGTAATATGCTCGGTGAGGATTTCCGTAATCGTCTGGATATGGAACGCTATGTTTCGGCTACCGTGCAGGTGGTAAAGAGTGAACCGATTAAGCTGGAAAGTCCGAAAGTGGAGACACCGAAGGTAACTCGGCAACTGGTCGTTGAACAACCTAAACCCGCAGAGAAACCAGCCGAAGAAAAGAAAGTTATTGACACCGATTCGGGAATAATATCATCGAGGACTCCGGTTATGAGTCTTTACGACCTGTGGAACTTTACCGAAGATGAACGCAAGGCAGCAGAAACCGGGCAGAAAATTAAGAGTGCCAAAGGTGGAAAGAAAGGCAAGAGTAAACCGATACAGCCAAGTCTGTTTGATATGTCTGCCAAACCTAAAGAAGAACCCAAGAAGGTTGAAGAGGTTAAGCCGCCTGTTCAAGAGCCAAAGGAAGAAGCGAAAGCGGAAGCAACTTCAAGCACGGTTGATCCCGATGATATATACGCTGCCATCAATTGGGAGGACAATCCGCCCATCAACGGCTTCTATGAGATGGTGATGGACTTGATACCCGAACAACGTAAGGAACTTCGTGCCAAGGCTCAGGCTCGTTGGGAAGCGGAGAAGAAGCAGATGGAAGCACCTGCCGTTGAAGTGAAAACGGAAGTGCCGACACCAACAGAAAAGGTTACGGAAGAGGTTACGCAGAGTGTTGAAACTCCCGTTGCCGTATCATCGGACGGCACTCTGTCGCTGTTTCCCGATACGGAAAGCGAGGAAGAGAAGAAGCGGAAGAAAGAGGAACTGATGCAGCCGAGAGAGTTTGACCGTCCGCTGGAGCCGCACCACCGTGACGGCTCTTTGGTGGTTGATACTCTCTACAATCCCGGCTATCTGAAAGATGTTACCACATACGGGGCAATGTTCCATCCGCTTGACCTTTCGGGTGTGCAACGGGAGAAAGCACAACTGTATGTATCACTTCGTGATGCGTATGAGCGACTATATACCTATGAAATGGAGAACCACGAGGCTAACGACCCGCAGCGTGGCTACCTCAATAAGTATTACGATGAGTTTATAGCACGTTACGGCAATCTGAACAGCAGACTGAACGTGAAACTGATAATGATGGATGCCACCGGACGGGATATATTGTCGTTGGAGCGTAGCGAGGATGGCAAGTTTGTGAAGGCTGACATCTTCGAGCGTCCTGTGGCATTTGCTGTGGATGCCGTTACCCATGTGGACACACCTGAAGAGGCACTGTCGGCTTCGCTGAACAAATACGGAGGTGTAAACCTCGACTATATGCGAGGCTTGACGGACGGAACGGAAGAGGAACTGCTCACTGCCTTGTCCGGTCGTATCTACTACAATCCATTGGTGCAGAACTATGAGATTGCCGACTGTTTCATCGCAGGCAATGTGATTGAAAAGGCGGAACGCATCGAGCAATGGATGCAGGAGAATGGTGAGGATGAGCGTGTCAAGGAATCGCTTGCCGCATTGAAGGCGGCAGAGCCGCAGAAGATTACTTTTGAGGAACTTGACTTCAACTTCGGGGAACGCTGGATACCTACGGGTGTTTATGCAGCCTATATGAGCAAGCTCTACGATACGGACATCAACATCGCCTACTCGGAGAGTCTGGACGAGTATTCCGTAAAGTGCGGACATAAGAATATGAAGATTTGGAAGGAGTTTGCCGTGCAGGGATATTACCGCAGTTATGACGGTATGAACCTGCTGAAACACGCCTTGCACAACACCTGTCCCGATATGATGAAGAGCATCGGCAAGGACGAGAACGGCAACGACATCAAGGTACGCGATGCCGAGGGCATACAGCTTGCCAACAGCAAGATTGACGAGATACGAAACGGCTTTGCCGAATGGCTAGAGGAACAGCCGCAGTCGTTCAAGGACACGCTGACGGATATGTATAACCGCAAGTTCAACTGCTTCGTGCGACCGAAGTATGACGGAAGCCATCAGACTTTTCCCGACTTGGACTTGAAAGCCCTCTCTTCCCGTTACGGAGTGAAGAGCATCTATCCGAGTCAGAAGGATTGTGTCTGGATGCTGAAACAGAACGGCGGCGGGATATGTGACCACGAGGTGGGTACGGGAAAGACACTCATCATGTGTATGGCTGCACACGAAATGAAACGTCTGGGATTGGCACACAAGCCGATGATTATCGGGCTGAAAGCCAATGTAGCGGAGATTGCCGCCACCTATCAGACGGCATATCCCAATGCCCGTATCCTCTATGCTTCGGAGAAGGATTTCTCCACCGAGAACCGTGTCCGTTTCTTCAACAACATCAAGAACAACGACTACGATTGTGTCATCATGTCGCACGACCAGTTCGGCAAGATACCTCAGTCACCGGAATTACAGCAACGCATATTGCAGGCAGAGCTTGATACGGTGGAGGAAAACTTGGAGGTGTTGCGTTCGCAGGGTAAGGACATATCCCGTGCGATGCTCAAGGGATTGGAGAAACGCAAGTTCAACTTGGAAGTGAAGCTGGAGAAGATAGCCTACACCATAAAGAACCGCACGGACGATGTGGTGGACTTCCGTCAGATGGGTATCGACCATCTCTTTGTGGACGAAAGCCACCAGTTCAAGAACCTGATGTTCAACACCCGACACGACCGTGTGGCGGGATTGGGCAATTCCGAAGGCTCACAAAAGGCACTCAATATGCTCTTTGCCATCCGTACCATACAGGAACGCACGGGTAAGGACTTGGGGGCTACTTTCCTTTCGGGAACGACCATCAGCAACTCCCTCACGGAGCTATACCTGCTGTTCAAGTATCTCCGTCCGAAGGAACTGGAACGTCAGGACATCCGCTGTTTCGATGCGTGGGCGGCAATCTTCGCCAAGAAGACTACCGACTTCGAGTTCAATGTAACCAACAACATCGTGCAGAAGGAACGTTTCCGCTACTTCATCAAGGTGCCGGAGCTGGCTGCCTTCTACAATGAAATTACGGACTATCGCACGGCGGAGGATGTGGGTGTTGACCGTCCGAAGAAGAACGAGATACTGCACCATATACCACCCACTCCGGAGCAGGAGGACTTCATCCAAAGACTGATGGAGTTTGCCAAGACAGGCAATGCCACCATTTTGGGACGCTTGCCGCTATCTGAAACGGAAGAAAAGGCGAAGATGCTCATTGCTACGGACTATGCCCGTAAGATGGCGTTGGATATGCGTATGATTGATGAAAACAAGTACGAAGACCATCCCGACAACAAGGCAAGCCATTGTGCCAAAGTGATAGCGGAATACTACAACAAGTACGATGCACAGAAGGGAACGCAGTTCGTCTTCTCCGACTTGGGTACATATCAGCCCGGTAACGGTTGGAATGTCTATTCCGAAATCAAGCGTAAGCTGACGGAGGATTACGGCATACCCGCTTCGGAAATCCGCTTCATTCAGGAGTGCAAGAACGAAAAGGCACGCAAGGCGGTGATAGCCGCCATGAATGAAGGTTCGGTGCGTGTGCTGTTCGGCTCTACAAGTATGCTCGGAACGGGAGTCAATGCCCAGAAACGGTGTGTGGCCATCCATCATTTGGATACACCCTGGCGACCGTCTGACCTTGCACAGCGTGACGGTCGTGGCGTACGTGCAGGCAACGAGATTGCCAAGCATTTTGCAGGCGACAATGTGGATGTAATCATCTACGCGGTGGAAAAGTCATTGGACAGTTACAAGTTCAACCTACTCCATTGCAAGCAGACCTTCATCACACAGCTCAAAAGCGGTGCTATGGGTGCAAGAACCATTGACGAGGGTGCTATGGACGAGAAATCAGGCATGAACTTCTCGGAGTATATGGCTATCCTGTCAGGCAATACCGACCTGCTTGAAAAGGCGAAGTTGGAAAAGCGTATAGCCTCTTTGGAAGGTGAACGCAAGTCGTTCAACAAGGGCAAGGCAAATGCGGAGTTTACCTTGAATGGCATTCAGAAGGAGTATGACAACAACCGTGTAATCATTGACGGCATGACGGCAGACTACAACAAGTTCCTTTCTCTTGCCAAGACCGATAAGGATGGGAACCGGCTGAACCTGATAAAGCTGGACGACTTCCCTTCTACTGATGAGAAAAACATCGGAAAGAAGTTGCAGGAGATAGCCAAGAATGCCACTACGGGCGGTCAGTATGTCCGTGTGGGTGAATTGTACGGATTCCCTATCAAGGTAATCAGTGAAACTTCGCTTGCAAGTGGGTTGGCTACCATTGAGAACCGTTTTGTAATCGAGGGTCATTACAAATATACCTTCAACAACGGACATCTGGCAATGGCCGATCCGAAAGCCGCTGCTACCAACTTTCTCAATGCGTTGGAGAAAATACCCGGTATAATCTCCCAACGGAAAGAGAAAAACGAAGCGTTGGCAAAGGATATTCCACAACTGCAAGAACTGGCCGGAAAAGTTTGGAAAAAGGAAGATGAACTGAAACAATTGAAAACGGAACTTTCTGCACTTGACCGTAAGATTCAGTTGGAGCTTGCCCCGCCCACTCCCGTAAATGAGGAACAGGAACAGAAGCAAGATTCTGATTCCAATAAGGTTGTTCAACCAAATAGTATTCCAACTTATAAGGGGATACGTATTTAGATTAAGGGAGGATAGATTAATCTATCCTCCCTTATTACTTACTATAACAATAATAATAGTATCTACAATTCCGATATTTTGTGTTTATGCCACCTAACAGCTAACTACATTTATGATTACATCTAATCTATAAACCATTATTATCAGAAAAATCCGAACATAGACAAAGATTCTTATGCTTGAGAGTTATCT
>JAFTWZ010000006.1 GCA_017465055.1 Alistipes sp. | reverse complement strand
TTGTCATCCCCGTTTTGCCAAGAGGTTGAATAAAAAGATGTAGTTTTAGGCCTGCGATGCCCGAAAAAGCGGAGTTTACTGAGCGTAAATGAGCATTTTGAGGGCGAGCATAACGACAAAATACACTTTTTATTCAGCCTCTTTTAGCATTTGGTAGATCCTATCCTACGAAACCATCTTAAGTCCTACGATCGAGGCGATAAGTGTGAAGATAAAGAATAGACGCCAGAAGGAGGTGGGCTCGCGGAAGACGACGATGCCGATAAGCACCGTACATACTGCGCCGATGCCAGTCCATACGGGGTAGGCCGTGCCTAATGGTATGGTCTTAGTAGCCTTAGTGAGCAGATACATACTAAGTGTGCATATCACGGCAAAGGCCACGTACCACGCTACAGCCTTACCGCCCGTAGATAGGTTGCCCTTGCCGAGGCAGAAGGCAAAGCCCGCCTCGCAGAGACCTGCAATTATAAGTAATATCCAATTCATATCGTCGGTGTGCTATTTGCGAAGATATAGGTGGCTAAGCGACAGCATCACTCTAACGTCGAGGTAGGCAAGCATCAGCACCGCACCAAATGCACCTATGGTCAAGGCCATTGCCAGAGCGTAGAGGAACGAGAGCGTGTGGAGCAGTATCAGCGCTACGCCCACGATATACCACGCTCGGAGTCTGGTAAGGCGGTTAAGCATCAGTGCTAAAGTCGCCGCAAAGAGTGGAATAAAGAACATCAGGTTCTCGCCAATAGCAAGTAGCAGCACAAGGCTTAATACAAACATTACACCGAGCACGCCATATAGTCTATCGCTGGCAAAGCGTAGTGTAGCACTCTCGGCGGCGCTACGACGTATAGAGCTCTGTGTGCCTAAGAGTGAGCGCTTAAGCTGTCTGAAATAGATGGCCACGACCGTAGCGGTCATAACCACTGTCGAGGCAATCATCGTGGCGTTATCGAACGCTACTCCCTGCACAATACCAAAGAGGTTGAACTTTGCCCCTGCGATAAGGCTTGCAGCGAAGGCTACTATCTCACCAATAACGAGCATTGCAACGGCCACAGCGAGGGTGCATCCTGCCGAGCGAAGCACGCTTCCAAACTCTATACGGCCGCGAAGCCTATCTACCGCGAGCAGCAGCACGAAGAGTGCGAATGTTACGATATTTATAATGGCATATGTCGTCTTCGAGAAGTTTAGCAGGCCGAGCATCGGAAGGCTGAAGCAGATGGTATCCTCCTCCGACTTAAGGCTTTCGCAATCGGCATACTGCGGCTCGGTGAGGTATCGATGCACTATGGGCGTAATCTGTGCACCGTAGTGCTGTATCGAGCGAGGATTTATGTTCGAGAAGTTATCTAAGTCGGTGTGATAGTGGTTTATATCGGCTATTGTTGAGAAGTTTAAGCCTGGGATATCCTCCTTAGCAATGGTAAAGTCCGTAAAGTTTGGCATAAAACCGTATACCACCGTTGTGAGTGAGTAGGTGTATGGGTAGTCGGCAGCGGAGCTGTATAGTTCCATAAGTCGAGCGTTGCCTGGCGAAGTCTCGAATAGAAGTGCCGGGCCATAGGGGCCACGAGCCTCGAGATTGATGATAAGGCCCACGTTGTCGAACACCTCGCGGTTGTTCTGCCACTGTGCCTTCATACCCATCATACCAACCTCCTCGGCATCGGTGAAGAGTACCTTGACGCCCTGCTTCCAGTCAGTTCTGTATTTTAGTGCCTGGTCTACGCTCTCGAGGATTACGCCGAGACCGTAGCCATCATCGGCAGCGCCGTAGGACCAGACGGTATCCTGGCGCGGCATAGGCTGCGAATAGCGAGAGTCGTAGTGAGCGATAAACATAAGAGTGGTGGCATCATCACACCCCTTGTCCTCGGGATAGAACTCTGCGAGGATGTTCGTGGCGTCGAAGGTGTAGACCACGTGCTTGTTCTCGGGACCTACGAGCGATTTATACTCGTAGAGCTTTATCGTATCAGCCCCTAAGCTATTAAGCCTATCGACCAGATAGTTACGCACCTCTTGACGCTCCTCGGGGTGAGCTACGGAGTGGTGTTTTTGAGATATTTGCTCAATGTCCCGAACCACGCGCTCGGCGGAGAAGGCCGAGCTATCTGCGCCCTCGACCATAGGTCGGCTACCGAGACCAAAGGCTACCAATCCTATAACTATTACAACAACCAAAAATATGTAAATTCTTACCCTTTTCATACGCTTTAGTATTAAATTACGACCTCAAAGGTATGAAAAATATGGTTAAGAGTACCACAATACTCAAAATTAATACGTTCTATGATAGAAGACAGACCTTCGGTTACTCCTTATATACATAAGTTTAAAGTATCACTATGAAGAAGCCTACTATAGACGAATGGTTTGCGATACAGCGCGAGAAGGCACGACGTATGGGTTATATCGGTGGCGTAGAGGAGCTCGGCATATGGTCTCCGCGCGATAGGGAGATATATGAGAGATATCACCCCTCTATGAAGATACTCTATGTCCACGGACTCTCCTCTTCGGGTACGTCGCAAACAGCCTCGATGCTCCGCAACTGCCTACCCGAGGATGTGGTGATATCGCCCGACTTGCCTATCGACCCCGACGAGGCGTTGGAGCTACTGCGTCTGATAGTCTCAACGCAGAAGATTGACTTGGTAATCGGTAGCTCTATGGGTGGTATGCTGGCGCAGAAGCTCCGTGGGTGCCCCAAGATTTTGGTTAATCCAGCGTTTCACGTATCGCAGTTAATGCGCGGTATGCTTGGCAAACACGAGTTTTTCTCGATGCGTACCGATGGCCTTACGGAGTATGAGATTACCGAGGAGCTCTGCGATAGGTATGAATGCCTGGAGCGTGAACAATTCGGTGGTCTCTGCAACCACGAGCGCGAGATAACGCTCGGTATGTTCGGTCGTTATGACGATGTTGTCGATTGCTCCGAGGAGTTTAAGCAGCACTATCCCCACGTCTGCTACTACGACGGTGGCCATCGCCTCTCGGAGGAGGTCATCAAGGAGTTGCTCGTGACCAAGATAGAGGTGTTTAGAGCGCAAATGTTAGATTGATTGCGTAAAATTTACGCAAAATATTTGCATGAATAGAAAATACTCTCTACCTTTGCGTAAAATTAACGCAATGATATATGAGCGAGAATCGATATTGTTATAAGTATCCGCACCCTTCGGTTACGGCCGACTGTGTGATATTCGGATTTGATGGCGTCAGCATTAAGGTGTTGCTGATTCAGCGTGGCATTGAACCTTTTAAGGGTATGTGGGCCTTTCCTGGCGGTTTTATGCAGATTGACGAGACTGTAGAGGAGTGTGCAAGGCGAGAGTTAGAGGAGGAGACAGGACTAAAAAATGCTTCTGTCGAGCAGTTCTACACCTTCTCGGATGTAAATCGCGACCCGCGTGAGAGGGTTATCACCGTAGCGCACTACGCTTTGGTGCGCCTCTCGGAGGTTAAGGGTGGCGACGATGCAGCTTCGGCGCAGTGGTTTGCAGAGAGCGAGATTCCGAGTTTGGCCTTCGACCACGACCGTATACTGCGTATGGCACGCAACTGTCTCAAGGAGCGAATATGTTTCGAGCCTATAGGCTTCGAGCTACTGCCCGAAGTGTTCACTATGAGCGAACTGCAGAACCTCTATGAGGCGATATTAGAGGTTAAGTTCGACCGCCGTAACTTCTATAATAAGATGCTTAAGCTCGGCATCTTGACCGAGGCAGAGCCGCGTGCCGAGCAGGCCTCGCGACGCACACCGACGAAGTATCGCTTCAATGCTGCGAAGTACGCTGAACTGAAACAGAAGGGATTTAGATTAGAGTTTTAGATACAAGCTATTGAGATGGTAAAGGAAGATTAAACGTTAGATATAGAAGCTGTTTGAATTTTATAACGAACAAACTCTTTCAATAAAATTCAAAACAGATTCTTAAATATAGAGATTCTATGAAGAGTGAGAGTACACATATGTTACAAGATAGAGTGCGAGGTTCGTTGGTGGCAGGGGCCGTGGGCGATGCCTTAGGCTATGCCGTAGAGTTTTGTGGGCGCGAGACTATCGAGTCGCACTATGGCCAGAGGGGTATTGCGGAGTTTGAACTCGATAAAAGCGGCAAGGCGCTCTTTAGCGACGATACGCAGATGACGCTCTTTACGGCCGCTGGCCTACTCGGTAGCATAGGCCAGAGTTGCGCGCCGTTAGAGGCTGTAGCGCGTGCCTATGTCGATTGGTTTTATACGCAGGAGCGCTACAACGCGGAGCGTAGGCATAGCTGCTGGATTGCCGATATCGAGGCACTCTACTCTCTGCGCGCACCCGGAAGCACCTGTCTTTCGGCACTGCGCGAGATAAGCAGTGGTCGCAAGCCGATGAACTATAGCAAGGGCTGCGGAGGTATTATGCGCGTAGCCCCTGTAGCGCTATTGGCTGCTGCGCGTGGCGACAGGGATATTGCTGAGGTGGCACGCCTGGCTGCAGGAGCTGCGGAGATGACACACCTTCACCCTTTGGGCTTTCTCCCAGTAATACCTCTTACAGTGTTGATTTACAGAGCTGTGGGGATGACATCGAAGCAGTTAAAGAAAAATATCGACGCTATCGTTGCCGAGGGCTTAGACCTTATGGATAGCCTCTACGAAGGCCGTTACGACGAGGAGCGTGGCTATCTTAGAGCATTGACAGATAAGGCGATGAAGTTTGCATATGACGACATCGAGGATGACGATGCTATCTACGAGCTTGGCGAGGGCTGGGTAGCTGAGGAGACCTGGGCCATAGCTCTCTACGCTGCAGTGCGACATATCGACAGCGTCGAGGAGGCGATTATCGCTGCCGTAAACCACGATGGCGATAGCGACTCTACGGGTGCGGTGTGTGGCAATATTATGGGTGCTATATATGGCTACGACCATATCGCAGAGCGCAACCTCTTCTGCCCCGAGGGTCGCACCTTAGCCGATACGCTCGAGCAGAGCGACTTGATACTTACGATTGCCGACGATATCGCACTTGCGGGGGTTATCTCGCGCGGCGAGGTGTGTAGTAGGGTGCTTGTCGATAAGTGGTGTAAGCGTTATGGTAGCGAGGTGCTCAAGACAACGTCTAAGCGTAGGCTATACTTCGATATGGATGGTGTGCTTGTCGACTTTGTCTCGGGTCTGAAGCAGCAGTCGGACGAGGTGCTCAAGGAGTATGAGGGTCGCCTGGATGAGATTCCAGGACTCTTCGGTAAGATGTTGCCAATGCCTGGGGCTATCGAGGCGGTGCACAAACTTAACGAGCACTACGACTGCTATATACTCTCCACGGCGCCCTGGAAGAACCCCTCGGCGTGGAGCGATAAGGTGATATGGATTACAAAGTATCTCGACGATGTATTTCATAAGAGAATGGTTATCACTCACTGCAAGCACCTGTGCAAGGGCGACATTATAATCGACGATAGGGGTAAGAATGGTACCAGCGAGTTCGAGGGCGAGTGGATAGAGTTCGGCTCGGAGCGCTTCCCCGACTGGAGTGCAGTGCTCGACTACCTGTTGCCCAATGGCAAAGAGTAATTTTAACGATTAAGGAGGATATAACTATGTTACCAAACGATAGCATTGAGAGATTTATTAAGGCGCAAGACTCGCCGTTTAATGGCTACGAGGTGGCCTTAGAGGAGATTCGCCGTGGGTATAAGCAGAGTCATTGGATGTGGTATATATTTCCGCAGCTCCGCTCGTTGGGCCGTAGCGAGACGGCCTTCTACTACGGCATTTCGGATAGGTGCGAGGCCGAGGCCTATTTGGCGCATCCAATACTCGCCCAGCGCATAAGGGTGATTTGCGAGGCGCTCCTTGAGCACTATGACAAACCTATTGAGCAGATAATGGGCAGCGTCGATGCCCTTAAGCTCCGCTCGTCGATGACCCTGTTCGATGCGTTAATTTGTCACGACATCTTCGAACGCGTGTTGGATACGTTCTATGATGGCAAGCGTTGCCAACATACATTAGATGCCGTAATGCCATATTAGACTTTTTTATACGTTGTAAGATAGATTTTCGATAGATCTCCACTCTATTAGTGCAGAGGATAGCATTATAGAGCTCGCTGCTCTCCTCTAAGGGCGTAACGCGCCAATAACAAGACACAAACAATAAACCTACATTAACTATGAAGACACGAATTTTCAACCTTATTATCATCGATGAGAGTGGCTCGATGCAGAGCATTAAGAGGGCTGCCATCGACAGCGTAAACGAGACGATACAGACTATCCGTTCGGCCGAGCAGAAGCACCCCGAGCAGGAGCACTACGTATCGCTGGTATCGTTCAACGACGACGTTAAGACCATCTACGACTGCGTGGAAGTCGAGCAGGTCAAGGAGATAAACGACGAGACCTACCAGCCAAGCTGCTGCACGGCGCTCTACGACGCTATGGGCATATCGCTGTCGAAGCTGCGCAAGCGTGTTGCCGAGAGCGATAAGGTGCTTGTTACCGTGGTTACCGACGGCTACGAGAATGCCTCGAAGGAGTACTCCGGCAAGGCTATCAAGACTCTGGTCGACGAGCTGAAGGCTAAGGGATGGGTATTTGCATATATCGGTGCCAACCAGGATGTTGAGGCCGTGGCTGCGACGATATCCATTACCAACGTTATCCAGTTTGAGGCCAACCCATCGGGCACTCAGGAGATGACCGAGCGCGTAAATCGTGGTCGCAATCGCCTCTATGAGTCTATTGCTGCCGATCATTTTGACTCAAAGTCTGCAAACGAGAGCTTCTTCGATGAGATTTAACCTATAATTAGTTGATATTATGGAGAATAACACAGCTGTACCAAACACAGAGAATAGCACTAAGCGATACTTCGCAAAGACTGCGATAGTGGGATTTATTGCACTTCTGCTATTGATTCCCTTAGTGATGATTAGTGAACTCATATATAGTCGTGAGAACACAAAAGATGACGTAACACGCGAGGTGGGACGCACTTACGCCCTTGCACAGACTATCGATTATCCAGAAATCGAGTCTGAAGTGATGGAAAAGAGTAATGGCAGCACCACTGTAAAGGAATATGCCCACACTCCCGCGGAGCTTAATTACGTTGCAAAGGTAGATACCGAGGTGCGCAGTCGCTCGATTTACGACGTTATCGTCTACCAGGCGGCTGTCGAGGTTCAGGGTAACTTTGTCGTCGATAGCTCGATGCTTGCGGCCCAGGCCAACACCTTTAAGTTCGATATCTCGGATTTCAAGGGACTGCTATCTATCCCCGAGGTGGCGATTGGCGACAAGAGCTTTGCCTTGCAACAGCAATATGAGGATAAATCGAGGTGCTTGGGCGCAAAGGTTACCCTTCCCGCAGGTGTTAAGGAGGGCGATGTTGTAGACTTTACGCTTAAGCTAAATCTCAAGGGTACTGAGGAGCTTAGTTTCGTGGCAGGTGGCAATGTTACAACCGTCGAGGTGTCATCGAGCTACCCCCATCCGAGCTTCTCGGGCGACTACCTGCCCGTTAGCCACGATGTTCGTGACGATGGTTTCGAGGCTGAATGGAGCGTGCTCGACCTTAATATGTCTTACTCATCATCGACTATGGGTGTTAAGTTTGTCGAGCCAGCAAGCCCCTACCAGCAGGCCGAGCGCTCCGTAAAGTATGGTATTCTTATCGTAGCACTTGTCTTCGTGGCAGGACTGCTCGTGGAGTACCGCACGCGTCGCGAGATTAATGCGGTGCAGTATGCCGTTATCGGTCTCTCGTTGGTGCTCTTCTACGCACTGCAGCTCGCCTTCTCGGAGTTTGTGACATTTGGCATAGCCTATGTCGTTGCGGCAGCGATGACTATCGGTGCGTTGATGTTCTACTTCAGAGCTATACTTAAGAGCCGTAGTGGCTATATGTTGGGAGGCTTCGTGGCGATAGTGTATGCTATAAACTATATACTCTTGCAGATGGAGACATACGCTCTGCTCGCAGGTTCGCTACTACTCTTTGTACTGCTATGTGTGGTGATGTACATTACGGCAAATGTTAATAACAACCAACCTAAAACTAAATAATTATGACTTGCAACAAATTTTCTAAGTGGCTGCGATATGCGATGCGTACGCTCCTTATTATCGTGCCAGTGGGTATATTGGTCTACATTGTCTACGACGAGTATCAGGATAGATATGGCCGCAACTACTACGACTACTACTTCTCGAGCGATGTCGACGTGCATACCTATGCCGATGGCTGCGAGAGGCTGTATAATACCCGCACAAAGAGGTATACTACACCTAAGTTCAATTGGTTTGTCAAACCTTCTTATGGCCATCACTTGGCGGTGTATGCACTGCCCAACAAGCGCGGATATATCGACGTCAACACGGGCTGCGTGGTTATCGATGCCGAGGAGAATGATTATACCAGGGCGTGGCTCTTCTCCGAGGGCGTGGCTGCCGTGACTAAGGGCTCGAAGGTAGGCTTTATCAACGAGCAGAATGAGGTGGTTATACCCTTCGAGTTCGACTTTTCAGACAACCACGATATGTATGACTTTGGATATATGTTCCACGACGGCTACTGCGTGATGACCAACGCCGAGGGTATGATGGGCATTATCGACCGCAATGGCAAGTGGGTCGTTGAGCCCCAGTATAGCGAGATATGGGCGCTGCACGACTCGGGCTACCGCATTGTCATCGACGAGGATAATAACTACGGCGTTCTTGATTCAGAGTGCCAGGAGGTATATCCAACGGAGTATTCCTACATAGATATTGTCGGCGATGGCTTCCAACTCTCTAAGGATGGTCGTATGTGGAGCGTGGACTACGAGGGTCGGGTGACGCAGCCATTTGTATATAGCATTAGCTACTACCTGTACTATCCTATTGCGAGCGACGGTGAAGGTGACAATATTGTCGAGCTAAGCCGATATATGGAGTACTGGGTTATAGGTAAATGCGGCATCTTCGATCGTATTACGGGCGAGGTTATCACCCCAGCTATCTACGAAGATGTGGAGATGATATCGGAGACGCTCTTCGAAGTGCGACTCGAAGATAGCTACGACTATTCCATCATCGATACCGATGGTAATATCATCGAGAGGTAGTTTGGGTTATAACTGTTTCCCATAGTTTTTTGTGGAGGCGATGGCAGGGGCAAGATTTGCTGGGCCATCGCCTCGGTTTTTTGCAAGGGCGGACAATCGTGCCAACTTATCGGCGCTATGTGCTAAGATACGAAAAATAGGCTGTTTTGCACAATGTTGGACATATATAAAGGCCGAAGATGCGAAATCTTCGGCCTTTCTGCCCAATGGTGGGGCGTTCTACTTCACATTTAAGATATATGTTAGACTGGCAATCAGCTTTTGTTCGAAGATAGAAGCGTCAGCGAAATTTATCTGGTCGATATCTGCGATGTCGAGTCTGATGCTTTTGGCATACTGGGTATCGTCGAGCAGTATGGGGACGATAATCTTTCGCTGCTTTACGGCATAGCCTAACTCCCTAATGACGTTCATCGATTCGTTGGAGTTGGCCGACGAGACGAAGATAACCGCATCGGCATTATCAATAGCATCGACGATAACCTCCTTGTAGTTGTCGCCACTAAATATACCCTCCATGTCAATCCAATAGTCGATAGAGTGCTTTTCGAGTACTGCTCTAATGGAGTCGACCTTCTGGCTGTCTTTTCGTGCATAGCTAATGAAGACCCTGTGTTTCATATCCTCCCTGCGGGGGATACTTATATGGCTACGGTCCACCGTCACCACTTCGCTACTAAGTGCGCTCATATCGCTAATCGCCTTCTGTGTTGCCATTGCTGACCTAATGGCAAAGTACTCAAACATATCAATAAATGGATTGATATCATCGAATGCGCCATCTAGGTCGTATCTATTGTAGAGATATATCTCAACCTCCATCTGTTTTTGTGTCATACAGAGATTGTCTGCAATCGTATCTGCCATAGTCTCGGCAACCTTTGTCATAGGGATGTGAGCCGATCCTGCACCGATACAAGGGAAGGCTATGGAGTTGATATCCAGAGCGTGTAATAGTGTAAAACACTTGTCAATGGAGTGTCGCAATATGTACTGCTCCAAATCGTTGATATTGCTCAGTCCGTTTAGCGCTTCCTTGTTGCCCTTTGATAGCGTCAAGCAGTGAAATATATATTTCTGGTGTTGCAGTGCTCCAGCAGTAGAGAGTACAACGTCGCCAACACGCGCAGGAAGCTGCTTTTTAGCATCCTGTCGAATAATCTCGCCACCCTTGAGACGGATAGCGCGAGATACTCCACCTCCCATACTGATCTGCGTATCGTCCGAGCTGGCTATAACCTCAGCCTTTGACTCGGTGATGTCGCCAAAGATGATGGTTATCGAGGAGTTATTAAATACATATTTGCGAGGTTCCATATAGCTCATTTATTTAAAGTTACTCTCCCGAGGCTATGCAATCAGCGTATAGATCAAAATGCCAGCGAAGTAGCCAAGCAGTACGATTGGGGTGATTCGCTTGAGGTAGTAGCCAAACGATATCTTCTCCATACCCATAACCGTAACACCTGCTGCCGAGCCGATGATAAGTATGCTACCGCCCGTCACGGCGCAGTAGGCCAGAAGTGTCCAGAACGAGCTGTCGGCAGCAAAGGCGCCCACTGCCTCAATAGGGTACATACCCATCGTCGCCGATACCAACGCCACGTTGTCGAGGAACGATGACATAACGCCGAGGATTACAGCTATGGTGTTCTCGTTGGTAAAGGTGTCGCTGAGCCAGTTAGCAAGTATCGTCAGCTGGCCTGTGACGATAAGTGCCTGAACAGACATCAGGATGCCGAGGAAGAAGAAGACGGTGCTGATATCCACGCGCGAGAGCGTGCGGTGTACGCGCAGGTTCTGCAAATCCTCATCCTCAGACTCTGCATAGCGGCGGTCGGTGATAGCCCACAACGCCACAAGGCCGATAAGCACGCCCATAAACGGTGGAAGCTCGATAAGGGTCTGCAATACAGGCACTAAGGCTAACGAGCCAAGACCTACCCACAGCACCATCTTACGCACCTTAGGGTTAACCTTGCTATTGTTATCCGTAAGCACCAATGGCTCGACCGTACCATTTTTGGGTAGCATAAACGTCGCTATCGAGAGTGGGACAAGGAGCATCACGAGCGATGGGAGGATAAGCGTAGTTATCTGGTGCATAGCCGAGATGTTGCCACCAGTCCAGAGCAACAGCGTGGTGACGTCGCCAATAGGGGAGCACGAGCCTCCAGCATTGGCCGCAACGATGATCATAGCACTGAAGAGTAGTCGAGTGTTACGCTCGGGGATGAGCTTGCGAGCTATGGCGATAAGCACGATTACGGTGGCGAGGTTGCCCAGAAGTATTGACATAAAGAATGTCGTGAGACACAATATCCACAAGAGCTTACGATGGCGGTTTGTGGTTATCGACTGCGATATTACGCCGAAGCCACCGTGGCTATCGATGATGTCGATTATGGCCATCGAGCCGAGCACAAAGAAGAGTGTTGTTGCTACATCGCCCAGACCGCGAATTAGTTTCCACTCGACAAACTCGAAGGCTAACTCGTGGGTAGGTATCTCCCGAAGTCCTGGGAACATAGTCATAAACTCCTTGACGTGTGCCGGTGGGTTGAGCGTTAGGAAGTGCTCGGCGTTGATGATAAATAGCGCCCAGAGGAGTATCGACATACCTACGGCCGTCGCCGCCTTGTTAATCTTAATAACATCCTCGAAGGCAATAGCCAAGATGCCGAGAATAAAGATTATGGGCATTAAATAGTAGCAAAACATACTCTGTGTTTTTTGGTTTAAAATATTTGTTTATTGTGCAAAAATATAAAAATTATTTTAAAACGCCACCCTCTAAAGCAAAAATTATTACCTCTTATTTAACTTTCTAGCCTTGGCGATAACGGCTAAAGAATCTGCCTTAAATGTGAATTATCCCTTTTTCGGTTGATTATTCCAGCGTTTTTCTGTAACTTTTGCAAGAAAAGATAACTCGCTTAGAATAAATCGGTTGGTCGGATTGCTTGAAAATTGGGTAACGAGATAGCAACCGTTCGTATTTCTGAGTTCTTCATTACTTTGCAACAATGCGTGTAACTCGCACTGCAAATTTAGGGAATAAAAAATGAATGGGCAATATTATGCCTATTTTATATTTGCTAAAAATAAAATCAAGTACCTTTGCAAAAGGATTAATAACCTTTAGTGAAGACAATAAATGAAAAAAATAGAATATACGGTAGAACAAATGTCAGCCATCTATAAAATGGCCAAAGCTATATACAATGAAGAAGAGCGATTAGTCAATGGAAAGGAAAAACTTTTTCTTAGTCATGGCATTAACAAAAACTCTTTCGCAGATTTTTATCGAGCATTTCAGAAAATGCTTGATGGAGAATTACATACAAGAGGGATAAGTACAGATTTGAGAGATTATTTTTTGTCTCAAATATATAAGGATTACGGTGCGGACAAATTAAGGATAGCTTTAAAAGCTTATATGGATTTCATTATCTATTATGAGGAGGAACATAATAATACGATAAGGAAAATTGAACGAGAAATTCATCAAAAGTACTGTAACGTTCTAAGTGAAAGCAACATTAGCAGAACTATTGAAAATGAAATAAATGCATATTGGGAAGGTGAATTGGGGCAAGTAACCATAACGACGCATGAGAGGAATATCAATGCACGCAATAAATGTATCCAGAGTAAGGGAACTAAATGTTTTGTATGTGGTTTTGATTTTGAAAAGACATATGGAGAGTTAGGAAAAGGTTTCATACATATACACCATGTAACTCCAATTTCTAACAGAGATGGACGATACGAGATAGAAGTTGAAAATGACTTATTTCCAGTGTGTCCTAATTGCCATGCAATGCTACATAGAAGAAAAGACTCTACACTATCTATTGAAGAACTTAAACTAATAATACAGCGGAATAATGATTAAGGGGAAAATTTATCGCTATGATGATGAGTTTAAGGCAAAAGCTCGTGCTCATCAGTTTGCATTTAGAGAAAATGAGTTGAATGATTTCTATGACGAGAAGAATCCTCAAGTTATTCTTTCTCCCGATGCAGCCAAGCAAGGACTTATATTTTGTGATACTTACAGAGAACTGATTAAAAGCAAGGTTAAATCATTTAAATCTTCTGTATTATTCTCCAACATGTTGAGAAGCGAGCACATTCCTTACAATATCTTTACTCCAATGGAAGAAGATATAAATGCTACTGCTATGCTGTTTAACGAAATAATAGGAGGAGGTATATTAAAAATAAACCGCATACTTATTGAATATGCAGGAACTGCTGATAAAAGCGAATATCTGAATGACGGAACATCTTTTGACACATTCATAGAGTATATATCTTCTGATGGTTCTATTGGAGGCATTGGAATAGAAGTAAAATACACTGAAAATGGTTATCCTATTGGAGTTAAGGAGAGACAAGATATTGAGAATGTTGATGGATTATACCACCAGATGACAAGACTCTCGCAATGGTATATTCCTACATTAGACATCACTTCATTCATAAAGGCGAACCATCTACGTCAAATTTGGCGTAATCATCTTTTGGGTTATTCTATGTTGTATAGGGGTGATATTCAACATTTTTATCACATACATCTTTATCCTCAAGGTAATAAACATTTTTTAGAGTATGCTATACCAGAATATAAGTCATTGCTAACCGATTATGGCAAAACGACCTTTATTGATTTAACATACGAATCCTTGTTTGATATGATAGGTAGAACTTTCATTTCAGACAAACAGCAAGATTGGTTAAAATATCTAAGAAGAAGATATATGGTATAAGCGAAAAGCCGTTGAGTGACGGCCTTTCGCTTATATTGATATGCTTATTGTGCGTATAAGAAGTTATATGTAAGTGCTTGGGTTAGTCTATCGATATACGCTTTCTCATCTTGTGTCAGCACTTCTTTTGCAGCCTTGAAACGAGGAGCAATTTTCTCTACTCGCTTACTTGATTCTTTTTTCGAGATTTCCTTTTTGAAGTTTAATTCAAGCGGTTCTATGGCTTGGAAACTTAAATCTACTGCATTTTGAAGATTGTTTGACAATGTATCACCTTTCGATGTAGTGTTAATATCCACCACAAAGAACTTGAAGTCTGGATAACTATGCATTAAATCATCTGAATATGAACTATAATGAGCTTCGCCATTTGCTTTCTTTCTTATGAAGCCATCGAAGTAAACGGTAGAATAGTTGTTTAGGCTTCTTATAGTCTGATATATTTTATCAGTATTTATACTATCCTGTGGTAAAATATAATCCACATCAAAAGTTACTTTTCTATACTGTTCAGGAGCATATTCTAACTCAAATGACAATGCAATAGATTTTCCTGTTTCTCTACTATTAATATTCTGAATTTGAGCTTTCCAATTAACAAATAGTTTAACAGAATCCATATATTCACCCATTGCTAATTTAACGCTATCATTAAATTCCTTTTCTAATATTTTATTCCCTAAATGATAACTTTTGTCTTTGTTTCGTGCAAGCATATTATCAAAGTTTTCTTGCTGAACATTTGAGAACTTCTTATTTGCTTTTGTAGGAGCTCCAACGCAGCCATACAAAGCAAATACAATTAGTAATAGCGACCATAATTTTTTCATATCATTGAATTTAAATTTAACAATTCATCACAATAAAAGCGTGAACTGTATGCTACACTCTTACTTGAAGGTCGTAGGAAACCATAGATGCAGATGTAACAATAGCAGCCCACGCTATACGCGTGAGAACCACTATGCTATCCTTGCATCTAATTGAAAATTTCCTACGTTTTCAAGTACAAGATAAGCATAACGCTTCTTCTTTTTCTCATATGTCTTTGGATGGAGTTACCTCAATCCAACTGCAAAATTACAAAAAAGCCGTAATAATAAGCCTTGTATGGGTAAATTATTACGACTTGATGAGTATTTTAGAGTTTCAACCCTCGATTTTGACTTCTACTTGTCGGCAATCCTAACGCTTCCATAAACTCATCTTTCTTGCGTCTGAACCAAGAGTGATGCGAAACGCCATCGATTCTAAGGTCAAATCTTCCCTCCTTGTCCTCTTTGAGTGAGCAGACCGCACCATCGGCCGAAAACGATTGGTTAAACATCGTTGAATAAAGTTTACCTTTGACGGGGATTTCCTTAAAAGTGCATAATGCTTTGATAAGGTTGTCGTTGAATCCCATTTTCTCGCTGAGGTATTTAATCATCGGCATCAGCTTCTCCACATACGGGAAGTAACGCAGAATCTTGTCGATATACTCCGATTGTTTACGATGTTCCGCTTCGTATGATTGCTTGACCTCCTGTATCTGCTTTTGGTGCTCTACCTGCATTTGTTTGATGTTGGATTGCAGTTGCTCAATGGTCTCGTCTCGGATTGCTATCGCGTCCCGTAAATCCTCGTTTTTGCGTTCCAATGATTTCATCTTACCGCTGCCAAAAAGAGAACTTACTCCGCTTGCAAGAGCTGTGGCAGCATCGGTGGCCACGCTTTTGAGTTTGTCGGTGCGTATCTCCGATTTCACCTGTTTGAGTTCTTGCTCGGCAAGATCTATCTGGTGTTCCTTGTGTTGCCGTTCAGCCTCTATGCGTTCCAACTCGGCACGCTGCTTCTCGATGATAAAGTCGTTACGCTCTAAATGCTCCTTGCCCGTTTCGGTTTTGGATTGTCCTCGCTCCATTGATAGAATCTCGGATGCCAATGTCTGCATCTGCATCATATCGTCATCGTTTAGTTTTCGGCTCTTGCCCGTATCGTGGTCCATCCAGTCGAATACGATATGTGCGTGGTAGTTGGGCTTAAACCATCTGCCACCAATTTGAAAACTCTCCTTATCGTCAGGGGCTGGCTGTCCACCGAGCCAATGCCCCTCGTCTTTGTGTAGGAATATTTGAATCGGCGTGATTCCCCAACGCTGTTGGCACTCCTCGCCAAACCTGCGAACATCCTCTAATGTGGTATCGGGCTTGATGAGCAACACACCCTCACGAATGGGTGAGCATCCTGCCACCTTGACAATCTTGCCACTCTTAGCTTTGCGTTCTCGCTCTTTCTCCTGCATCGCTCGCCCCGTCTTCGCCTTAACCATCTGCTTAATGTTATCGTAATGCGTCAGTAAATCATAATCGCCGAGGCGTGGATTTATCCAATACTCATTGTCGGCAACAAGTTGGGGTATTAGATAGATTTTCGACTCGCCGATGTTACGCATATACTCGGGAGTTCTGAGGTTGTGTGCCTCGCTCGATGATATGTTGCAAGGCTTGATATGTATGCTGCTTTTTACTGCCATTGTTATTCTGATTTTATTGGTTGCACTAATGTCTGTTGGTCATTTGGTCACTTGCTTCCGCTGTCGGGGTTCTTAGGGGCGAAGC
>JAFTWZ010000049.1 GCA_017465055.1 Alistipes sp. | reverse complement strand
GGTGACGAGGTTTATTGCTGCCGTCGCGATATTCGCAGGCTCGTGACAACCATTAAATATCGTCATCGCGAAGAATTGCATCTAATAGCGGTAGTGATACCTACTTGGGTCTATGCAATTCTGTGGCGATCTTCATTTGTTTTTACCTCCTCGCTGATACGTAATAGTTGAAATAGTGCTCCGCACGGCACACACGACTATCAATCACACTCCGTACGGCCCTATAAACAGCGGAAGACCCCACGTCGGAGCATAGTTGCGTTATCACACTCTGCAAACTAATACTTGCTCCTCCTCGGGGTGACGATTTATATTCTTCCACTGGAAATTTACAGTGAGCCGAAAGAGTAGCTCGCGCCTACGGTGCTAAAGGAGAAGGTAGGAAGATTAGGGAGATTAGGGAGATTAGAGAGGTTAGTGAATTTAGTGGCAACGCTTTAACGTACTAACCAGCCTGCTCCCTAAATTCTCTAATTTCACTAAAATCCATAAAACTATTTCACGCGCAAGCCGCACCGCCCAGCCTGCTTCCTAAACTACCCTTTAGCAGGCCTTGCCTGCGAACTTTACAGTGAGCCCCAATAAGCCCAATAAGTCGACTGAGCCGTTTTGTGTTGGTGGTGGCGCGAGCTTGCTCACAGGCCACCACAAAAACAAAACAGGTAACTGATAACTCAGTCACCTGCTTCTCCATTCAGCGGAGAGGGAGGGATTGACTACTACGCTCCCGATGGTCGCTCTGCTTAACGCCTTTCCCTTCTGCTTGCCGCAGGGGCCCTTGCAAGCCCACTGCGCAAAAAGCGACACGCGCCATCTTTTGTTTTCACACCTTCGTCTGCAAGTGAACTTGCGCCAAAGGTATAAAAACAAAAGGTATCGATTTCTCGATACCTTTTTGCTTTGTGGTCTAGCGGAGAGGGAGGGATTCGAACGACGCAGTCGAAGAGCCGATACCTAACAAAAAAAGCGCAGGACGATAAGTCCGAGCAATAAACTACACTCCTATCGGCTCAACCCCGCCATAAGTGAGCAATGCCACACACGGCAAGAGAAGCAGGGCGACCACAGGTCGATCGTAGTTTTGTGTTGGTGGTGGCGTGAGCTTGCTCACGGGCTACCACAAAAACAAAACAGGTGACTGATAACACAGTCACCTGCTTCTCCATTCAGCGGAGAGGGAGGGATTCGAACCCCCGGAGCCTCGCAGCTCAACGGTTTTCAAGACCGCCGCAATCGACCACTCTGCCACCTCTCCAAGCACAAAAGTACTATAACTTTTTGAATCTGCCAAATAATTTTGCAAATATTTTCAAAAATTTTTCACTTTAATTGGGTAATACGTTGATTATTAGGGTTGTATATATTGCTGTTTTGTGGGGGAATATAGCGAATGTAGTGTGGTTAGAGATACTGCGAGGTTGATGTGATTGAGGGCGAGGAGGCGAAAGCAATTTAGGGAGTATAAGGAATTTAGGGAGGTTAGAGAGATTAGAGAGATTAGGGAGATTAGGGAGATTAAGGAGATTAAGGAGATTAAGGAGATTAGGTAGATTAGGGAGATTAGAGTTTTTACCTTAACTTCTCTAACTTCTCTAATTTCCCTAAATTCCCTAATTTTCCTAATTTTCCTAATTTTCCTAATTTTCCTAAAACTCCTTACCTCTACTTTCTCGCAGCTGCTATATAAAACAGCAAGGCCTCCACGTGGGAGGCCTTGACGATATTAGCTATGCGATGGTTGATTACTCAACGTACTCGTATGCCTTAGACTCCTTAACTGGGCAGTATGCTGAGTTAACAACCTCCCAACGGTTGTTAGCATCCTTAGCAGATACGATTACAAGAACACCCATATTCTCCCAGTTCCACTTTGTAGAGACCATAGGAAGAGTGAATGCGCAGTCGTAAGTCTTGCCAGCCTCAAGAACGCCGATAGACTCGCCAGATACGTTGTTGCGGCTGTACTCACCAGAGATGTTACGAAGAGCGTAGTTGTAAATCTTGTGGTAGTCCTTAGTAGCACCAGCCTGGTTAGGAGAGTAGATGTTGTTCTCGAGCAACCAAGCAACAACCTTGTACTCCTTAGACTCCTTAGCCTTAACCTGAGCAGCGCAGTAGATGTTAGTTGAGTCGCCCTCTACAGCCATTGCGATACCTACATCAGCACCATCCTTCTTGATGTATGCCTCAAGAGCCTGAGCCATATAATTGAGGAATGCTGACTGGCCGTAGTTACCTACTGCAGCAGTGTGGAAGTTGATACAGATGTTAGGATAACCCTCGATATAATTACTCTGCGCCTGGTTCAAAGCAGTAGCAGCTGCTGAGTTACCTGGGTCGCCTGTAGCCATACCACCAGCGTGGCAAGTTACCTCGTTGTAGTGCTGGTGCCACTCAGTCTTAGCAAGGGCCAAGAGCTTGTCGGTCATACCTGGGCAGTAACCGCAGTTAACACCTGTGTGGTCGATAACAACTGCACGGTGGTTGAATGCGAGGTTCTCTGGCTGTGGGTCAGCAGGAATCTGTGGCATCTGAGCCATAACTGTAATAGTTACAGTGTTAGATGTGTACTTACCCTTAGTAGCAGTTACGTTGATTGAGCCACTGGTAGTAGGGGTAAATGGATTAGAGAGCTTAGTAAGGTCTGCGTCGTAGAGGGTAACATCCTTAGTTACGTCTACCAACTCACCTGTAGTCTCATCCTTCTGCTCTACAGTGAAGGTTACGCTCTCGCCAAGCTCGATAGCTGTCTTATCGGCAGAGAGTGTAAGCTCGCCTGATGTTGTGCCGCCAGGGTTGCCGCCAGGATTAGGGTCGTCTGGGGTCTTTCCATCATCAACAGGCTCGCAAGCTGCAAATGCCATTGCTGCGCAAGAGAGCATTGCAAAAAACTTTGTGAATTTCATAATGTTTTTAAGGTTTTAATTGGTTTAACTTTAATTTATTGAATAATTCTCTTCTATTTGTAGTCGTAGGCTACGCTGCCGCCAACAGGGCAGATAGCAACGTTAACAACCTCGAATACACCCTTGCTGTTCTTTGCCGAGGCGATAACCATAACCTTGAAGTTGTCGCGATTCCACTTTGTACCTAAAATCTCAAGCGACATAGCGTGCGATGACTTCTCTCCAGCCTTGATAGTACCCAAATCGTGACCCGAGATAGGGCTTGTTGTCGAGGCCTGACGGATAGCGTTGTCGTGGGTATTCATCCACTCCTCTGTACCGTTTGTCTGGTTTGCTACGATGCCATCCTCCAACAGCCAAGCGGTGATGCGGTAGTCGTTCTCAACGGCAGCCTTAACCTCGGCGTTGACAACAACCGATTTTGCGGCAAGGCTTGCTGAGGCTGCGATACCTGCATCGGCCGACTCCCTCCACTGCGCATCGATCTGCTGCTTGATATGCTCAGCATTGTAGCTCGAAGAGGTCGAGTATGCAAAGTTGTAGGTAAGTGTAGGGTAGTCTCTAACACCGAAGTGGCCTGAGATAGCATTTGCTGCTGCTGAAGTCGCAGGGTCGCTTTGCGCGTAGCTGTGAGACATAGCCTCGTAGTACTTCGAGTGGTAGTCGCCAGTCTCCGAAACCTCCTTAAGTGCAAGCATCATCTTAGGACAGTAGCCACAGGTGTTACCAGTGTGGTCCACGAGCAAGATGCGGTGCTTAAATGCAGTGTTTGCCTCGTTGGTATCTGCTGGAAGTGCTGGAATCGATGGCAATACTGTAACCTCGATAGTCGCAGTAATAGCGCTGCCTGCTACGGCATAGAACTCATACTTACCATCCTCGGTAGGGGTGTAGGGGTTTGATACCTCTGCAAAGTTGTGAGTCTTATCGAAAATAGTGGCCTCGGCCGTGATGTCGGTGCCATCCTCGGCTGTTACGGTGAAGGTGATAGGGTTGTTGACCTCTATAGACTGCACATCGGCCTTAAGCGTAGCGCCACCTGTTGGCTTCTTGCCCTCATCGCCATTGTCGTCGCCACCACAACCCACTGCGAGGGTTGCGGCTGCGGCGATAAATGCTATAAACTTAGTAAATCTCATATTCTTTTATTGTGTGTGTTGCTTAGAATGAGAGGGTTAGAGCAAGGTTTGCACCTGTATAGGCTGGCTGATAACGGCAGCTACCGCCCGAACATACATAACCCGCGCGATTACGGCCATAAGAGAGCTGTAGGCGGAGAAAGTCGTGAGTGAAGGTAGCACCAACCTGGTAGTAGTGCAAAAGTGCGTGGTCATCAAATTCCAACGTGTCGGGATTCCAGATACCATTACCATACTGACCATCCTGCATAGCCTCGCAGTTCCACATATCGCTCACGTAGATGCTGAACTTTGGTGCCAAGTTATACTCTATAGTACCAGCCAACCAATCGCCCTCGTAGTTGTCAGAGTTGAGGTACTGAAGCTCAACACGTACAGAGTGCTTCTTATTAATCTTATAAGTCACGTCAGCAACAAAGATGTGCGAATCGCAGTAGTGTGCGACAGCAGCATCGTAGTGGTTAATCTCCTCGTCCCAACGCTGGTATGAGTAGAAGAACGTAGTCTTAAACTTCTTGTTCCACTGGCGCTCAACGTCGAAGTTGAAGTCGATCCATGCATTGCGACCCTCCATATCCATCTCGCCCAACTTGTGATCTATTGTATTGAACATAGAGAAGTTTGCGTGGAAGTTCCAGTATTTACCGCGAGCCTTAGGATTACGCAACGAGTAGTATAGATCGATCTGACCGCCTATCTCGCCACCTGTGTGAACACTTGTGCCTCGGTATGGGTTGAGGTTAGCAAGCGAGTATGTGTGCTGACGTGTGATAAGTGGAATGTAGTTGATGGTGTTACCACCGCCAATACCGCTCTCAACAAGCTCAATAGGGGCTGTCATATTCACCTGACGGCGAAATGTTGCCGATGCAGAGAAACGCTTGTAGTTATAGCCGAGGTCGATGTTAATAACATTACCCTTTGCCGCACTGAGTGCTGGGTTGAACTTATCGTTGTTGAGTTTTGCTACATACTCTCCGCGGAACGAAATGCCCTTGTACTCGAAGTTAGCACGTCCCGATACCATATTGACAACATCGCTATCCATACCAGCGACAGTCGTGCCAAACTCCTCTTTTGTTGGGAACAACTCTGTAGCACCCTTCTGGTAGCGCCCTACGTAGCTACCCTCAATAGATACAAGTCCATCGTACCAACCAACCATATCAGAGATTGATAGTGAGAGGTCTGCACCCCATACAGGGTTGTTCGAGCGAACGTCGTAGAGACGTGGTAGACCTGCCAATACCTTCACGTTGACCATATTGTTGATGTTGTAGTAGGCACGACCACCAGCCAACGCGTTGTTGAATCCGAGTGCACGATCCTCGTATGTACGGAAGATAAGACCACTACCAAACTGATCGTATATATCGCCGAGGCGAACACCCCAGTTCTCAGCCTCCCACTGAACATACTTCGTAAAGAAGGCTGTGAGCTTAGAGTCGCGCTGCTGATAGGTGTACTGGTCGTAGCCATAGAGGCCTGGAAGGTAGCCATCAATCTGAACACCTGCCGAGAAGCGACCAAGACGGTAATCTACCTTGAGGTAGTCGTTAGAACCGAAATCACCACGAACACGGTCCTCGGGCTTATCAAGACCCAAATCTACCATCTGCTTATCGGGGGTATAGTAGATGTTGTTGCTCTCCAAAGCTACTGAAAGCTGGCCCTCGCCAACCTTAATCTGTGCCGAAGCCTCGTTAGTAGTAAATGTAGCGACGGCCAAAATGCCGACAAAGAGTAAAAATTTCTTCATATATGAAAGTTTAAACTTGGAACAATGGGAGTTGTGGCAACCCACAACCCCCTATGTGTTTATCCTCGCGGTAGACTATTTAAGTGCCTTAATCTCCTCGAAGAGCTCCTGCTCGCTACCTGGAGTGTAGCCCGAGTGTGAAGCTACGATATTGCCCTTGCCATCGACAACAAAGGTGTGGGGCGTAAGGCTCACGTTCATAGCACGCTTAAGATCCTGATTCTTGTCGTAAACGCATACGTAGTCGTCCCAACCCTGACCCTGGGTCATTGCACGTGCGCGGCTTACGGTACGAGCATCGTCAACAGATACTGCTACAACCTTCATATCTACCTCATCGAGCCACTCGTAGAGGCTCTCGTTGATAGCGTTAAGCTCCATAATGCAAGGCTTGCAGGTAGTTGACCAGAATGAGATGATCATAGGAGTGCCATCTACCAAATCCTGGATAGAGATAACCTTACCCTCCTGGTTCTCAACCTTAACATCGGGCAATGACTGTGCCGAAGCACCAAAGCCAACCATCACGGCAAGCATCAAAAACATTAGCTTTTTCATAATACTTTAAGTAGTTTTAAGTTAACAATTTCTCTCAAATAATTATCTCCAAGAGCCCTGGCTCTTAATAGTATAACGTTGCAATTGGTCGTTTGTTATACCTTATCTATCAAACTTGTGCGCAAGATAGTGATTTTTTGGTAAACAACGCACAATTCTCGGAGAAAAAAGTGTGAATCGCCATTTTTTGAGGGCGAAACGACGCGATAGCGCCGTTGTCGATTGCCATATATAGCAAGAGAGCTTAGATAAGCTAAGCAGTCTATCGCTAAACTCCTTACTCTCTAAGCTCTCTATACTGCAAGGCTCGCGCCCTACATACTCACCATAGTGGCGCGTAGGCTACCTCTCGGGCTTGATATCCTTGACCCTGAGCTGCTTGCTCACAGTGCCGCGATAGTGGTTCTCGACAATCTGGTAGCAGACCGATATAGGCTTGCCAGCACGTACCCACTCGTAGTGCGTGGGCTGCTGGAAGGCGATGGCAGGAATCGTCGTAAAGGGCCTCTCGCGCTGCATAAGATCCATACGCAAGTGGTCACACTCGATACCTACCAACTTTGCATCACCGCGGTTGCTCGCACCCTTAGTCATAAAGACTGGCGCAGTGTTTCCTGGGCCAAAGGGCTGGAAATTATTGAGCTGACGGTGAAACTCATCGGTAATCTCCGAGAAGAGTAGCTCACTATCGATATCTACCTGTGGCACAAGAATGCTCGGGTCGATATTACGCTCAACATAGTCGTTGAATCGCTGCGTAAATGCCTCGACATTCTCCTCGCGCATAGTGAGTCCTGCGGCGTACATATGTCCGCCGAAGTTCTCCAGCAAGTCTGAGCACGACTCCACAGCCTGGTAGAGGTCGAAGCCTGGTACCGAGCGTGCCGAGCCAGTCACAAAGCCGTTGGACTTGGTGAGCACAACGGTGGGGCGGTAGTAGGTCTCGATAAGGCGCGAGGCCACGATGCCCACGATGCCCTTCATCCACTTCGGATTGTAGATAACCGTACTCTTGCGCGCCTTAAGCTCGGGGTGCGACTCGACATAGTCGTGCGCCTCCTGAGTGACGTTGCGGTCGATGCTCTTGCGATCCTGGTTGAACGAGTCGATCACCTCGCCAAACTTGGCAGCCTCCTGCTCATTACCCTCGATAAGAAGGCTTACGGCAGCGTGGCCACCCGATGGAGCGGCATTCTCGTCATCCTCGTCCATACGCATACGCCCTGCGGCATTGATGCGAGGACCAATCTTAAATACTATGTCGTCGATGGTGATGTTGTGACCCTGAAGTCCACAAATCTTGATTATCGACAACAAACCCTTTGATGGCGAAGCATTTAGCTTGCGCAATCCGTAGTATGCCAAGATGCGGTTTTCGTCCACAAGTGGCACAATGTCCGAAGCGATGCTTACGACAAGAAGATCGAGCAGGTGCTCAATCTCGGAAAACGCAATGTTGTTGCGCTTAGCATACGCCTCGACGAGTTTAAAACCAACGCCACAGCCTGAAAGCTCATCGAAAGGATAGCTACAGTCGTTGCGCTTGGGGTCCAATACAGCCACTGCTGCAGGAATCTCCTCAGCAGGTAAATGGTGGTCGCAGATGATAAAATCTACGCCCTTTTCTTTGGCATAGGCCACCTTCTCTACGGCTTTGATGCCGCAGTCCAAGGCGATGACCAGCTTAACACCCTTGCGGGCTGCGTGGTCGATGCTTCGGATCGATATGCCGTAACCATCGACATATCTGTCGGGGATGTAGAACGTCAAGTTCTTGTGCCCTATCTGGCTTAAGAACTTGTAGACAAGCGCTACGGCGGTGGTTCCATCGACATCGTAATCTCCGTAAATCATCACCTTCTCCCCAGCCTTTACGGCTCTCTCGATACGCTCTACGGCCTTGTCCATATCCTTCATAAGGAAGGGATCGTGCAAGTCGCGTAGTGCGGGCGAGAAGAACCTCCTTGCCTTCTCTTCGGTGTCTATGCCCCTCTGAACCAGTAGGTTGGTCAATACCGTGGGCATACCGAGGCGCGAGGCTAATGCCTCCACCGTGGCTCTGTCGCCCTGTGGCTTGACAACCCATCTCTTTTCTATGGGCATAACGTCTATTTTTTATATTTAACATTTAAATTTTTCGTTAGGTAATTGATAAACTTGGGCTTCACCTCGGCCATAGTCACCTCGCGTCCGCATAGCGTCGTGAGCGAGCATACGCCACGATCGGTAAATCCGCAAGGGTTGATAAGCTCGAACCACTTAAGATCCGTAGCAACGTTCATTGCAAGGCCGTGCATCGTGATGCCGTGTGAGGCTCTGACGCCTATGGCGCAGAGCTTAACGAGCCTTCGCTGCTTCGTCGTGACCCACACACCCGAAGCTCCCTCGCTACGGTGTGCCTCGATGCCATACTCTGCTGCCAGCTCAATGACACTCTCCTCGAGTGCATCTATATAACGTCGTATACCCAGACCTATTGTGTCGAGGTCGACGATAGGGTAGCATACCAGCTGCCCAGGGCCGTGGAATGTGATGTCGCCACCGCGGTCGATGTGATAGAACTCTGCACCCAAACTCTTAAGGTACTCCTCGGTGCAGAGCATATTGTCGTAGTGGCCACTCTTGCCGAGAGTGTACACCGCAGGGTGCTCAACAAGTAGTATTGTGCCTGTGAGTGGCTCGCTATTTGATTTGTCAGCCTTCTTGCTGCATAGCGCGTCGAAGAGCGTGCGCTGGAGTTCCCAGCACTCGCCATAGGGCATTACGCCTAAATCTCTAATCTCTACTTCTGGTAGTTCTACTCTGTTTTGCATACCTCTCTCACTGCTTCAAGTGCGGCATCCGCCAAGTATGACGAACGCACAAGTGGTGCGCTCGCACAATAAGCGAAACCCATCTCGAGAGCCTTGAGTCGGTACTCTTCGAACTTTTCGGGAGTAATGTAAGCCTTTACTGGATAGTGCTCCTTAGTAGGTCGAAGATATTGGCCGAGAGTGACTATCGATACGCCCACCTCACGCAAGTCGCGGAGTGTTTGCAGTATCTCCTCTTCGCTCTCGCCAAGACCGACCATCAATCCGCTCTTAGCCACTGCACCACTCTCGGCGATATGCCTCAGAGTAGCCAGCGAGGTGCGGTACTTTGCACGTGAGCGCACCTCTGGAGTTAGCCTCTCGACGGTTTCGATGTTGTGTCCCACGATATCGGGACGCGATGCCAGCACCATATCGATAAGCTCGGGGCGGGCATCCATATCGGAAATAAGGAGCTCTATTGTCGAATTGGGGTTAAGACTACGTACTGCCTCCACTGTCTCGGCCCATATCTTAGCGCCGTGATCGGGCAGGTCGTCGCGCGTTACCGATGTGATAACGACGTGCTTTAGGCCCATTTGCTTTACGCTCTCGGCCACCTTCATAGGCTCCTCTTGGTCTATGGGCAGAGGACGTCCTGTTGTTGTGGCGCAGAAGCGGCAGTTGCGCGTACATATATCGCCCAGAATCATAAACGTTGCGGTGCGCCTACTCCAGCACTCGGCCTTGTTAGGACACATACCGCTTGTGCAGATAGTATGGAGACACTTACCCTCGACGATATGTTCGACGTCGGCGGTATTTGCCGTACTACGCAGGCTGATTTTCAGCCATTCAGGCTTTCTGAGATACTCTTCGCGCTTTGGCACCTTCGGCATTTTTAAGTTCACTTTTTTCCAATTGATGCAAAAGTACAAAAAAATTCAATAACTCCAAATTTTTCTACAATAATTCTACAATATGGCGATTTAATTACTCTACTTGGGCGTTATGAGTTCTGATGTGTTGCTATGAGTTTTGCCCAGTTAAGAGGGGCTGGCGCATCTCTGTCGTCTCTGTTGTCTCTTTCGTCTCTGTTGTCTCTTTCGTCTCTGTTGCCTCTCTCGTCTTTATAATCCTCAAAAAAAAGAAGTGGACCACACTTTTGTGCAGTCCACTTCTTTTCAAGTCCGCGTTTCGCGATTAGTTGTACTTGAATGTAGCCTCGTCTGAAACGGTCAACTTCTTGCGACCCTTAGCGCGACGTGCAGCCAATACCTTACGGCCATTGGCAGTAGCCATTCTCTGACGGAAACCGTGCTTGTTAATTCTCTTACGGCGAGAAGGCTGGTAAGTTCTTTTCATTGCCATAGTTGTATCTGTTTTATTGTTTTTGTTCCGTTGTTACTATCTATAACGCTTCATCTGCGAGGTGCAAAGGTACAACGATTTTTGTTAAATGCAAATGAAATGCGAAAAAAAAATGGTTTTTACCTATTTATTGCTCTTTATAAGCCTCTTTTTGTGGCAAAAGCTACTCCTCGAAGAGGTCTATTTCGCCGCGTTCTACCTTACCATACAGCGCTGCAAGCTCGCCTATGGCTGGCGATATCACTGCCAATGTGTCGGCTATGGCTTGCTGGCCACCACCCTTTATACGATAGAGTAGTGCAGCGTAGAGGGCGCGGAAGCATAGCTCCGTATCGCTTATGTCGCTCTTATCAATGATAGTGCGAAGGCGTGGTAGCTCTGGCGCAAGGGCTGCATATGTCGAGCGGTAGTGTTCGCCTGCAGGGAGCTTCATAAGTTGCAGGTGTAGGTTGTGCATATCGGCTATGAGGTGGAGTGTATGTTCGAGGTGTCCTTGAGTCTCTTTACCCTCCTTGCGTAGTAGCTCGACAATCTGCATATACCAGTTGAAGATATTCTCTTTCTGCTGCTCGTCAGCGCCCTCGGTCTTTGCCACGAGTGTTGAATATATGGCTTCGGGGCTAAACTGTAGGGCGCGTAGTAGATCCTCTACCTGCCAAAGGTAGAGGATGTATTCGGCGATATTCTCCTTGCGTTTTTGCAGTGCTATAAGCATAGTATGTTATATTATTTATAAGGTTATAGCCAGTCGTTGGCGTTTACTGTGCTCTTAGGTGCGTTGGGCACATTCTCGAAGTAGGTAAAGCCCGTAATACGCTCCAATTCTTCGATGGAGATGATATCTTTGGCCTGTGGCTTGTGTCCCTTGTCCTGCTCGTGGCAGATGACAAAGGCGGCACACTGCAATTCCGATGCTGAGCACTCTGCGACGCTCTTGCCCGACGAGCCACTCTTTGTACGCAGCAGGGCATAGTAGAACATTGTGGGGCGTGATACGTCGTTGCGGCCACCGAACGATATCTTCTTAGGTGTGCCGGTGTTGCCGTATTTATCGGTGTAGCTGTCGAAGTAGCACCCTATAACGGTGTATAGCGTATCGCGACATACCAAGCCGTCGATATGGTCTTCGAGGTTGTTCCACGCGCCACCGCCAGTGTTGAAGGTGTCGGAGTACTGGGGAGCTATGTTCGAGAAGTAGAATACCTGCTTGTTAGTCTCCGAGGATGATGTGCGCTCTGCCGAGCCGAGCATATGTCCATTGTTACATCCGCTATCGGCAACCTTGCGCGAGTACTGTATGTTAGATGGTATCTGGGGGTCTTGCGTATAGGCATCTGTGCGATTTGCCGAGCCCTCATACATAGCGTGGCGTGGCGCTGCAACCCATACGGGACAGTGGTGCTCCGACGAGAAACATACCGAGTAGTTGCGTGCTCGGCCACTGCGCTGGGCATTCTGCTCCGAGCCTGCGCATAGGTGGTGTGCGTAGTAGTAGGTGCTGTTGTCATCGTCACGACCATCGCTGTTGACATCTGCCTCTATCGGAAGTTCGTACCAGCCTCGACGATAGGTGCTCCCATATGTTGGCTCTGGCTCTGGTTCTGGCTCTGGTTCTGGCTC
>JAFTWZ010000005.1 GCA_017465055.1 Alistipes sp. | reverse complement strand
GCTCTATATTACGCCGCACAGCCTGTTTCAAAGCTCTGGTCTCCACCTGATATATCGCAGCAAGGTCGAAGTCGAGCATTACCCTCTGTCCGCGAATCTCATATATCTTATTCTGTATAACTTGTAGCTCCATAATCCTTACCTGCGATACGTTTGATAATACAAATATAGGAAATATTACCCTGCGAACAAAGTGTCTTTTGCATAATTTTCCGCTGGTGTGTAGAACATATGTCCTCTTATTATCTAACGTAGGAGGGTAACGTAGGCGGCGTCTACCCTATCGACAAGCCATACGCCGTTGCGCGAGACGAAGAACTTATGTCCTGCGCGCGACATAGCCGCCGTATCAACAACCAGCACCACAGCCTCGCCGTGGCGTGAGCCTACCTTAGCGGCAGTATCGACATCGGCTGAGAGGTGGACGTGGAGGCGCGTCATAGGCAAGATACCCTCGGAGAGGATATGCGCAACGTTATCTGTCGACGTTCCGTGATAGAGCACCTCGGGAGGCGTCATCTCGGTAAGTTCGACATCGACAGCTATGGAGTGACCCTGGCGCGCACGTATATAGCTCCCATCCTCGGAAAACTCGAAACGCTGCTTATTGTTCTCAGCAACGATAGCAGATAGCTCATCGTAGGAGTAGTCGTGATTCATCAATAGGTCACTCACCTCGCGCCAGCCGAAGCTATCGAATTTATAGCTACGGTCGTGGCGCAGCAGAAAGGCCAAACGCCGACTCTTGTGTATCCGTTTTATCTTCATTGTATTCATTCTCGAGTGTTATACTTTATATAAGTATAGAGGAGCAACGAAGGCAGAATATATCATCTTGATAGAACAAATGTAGGAAAAGATAGCGCATAATAAAAAGTTTGGGCCGCTTAGCTATGCCAAGCAGCCCTCACGGACACAAACAATTATTAACTTTTTACACTACTAAATTTTTACGCTTACATCTTACACTTTATCCTTTTATCATTAACCTTTTTACTTATATTACTCAACTATTTTTTAGCTCTATTTTCGTTCTTTTTATCTGTTTCGAGTGCAAATATATAACAACAAAACTAATTCTCCAAACAAAAAATATTTATAGCAATATAAGCAAAGCCTATATCAATAGCAATATATGCATAAACAAAATCTATCATAGGCGACATCGACCATCATAGGCAACCGGGCATCGTCAATAATAAGACTATATATCAATATAATAGAGCACCAAATAGATAAAAATGGCACAGCGTCTCGAGGTGCTGTGCCACAAAACAACCATAGGAATATGGTTAAAAATATTTTTTAAGTTTTTTTTATCTTTCTGATAAAATAACCATACTATGACTTAAAATCGACGCTCGAGGGGGCCTGGTAGAGCCTTATGCCGAACAGAGGCGCAAGGGCAACAACGTGCGACATAACTTCGGTCTGCAAGTGCTCGTGTGGCACCCAGTCGATAGCCTGGGTAAAGAAGTATAGCTCGATAGGCAATCCCCACTCGGTAGGCTGTAGCTGGCGCACCATAGCGAGCATAGTGTGGTTGACACGAGGATGAATATCGATATATCGGTTAACTACACGCATATACAGGTCGAGATTGGTAAGAGCACCGCCCTCGGGGAGCGTAGTGGCAACACCCTCGAGAAGGGGCGCTACGTTGCTATTCTCGCGCAACTTCGCGAGAAGTTCGTCGGTCATAAAGCCGATGCTGGTCATATCGACGTTTAGCGAGCGCTTAACACGTCTACCTCCCGAGTCGCGCATAGCCTGCCAATTGGTAAATGGCTCGCTGATGAGCAGATAGGGCGGAATCGTCTGACACGTGTTATCCCAACGACGTATCTTGATGGTCGTAAGCGTAACCTCGATGACACTGCCGTCAATACCACGACTCGGCATCTCAATCCAGTCGCCCACCTTAAGCATATTATTTGCCGAGAGCTGAACTCCCGCCAGCAGGCCCATAAGGCTATCCTTGAAGATAAACGATATAACGGCGGCCGAAGCACCAAGACCCGTAAGCAGACCTGCGGGCGACTTATCTATGAGGATTGCCACGATTAGGATGATGCCGACAATGGCGAGAACAACCTGCATAGTCTCCAAAAGGCCTTTGATAGGCTTATCGTGCCACGCTGGACGGCGGAGCATAAGCTCGTAGAGCGTCTTAAGCAGCCTGTTGACAAAGCGCAGACCTGCCAGCACAATGAGAATATCTATGCCTTTATAGAGCACATCAACAATCCACTCCTGCGATATCTCGAGCGCCGAGATAGCCAGAGGAAGCATCATCTTGATAACCACGGGAGTTACGATACCCGTAAGGCGTTGAACGACCTTGCTATCGAAGAGGATGTCGTCCCACGAGACGCGTGTGCGGCGCACAATCCACTGAATACCACGCACCACGCCCCAGCGTAGTAAGATATTGATGATAAGAACAAGCAGTACGAGATAGGCAAGTATTATGATACCGTCTAATACCGTGGCTGTAGACTCCGCAACACCCCACCCTACAAGCCTATTATATATGTCAGCCTTGATACTGTGGTCAAAAATGTTCATCGAAAGATTTGGGTTTTACGGTTTTACAGTGATTAGAACGATATTCCTATACCGAGGAACACCGACTGATTGAAGCCAATACGCTTAACATCCTGAGGTTTATATCCAAATGGCTCCTTGATGACTGGTCGTGGCGAGAGCATCAGGGCTTGATAGCCGAGCATTAGGTCGATCTTATGATTGTTATCGGGCGACTGGAAGCGGAAGCCTATACCTCCTGCTGCCGTAGTACCAAACCTAAGACCCTTATCGAAGAGGATATTAGTTCCTGCATTCACGAAGTTAAAGAGGCAGTTCTTACGCTTACCGTAGAAGTAGTGCGCCGTAAGATATACTGGCACAACCGTATAGTTGTACTGTATCTGCGCACCAAGCTCCAAGCCGAGCTTCCAGTGGTTCGAGAGGAAGTAGCCTCCGTTAACCATTATATTACCTCCCATCTTGGCCTGACTCTGGTAGGCGCGCACCGCAGGCTGTCCTGCGATTCGCATATGGTCAAGCTCGTAAAACACCAAGCTGACGCGTCCTGCAGCACCCCACTCCCAGCCAGAGTAGTGGCGCGTCTTACGCTCAATCTCCTCGGGAGTCTCGCGACGCTTAGCCTCGGCCATAGGCACAGCCATAAGCATCAGTAGGGCTATAATTACTAATCTCTTCATCTATATTCTCTATATTAGATTGTTTACTCGATGGTTATTTAATGCCGCGCACGTTACACTCCCACTGCCACGCAGCCTTCAGCGTGTCGCATAGCTCGCGCTCAGCCCTCCAGCCGAGCACCTCGGTAGCACGCGTTGTGTCGGCCCACACGGCCGTAACGTCGCCAGCACGACGTGGTGCTACGCGGTAGTTGAGCTTTAGGCCATTGGCCTGCTCAAAACCCTTGACAAGCTCGAAGACCGAAACGGGGCGACCAGTGCCTATGTTGAAGACCTCGTAACGCTCGTCGGAAACCTTACCCACCATACGGCCGATTGCCACGACGTGTGCACGAGCAAGGTCGACAACGTCGATATAGTCTCTCAAACACGAGCCATCGGGCGTAGGATAGTCATCGCCGAAGATACTCAGACACTCGCGGATGCCTGCGGCCGTCTGCGTGATGTATGGCACGAGGTTATTGGGCACGCCGCGAGGCAGCTCGCCGATGAGTGCCGAGGGGTGTGCACCTATGGGATTGAAGTATCGAAGTGCTATGCCACGCAGCCTATCATCGGCAGCCACATTATCGCGAAGGATATCTTCGGACATCTGCTTGGTATTGCCATAGGGCGACGTTGCAGGCTTACGAGGCGTAAGCTCCGTAACGGGCAATACATCGGCATCGCCGTATACCGTAGCAGAAGAGGAGAAGACGATATTTTCGCGGCCAAACTCCTTCATCAGCTCAACGAGGTTGAGCAGCGAGAGCAGATTGTTGCGATAGTACTTCGCAGGCTCCATAACCGACTCACCTACAGCCTTGAACGCTGCAAAGTGAATGGCCGAGTTAAAGTCGTAGCGCTCGAAGAGACGGCGCATAGCCGCCTTATCGCAGCAGTCGACCTCGACAAAGGCAGGCTTTACGCCCGTGATACGCTCGATACCCTCGAGTGACGAGGCGTCGCTATTAGAGAAGTTATCGACAATGACAACCTCATATCCAGCATTAATAAGCTCCACAGCGGTGTGCGAACCTATATATCCCGCTCCACCAGCAACAAGCACACATCTATTGTTCATAAGTAGAAATAGTTTTTCACATTGCAAAGATAAAATTTTTATTTACAATAACCGCCGCTTTTCTTGTTTTTATCTAACCATTATAACGCCACAACTATTTATTACAGCCTACAGCCATAAAAAAAATTGCTAAAATGTGTAATAGTTGCCCCGAAATTTGTACCTTTGCATACGTAAGATATGAGCTAACGACCACAAAGTCAAGTTTAGCACGTAACAAGCGAGTATGTATAACTAAATTGTGAGTAAGAGTGAACGAACTGTATAATCAAGGTATGTGCCACATCAATGATGGCAACCTTAAGGAGGGCATAGAGTTGTTGAAACAAGCCGCAGAGCAGGGATGCGCCGAGGCACAATATCAGTTAGCAAAACACCATTTCGAGGGTAGGGGTGTCGAGCAAGACGACGCCATAGCCGTAGATTACCTCTTCGATGCCGCCGTTCAGGGCCACGCCGAGGCACAGTATGAATTGGGCCGTTGCTACATCGAGGGCCGCGGCGTCAAGCGTTGCATACACGAGCCAGTAAGATGGTATCGAACAGCAGCACGCAACGGCCACGTCAAGGCTCAATACGAGCTGGGCAACTGCTACTACAAGGGTGAAGGTACAACCCAGAACCTCGACTTGGCAGCCCACTACTTCGGCCTTGCTGCCGAGGGTGGCCTCGACGTAGCTCAGATAGCCCTGGGTCTATGCTACGACCACGGCGATGGCGTAATTGCCGACCCTAAAAAGGCCTTTGAGTGGTATCTGAAAGCGGCAAAGCAGGGACATAGCGACTACGCGATGTTTATTGTCGGCAGCTGCTACGAGCAGGCTAAGGGCACAGAGCGCGACGTGGAGGCAGCACGCGAGTGGTATAGTCGCGCTGCGAAGGATGGCTACGAGGATGCTATAAACGCACTGCACGACCTCGATGGTCTGCTGGTGTAGCGACCACACCGCTGGGTGGTTATCACATAAGATGATTTATGTTGTGTGTGGTCGGGGCGCAAGTCCTCACCACACACGCTGTTTAATATAGTAACGGTTAATACAAAATAGAATGAAAGTATACAAGTTCGGAGGTGCCTCGGTCAAGGATGCCGCAGGCGTGCGCAATCTCCGCGATATAGTCCTCGGCGAGAGCAACCTATTTATCATCGTCTCGGCAATGGGTAAGACCACCAACGCCCTCGAGGGAGTATTCGAGGCGATGCAGCAGGGCAACCAGGCGTTAGCCCTGGAGCGCATAGATGGCAGCTACGCCTACCACCGCGCCATCATAGACGAGCTTATGGGCGCCGATATTACCATAGAGCAGGTAGACCTCCTCTTCCAGCAGCTACGCAACACGGTACGCAACACCATATACCGTAGCTCCGATGCCGAGTTGTGGTACGACACCATCGTGGCCTTTGGCGAGTTGGTGTCGACGACCATAATCTCGAACTACCTCAACGGCCACGGCGTAAGCAACAAGTGGATAGATATGCGCCGCGCGTTCCTCACGGAGCAGCGACATAAGGATGCCAACGTTAACCTCGAGGCTACAGCCGTACGCCTCAAGCGCGAGATTGGCGACAGCGAGGTGAGCGTCTTCGTAGGACAAGGCTTTATCGGTGGCGCACCAGATGGCACGACCACGACATTAGGCCGCGAGGGCTCGGACTACTCGGCAGCAATCGTCGCAAACGTCCTCGACGCCGAGTCGATGAGCGTATGGAAGGATGTCGACGGAATCCTTAATGCCGACCCTAAGGTCTTCCCTGATGCTCGCAAGATTGAGCGCCTGAGCTATATGGATACCATAGAGATGGCCTACAGCGGCGCTCAGATTATCCACCCCAAGACCATCAAGCCTTTAGAGGCCAAGAACATACCTCTCTACGTGCGTCCTTTTGGCGACAAGACAGCCTCGGGCTCGGTGATTACGGGCGATGTGGAGCGCGCCTACGAGCCGATACTTATACAGAAGAGTCAGGTGCTGCTCAACCTACACTCGCGCGACCTATCGTTCGTGCTCGAGGAGAAGTTTGCCAAGGTATTCACCACCTTCGATAGTCACCGCATACGCATCAACCTGGTACATAACTCGGCCGTAAACCTCTACATAGCGGTAGACGCCTCGTGGCATATCGACGATGCTATGTCGGAGCTTCACGCCGAGGGCTTCGATGTCGAGAAGATCGAGGATGTCGAGATGGTCACCATACGCTACTACACCGAGGAGCTGTATCGTCACTACGCCTTCGACGAGCGCATAATCATCAAGCAGACCACACCCCACTCTCTGCGCTTCGTAAGGACCAAGTAGTTTGGGTTATAACTATATACAATGAGGGCTGGCTAATCAAATTTACATTTAGCCAGCCCATTGTTTTACTGCTCTATTTGAAACATTAGTTGGGCTCAGTCTGAAATTCTTGTGGAGCAACAAATGATATCAATACGTCATCGCGAAGAATTGCATCTACGAGCGGTGGTGATACCCACTTGGGTCTATGCAATTCTGTGGCGATCTTCCTTTGTTTATACTTCCGCACTGATACGTAAGAGTTGAAATTGCACTTCGCACTGCACGCACGACTATCAATCTCACTCCGCACGGCTCTATAAACAGCGGAAGACCCCCACGTCGGAGCATAGTGGCGTTATCACACTCCGCAAACTCATACTTGCTCCTCCTCGGGGTGACGATATTTATATTTCGTTTAGCTACTATTTTTGCATGATTTTTTTCAATCCCCACCGGAATTTACTACTGAGCCATTAGTTGCCGCTCTCAATGGCCTTGAAGTAGCGATATGTTGAGACGCGAAGCTCCTCGGCAGCCTTATCGTCGCAGACGATGATGCCGCGTGGGTGGGTCTGAAGCGCCGACAGAGTCCACTGGTGGTTATAGCCACCCTCGATGGCGTGACGCAGAGCGCGAGCCTTCTTAGCACCCGTGGCCAAGATAAGCACCGTGCGAGCATCGAGAATAGTAGCAACACCTACGGTGAGAGCTCGTGTAGGTACCTGCGAGATATCTCCACCAAAGAAGCGCGAGTTTACGGCGATAGTATCGGGCGTAAGGGTCTTGATACGCGTACGCGACTGCAATGACGAGAATGGCTCGTTAAAGGCGATATGTCCATCCTCGCCTACACCTCCCATAAAGAGGTCGATACCTCCAGCCGCGACAATAGCAGCCTCGTAGGCCTCGCACTCTGCGATAAGATCCTCGGCATTACCATTGAGGATATGCACATTCTTAGCATCGATATCGATGTGCGAGAAGAAGTTTGTCCACATAAACGAGTGATAGCTCTCGGGATGATTCTCGTCGAGGCCGATATACTCGTCCATATTGAACGTAACGACATTCTTAAAAGAGACCTCGCCTGCCTGGTGTAGGCGTATAAGCTCCCTGTATGTCTCCAAAGGTGTAGAGCCCGTAGGCAAGCCAAGCACGAAGGGGGCATCCGTATTTGCGGCCTTAGCCTTGATAGCATCGACGATATAACGCGCTGCCCACTGAGCAACCTCCGCCGACTGATCCTTAATAATTACTCTCATATTACGATTTTTTTCAGTATTTTGTCTTTAGTAATAGTAGTGCTTATTACGTTTTTTGCAGTAGAAATAGTCGTACTTACGCCCTACGGCCAGCACTATGCTACTCCACTACACGCGTAAACTTTATCTTTGGAGCCTCAAACGCCTCTCCCTCCATCTCCACAGCACCGGCCGAGTAGATGTGCTCGTCGTCAGAGATAAACTCTATACTACACACTCGCTCAACGCCCTCCGAACCAGTGTCGTACGCTTCATCTATCTGAGCCTGGATATGCTGTTTGAGACTCGGTATCAGGAGTTCTAACTCGGGAGATGATGGCTCAAACTCAATATCCTCGACCGTGTAACGAGCAATACCGTTTGTTATCTCCGCAAGTTGACCATCCCCATAGCTCCACAAGAAGCCCAACTCGACCTTCACCCTCCACTTCACTACGGTATCTTCGTCCAGAGGCATAGACATCATAAGGTACGACTCGCTAATTGCCGTGCCATCATCGCTATAAGTGACCGTCGTATCCATATTCATATTCGCTCCACTATCTGTATACTTAGGTATAACCTCTTCGGCATTATACACCTGCCCTTCCCACTTGCCAACAAGCGACTGTGCCGACACATTAGCAGCAAGAAGCAACAGAACGAATAGTATTAAAAATCTCTTCATAATTAGCCCTTTATATACTAAAACATCTTTACAAAGACCTCAATGGCCTGATACTCCGCCATACCAAGCTTGTCGTAGAGCTTAGCAGTATTCTGCGTACGCTCCTCGGCGCGCTGCCAGAACTCACGAGTATCGCTACCAGGGAAAGGCACGATATCCTTCTGCGAGAGGTGGCGATAGATGGCGTGACGCTTCTTAAGCATCTCGTCGGGCGATAGTGGCACTGCCATATCCACCATACCGAGATTCCACTCCATCCACGCACCACGGTAGAGCCACAAGTGGCACTCCTCGCGCCAGTCATCCTCCTTCGTTACGTCCAGAGCCTCGAGGATGGCCTCCATACACGTACGATGTGTGCCGTGTGGATCGGCAAGGTCGCCTGCTGCGTATATCTGGTGCGGACGTACCTCGCGCAGCAGCTTAACGATGATATCTATATCTTTGGATGTCAAAGCACCCTTCTTGATACCTCCCGTCTCGTAGAAGGGCAGGTTAAGGAAGTGGGCGTTGGTCTCGGGATTTAGGCCGAACGAGCGCACCGCAGCCTTAGCCTCGGCACGACGTATCGAGCCTTTGATATCGAGGAGCTTACGTGGTTCAGGCTCGCCACGGCGTTTCGAGGCGATAAGCGCACACACCTCGTCAAAGGTATCGCCTAAGCCCAACTCACGTGCCGTGTCTATATTCTGCAATACCACATCGTCGTGCACTGCAACATTGCCCGAAGTTTGGTAGGCTACGTGGACAATGTGGCCCTGCTCGACAAGGCGAATAAACGTACCTCCCATCGAGATAACATCGTCATCGGGGTGTGGCGAGAAGATAAGCACGCGCTTAGGATATGGCATCGAGGGCGCTGGACGCGTCGAGTCGTCGGCATTGGGCTTACCTCCTGGCCAGCCAGTGATGGTATGCTGCAGGTCGTTGAAGACGCGAATGTTTACCTGGTCATACGAGCCACACTTCTCGAGTAGCTGGCCAAGCGAGTTTTCGATATAGTCCTTATACGTTAGCTTGAGTATAGGCTTGTTCACTATGCCACAAAGCCACACTACGGCCTTACGCACAAACTTAGGAGTCCAGTTACAAGGGCCTACAAGCCAGGGGGTCTGCTCGCGCGTGAGCTTCTCGGCAGCATTCTCGTCGATGACAAGCTCGACGTTGGGGTGCGCCTGAAGATGGCTGGCAGGAACCTTATCCGAGATTTCGCCCTCGACAATCTGCTGCACAGCATTAGCCTTATCCTCGCCCCAGGCCATTAGCACTATACGGTCGGCACGCATAATCGTACCTATACCCATAGTAATGGCCATCTTGGGGGTATTCTCCAGACCGAAAAAGAGGTCTGACTGCACCTTGCGCGAGTTGTGACTAAGCTCCACAAGGCGCGTATGCGACTTTGCATACGACCCCTGCTCATTGAAGCCTATCTGTCCCTGCTCGCCAAAGCCTATGATCATAAGGTCAATCTTGCGTATCGACTTATCGAACGCTGCGCAATACTCCGACACCTCCGACTCAGAAATCGTGCCATCGGGGATATGGACATTCTCAGGGCGTATATCTATATGCTTAAGGAACTCATCGTGGATTCTGAAGTTGCGGCTCTGCTGCTCGGTGCGACGTATGGGGTAGAACTCATCGAGCGAGTATACCGCCACGTTGGCAAACGATATCTCACCAGCCTGGTGGCGCTTGACCAACTCACGATAGAGACCCAGAGGCGTCTGTCCTGTAGTGAGACCGAGGACAAAGGGTGGGAGCTCCTCGTAAATGTCGCGTGCCGAGGCTCGCTCGCTATGTTCGCGCACCATACGACAAATGGTGTCGGCAACATACTGCACACCGTAATATTCGTTCTCGAATACTCGGGTAGCCATACGCTCATAGCGGTGGATGATATCCTTAGGAGCATAGTCCTTAATCAATCCGCCATCCTTCGGAAGTTGGTACTTATTGTTCATAGTCTATTGTAGTTTTATTATCTCATTAATCCACACTTATCGCGCCGAGCACCTATGCCAAGCTGATTATTGGCCGATACTCGATTCAAAGGTACTAATTTTTTCCCAAAATATTCACTATTGCCACCCTTTTCTACTCACGGTTAAATAAAAAGGAGGTGACTAAAAAGTTAATTAGCCACCTCCATTTTGTTATAAGGTTGAATAAAAAGATGTAGTTTTAGGCCTGCGAAGCCCGAAAAAGCGGAGTTTACTGAGCGTAAATGAGCATTTTGAGGGCGAGCATAACGACAAAATACACTTTTTATTCAGCCTTCTCATATAGTGTCATAGCCTTTGACTACTTATTACCGAAATAACGCTTGTAGAGACCCTCGAAGCCCTTGCCGTGGCGAGCCTCATCCTTAGCCATCTCGTGTACGGTATCGTGGATAGCGTCGTAGTTATTCTGCTTAGCAAGAGCCGCAATACGCATCTTGTCGGCGCAAGCACCACTCTCGGCGTTCATACGCTTCTCGAGGTTGGTCTTAGTGTCCCATACGCAGTCGCCCAAAAGCTCTGCGAACTTAGAGGCGTGCTCAGCCTCCTCGAAAGCGTAACGCTTGAAGGCCTCAGCGATCTCGGGATAGCCCTCGCGGTCAGCCTGACGGCTCATAGCAAGGTACATACCTACCTCGGTGCACTCGCCCATAAAGTGGTTGTTGAGGCCCTCCAAAATCTCAGGATGATCAACCTTGCCGTCGCCAATCTTGTGCTCGGTTACGAACTCCAAAGCGGCGTTCTCCTCCTGCATCTCGTTAAACTTCTCCTTACCTACCTTGCACAATGGGCACTGATCTGGAGCCTCGTTACCCTCGTGAATATATCCGCATACTGAACAAATAAACTTCTTTGCCATAATCTTAATAGTTTTTATAGGTTAATATAGTTGTTGTTTTTATTGGTTTTATATCTGTTTCCGAGTGCAAATATAATAGCTTTTTTCTCCCCTGCAATAGTTTTTGTTTAACGATTTCTTATAACAGCATAAGCTCCACTTATACACCCTGATTATCAGTCTATTTCTTCTTAAGACCAATGGCGAGGATTACACCTAAGGCTACACCTAAGAGGGCTGCAAAGAGCACGCGAAGCTCGCCAGGGAGCATAAAGGTGATGGTATGTGCGGGGTACCAGAAGAGCGGAATAGTCTTCTTGAAGATAAAGCCCCACTGCACGTCCCAGTTGACGCTCTTGATAAGACGGCCCATAGGTATAGGCGTCACCAGAGCCCTAACCGAGCCTCCACATTCGGCGATATGGGCATCGGTAATCTTATGAAAGGTCATAAACACTGGTGCAAAGAAGGTATTCATCATTACCGAGATAGCCAGCGCAACGACAAACTTACCCCAGCTGACACCCTCCGAAAGGAAGTCGGCAACCAGCGCACCACCACCCATATTGGTGATAAAGGCTGGGATACCTGCCGAAAAGACGGTCATCGCCATAGATATAGCCATACCGAGGATACCCCACACCACCATACGAGGCACAACACCAAAGGTAGGCGTGGTATATGAGCCTGTAGAGATACGGCAACCAAGCATCTCACCAAGCGTAGAGAGTATGGCAAACTTCAAGAAGGCCATAACCATAGGGTGCTCGACATTAAAGGTCTTGTACCACAAGTACAGCTCCGAAGAGATAAAGAATGGCAGAAATATCGCCAACATAACAAGGGCGAAGTATAGATCCGTGCGTTTCATCTTATTTTATTAGTTTAGGTTGTTACAAATAGTATTTAGTAGTTTGCTATGCACTACTCGAAGTAGGCCTCCTGCGAGCCACTATGGCGGCCATCGATATAGATGTCGACCTTGTACGTACCCTTCTCGAAAGCGGCACCGTCGTAGAAGATGCTCACAGGTACAGACTGATTCTCGTAGTCGACCTTACGCATCGCCGAGGCCATCATCTCCTCGCCCTCGAACGTAAAGAGAATCATATCGTTCGAGGCAAGCATATAGCCATCGGGCGAGGTGATACATATATATATACTCTTCTCGCCTGGCTCGGCAAGCTCGTTGGCCGTAAGCTCGAAGTCGACCCTGAGGCGCGTAGCCTGCTTGATGCGGCGCACCTCCTTAGACTTGTTATTGAGTGCCAGCATACGCACGCCGCTGGCACGAATAACAGCACCGATACGCACCTTCGTATCGAGCTCCTCGGCCTTCTCCTCGGCCACATCGGCACGTAGCTGCGCGGTGGTTATCTCCTTCTTATAGGCAACGTTCTCGGCCTGAAGGTTGCTATTGATAGTGTTGAGCGAGTCTATCTGTCGCAGGTAGCCCTTCATAACGCCACGAAGCGTCTCCACCTCGCGTTTATACTTAGCCAGCTGGTTGTAGTTATACGTTTTCTCCTTCTGCAGTTGCTCGAGCATAACCACAGCCTCCTGGTACTTAATCATCATCGTATCGTTCTGATCCTTAAGACTCTCGAGCTCGGCAACAAGGCTCTCAGCATCGCGCTGAAGCAGGCTATTCTGCTCCTCGAAGAGCTGGCGCGCCGACTCCACAATGGCGTAGTCGGCCTCTATACTCTTAGTCTTGAGGCCATAGCTAATGCCAAAATATGCTGCGGGGATTAGGAGCAGAAGCAATATCAGCGCAACAAGTTTATAGCCCTTCAGCGAGCGGTCGCTACGCTCAAGTTCGGCCCTAAGATCGTCAACCTCGCCATCTGTATAGCCGCCGCGTGGCTCTGTCGAAGGCTCTGTCGAAGGCTCTGGAGTCACAGGCCTCTTTGGAGTTTCGGGGGTCTCGGGAGCAGCCGAGGTCTCGGGGGTCATCACCTCGGGCGTAGGATTCTCCGAATGGCTATCGTTGAGCGTACGCTGGCCGTTGCGCTCGGCAATGATATCGTTAAGGGTCTTAGGTGTCTTATCTGCCGCCTCATCGGCGACGGTCGGAACTACGGGGCTCTCCTCAACAATAGCAGCGCCGCAAATAGGACATAGCTTTGACTTGCTCGACACGGGATTGCCACAACTCTTACATCTTATAAGTGCCATCTTTGTATAATGATTACAGGTTTACAAATATATTATATAACGTTTTAGGGCTAAAACTATTTTCTCGCGCTACGATATATCCGAAAAGTCGATATAGTCTCTACGTCGATGCCTATCGCGCAACCTACGTAGCGGCTGATTCTCCACGCGCTCAAGGTTTGGGTCGCCATCGAGTATCGATATAGCCTCCTCGCGCGTAATCTCCATAATTTGGCTATCGGTAGCTAAGTTAGCAATGTTTAACTCAAAGGCCTCGCCACTCTGCTGCGTGCCGTGGATATCGCCAGCACCACGTAGCTTTAGGTCAAGCTCCGAGAGCTTAAAGCCATCGTTGGTGCTACACATAGCCTCGAGGCGTGCTCGCCCCTCCTTCGAGAGCTTATCACCGGTCATAAGTATGCAGTAGGACTGCTCGGCGCCACGACCTACTCTACCACGTAGCTGGTGCAGCTGCGAGAGGCCAAACCGCTCCGAAGACTCGATGACCATAACCGTAGCATTGGGCACGTCGACACCCACCTCGATAACCGACGTGGCGATAAGTATGTCAGCCTCGCCACGCTTAAACTGTGCCATAGCCGCATCCTTATCCTCGGGTTTCATCTTACCGTGGCATACCGTGATGCGATACTTAGGCAGCGGGAAATCCCTCGACATAGACTCGAAGCCATCGTATAAATCCTTATAGTCCATCTTTTCGGACTCCTTGATAAGCGGATAGACAACATAGACCTGGCGGCCAAGCTCTATCTGCTCGCGGATGAAACCTATCATCCTCAGGCGCGACGAGTCGTAGTAGTGATATGTGCGTATCGGCTTACGCCCTGGCGGCAGCTCGTCGATAACCGAGACCTCGAGGTCGCCATAGAGCGTCATAGCCAATGTGCGAGGTATCGGCGTTGCGGTCATAACCAGGATATGCGGGGGCTCGAGATTCTTGGTCCATAGCTTAGCGCGCTGCTCGACGCCGAAGCGGTGCTGCTCGTCGATGACCACATATCCGAGATTGGAGAACTGCACCCTATCCTCGATGAGTGCGTGAGTTCCGACAAGGATATTCACCTCGCCCGAGGCTATACCCTCGAGCGTAGCACGACGCTCCTTAGCCTTCGACGAGCCAGTTAGTATCGCCACGTTGACACGTAGCCCCTCGGCCATACGCGACATTGTGGCGTAGTGTTGGCGTGCCAATATCTCGGTAGGCGCCATAATGCAAGCCTGGTAGCCGTTGTCGCAGGCCAAGAGCATAGACATAAAGGCCACCATCGTCTTACCACTACCCACATCGCCCTGTAGCAGGCGGTTCATCTGCCTACCAGAGATCATATCGGCGCGAATCTCCTTGATTACGTGCTGTTGCGCGCGCGTAAGCTGAAACGGCAATTTCTCGTGATAGAAGGTATTGAAAGCCTCGCCTACACGTGGGAACATAAAGCCTCCGCCACGCTTATGTCGCGAGGTGCGACGCGCCTGGATGGTCAGCTGCACACCCAGCAGCTCATCGAACTTAAGGCGGTACTGTGCCTGCCGAAGCCTCTCTGCCGACTGCGGAAAGTGGATGTTGTACATCGCCTCGCGCAGCGTCATCAGACCGTGCTTGCGGCGCATATCGGCCGGGAGGTAATCCGCAAAGGCCGTATTATCGGCCGCCACAAGCTGCCAAGCGTTGTGCACCAACGTGTGCATCTGCTTAACGGATATAGCCTGCGAGAGTCGCTCGGTAGAGGAGTAGATACCCTGGAAGCTGCTCTCCACCTTGCGCGATAGGGCCACCTCGATGGGCTCGACCTCGGGGTGCACGATACTCACACGCCCCTTGAATATCTGGGGTCTACCGAAGACCATATATTCGCGCTGCAGCTCTATGCGCTTCTCGATCCACTTTACACCTCGAAACCACGTAAGCTCAGCCACGCCCGTAGGGTCGCACACCTCGACAGTAAAACGAGCCTTTGCACCCTCACCAACGATACTCTTGCCAACAACGCGGCAACGTAGCTGCACGTAGGTGCTCTCTAATGTCTCGTCTATATCCCGAATAGTAAATAGGCGCGAACGGTCGATATAGCGGTACGGGAAACGGGCAAGCAGGTCGCCTATGGTGCGTACGCCCACCTCGCGCTCCAAGAGTCGAGCACGAGCTTCGCCCACACCACTTAGGTACTTAACCTCGCGACTTAATACGTCTGCCATAGCCCTTGTCTCCTCGCCAGAACTATATGATAGCGATGGACTTTACTGGAGCAATCTTCTCAAGACGCTCGCGACCGTGGAGGTCTGCAATCTCGACGATAAAGACAAACTCCTTAACCTTGACGCCATACTCCTTGCCATCGATAACAATCTTGCGGCTCTCGAGCGACTCGGCCAAGCCCTCGGCAGTGCCTCCCGTAGCCAGTACGTCGTCGAGGATTGTCACCTCGAAGATATCGCCCTCGGCCTTACCTGCAGCTATGTCGCTAACGCGGTAGTATAGCTTATCCGAGCCATACTCCTTCTCGATTACCACCTCGCAGAGGTCGCCCTCGGCAAATGGCAGCTTACCACTCTTACGCACTGGCACGACATTCTCCACGTGGTCGGCAGTGGTGAGCAGCGGCGCAGCGAACAGAAATCCGCGAGCCTCGGGGGCTATAATGTTGGGCGCAGTGCAGGCCTTAGCCACCTCAGCTATAAGCCTCTTGAACACCTGCCTATTCTGCAAGTAGGGGATAATATCGACAAATACGATGCCCTCCTTAGGGAAATCCTTATAATATTTAAGTACCTCTTTCATAATATATTGTACGTTGATTTTTGTTACTCTGCACGATAGCTATACCTGCCCTCGGTAATCTCCTCGACCGAGAGGCTCTCGTAGACGATGTTGTAGCCGCCATAGGCGTGTGCGCTTACACCATAGGTCTCCTCCTCGTACAGCACGCCGAGGTTGTTATCCTTCTGCCATATCATCGTCGAGTATGCCGAGTTAAGCGTCGATATCTGTAGCACACCATCCCAATCGCGTGCAAGCTCGTAAGGCGAGATATAGTCCTCGATCTCCGAGGCGAGCTCCTTGTAGTAGATGCCCACGTTGGCACGCTGTGGGCCCAAAGGTATCGACTGGAACAATAGGTACATATCCTCGTTGTCGGCATTGCGCACTACGGGGATAATCACCACCTCGCCATTTGTCGAGTTTTCGATGGCGGTCACACCATTGTTGTTAGCGCCCGAAAATTGAGCTTTATCCCACGAGCCTTTACCCGAGACTACGTCGTCGTATGTGAAGATGTTGTAGTAGCGGCCGCCGTTGTATCGCGAACTGATAAGGATTGTGCCATTAGGTAGCTCCTCGACCTTAGGCTCGTCGGCAGTGTTATAGACTGCGGGCTGGTTTATGTCGCCAAGCACCTCCCAGCTACCACCGAAGTCGTCCGAGAAGAGGACATAGTTCATATGCGTAGCCATTCTATCGCGCACCAGCACGGCGCAGTAGAGGCGATAGTGGCTACCTACCTTGACGGTGCTACTCTGCATAATACGTCCCGAGGCCACGAACATCGAGCGCACAGGGCCGTATGACGAGGCGTCGAACTGAGAGTATATAGACTCGGCAATATCCTCGGGAGCGCTCCAGGTCTGGCCGCCATCGTCAGAGTAGAAGCGTGCGATGTTCTGGTGGCGCTGGCGCGTGCCGTTCTGGAACGACACATTACCTGCGCAGCTCATCACAAGCACTCGGTTCGACTCTCTGTCGGCCACGATGCAGGGGTCGCCATAGCCCACGCTCATAAAGTCTGTTGCCTCGGCACCCTTACCCTCGATGAGCACCTGTGTATCGCTCCAGGTGTGACCATTGTCGTCGGAGGTGCGATAGTGGAGGTCTATGCGGCCATTGTTGACAACGCCGATATCGGAACGCACAATGCGGTAGTCCACAACGGAGATAAGTCGACCCTCGGGTGTTACGGCAATCGATGGAATGCGATAGGCGATATCCTCTGCTGTCTTAACTGCAAAAAGGTCGGTACGCTCCACGGTAGGCTGAGGCTGGGGAGTCTTTCCAGCATCATCGCCCGAGTTATCTGGCTTTGTACATCCATATGCCAATGTCGTTACGCCCATAAGGGTAACGAGCGATAGAAGGAAACCTCTTCTCATAATCTGAATCTAACTATTTACGTGTTATTACTTGCGATAGGTGTAGTATGCGCCCGCCTGACAGGTAGGCATCAGCACCATATCGTTGACGTTCATATGCGCTGGGAGGTTGAGCATCCAGTATATCGCCTCGGCAATATCCTCGCCCTTGAGAGGCTCAACGCCACGATATACGCCATCGGCACGCTCCTTGTCGCCGTGGAAACGCACCTCCGAGAACTCGGTTTCGACCATACCTGGGCGCACCTCGCCGACCTTGATGCCTGCCGAGAGCAGGTCGGCACGCATAGCCTGCGATATGGCGTGCACGGCGTGCTTCGAGGCGCAGTATACCGCACCATTTTCGTAGGGCTCGGTGCCTGCGATCGAGCCGATGTTGATAATATGGCCACCCTTGCCAGCCTCGACCATTGCTCGGCTGATAATCTTGGTAACGTAGAGCAGACCCTTGACATTGGTATCGATCATAGCATCCCAGTCTGCCGAGTCGCCCTTGTCGATATGCTCAAGGCCAGCGGCAAGGCCAGCGTTGTTTACGAGGATGTCGACCCTACCGAGAGGCTCGAGGTGCTTGATGCACTCTGCCTCGCTACGCACGTCGAAGTTGAGCAGCTGGCACACTGCACCCTTAGCCTCTATCTCGCTCTTTAGCTTCTCGAGGCGATCGAGGCGACGACCAGTGATTATGATTTCGGTATCGGGGGCAGCGAGACGTAGCGCCGTAGCGCGTCCTATGCCCGAAGTAGCTCCAGTTACAAGTATTCGTTTCATATGGTTAAAAGTTTATCAGTTCAGCAATGTTGCACTCATCAGAGTACTTCAATTTCGCAAAAATACAAAAATTTATAGAACATACATATATGTAATGATAAAAAAACGATGCCCGTCCGATATCACATCGGTCAGGCACCGCCACATACACATACTGAAAACTTTATTCACTTTAGCGACATTAGTCCTCGCATTGTTTGTTTATTTTCATCGTAATAGACGTTTTTTTAATTGTAGTACGGCCAGTCGGCCCAGCCGCACTACAACGTATGTTCAGAGTAATCCTAATTACTTAATAGGATTGAAAGTTACGTTAACAGTAACCTGCTGTGGTTTCTCCATCCAGCAATTCTGGAACTTCAAAGTTACAGGAATTGTGAATGGTGCAGTAAGCTCGAGCTGCTGAGAGTTGTCGAATGTCAACGTACCATTGTTCAATCTGATGTAAGGACGAATCTCATCATCAACCTCGCTTGTATCGTCAACCCAAACCTCTTTGATGCGGTACATATAGTCAGCACGTACATCCTTATCCTGAGCAAAACCATTCAGGCCGTTACCTACTACCCAAGCACCGTCGCTGATAAGAGGATAGCTCTGACGACCGCCAGTACGGTAATCCTCCAACTTAACGTAGTCAAGGATATGAACGTTGTAAGCAATTGAGTTGTTTACATCAATTGTTGGGTTCTTAATTACCTCTGCAGTACCAATTGGGTTGAACTTAACAACGTTGTATGAAGCATACTTACCACCCTCGTCGAATGAAGTAGGAACAACATACTTAGCACCATTGCTGTTATTAATAACGAGGTTACCACGAACATTTACAAATGGGTTAGAACCGTAGTAAGAGAGCTCGTGTGTTGCAGGATCGATATCGATACCCTCGTGCTCAGCATCCTCAATCTCGAAGTTGTAAGAGAGCGACAAGTTATCCATCTCTGCCTCAGAGAGCTTATTACCCTTAGCATCTACTACAGAGAACGCAGCGCGGAGCTCAACAGCAGCAACGTCAAACTTAAGGAGACCATCAGCCTCATTGTCGTTGTCCCAAGTGTACTCTGGCTGAACCTGTGAGTAGAAGTCCATATCAGCACCGTAAACATACTTAGAGTTGTGCTTGAAGTCGTAAACTGGGAACTCGAAGTTGAGAACCTTGTTAACGATAACCTCCTGACCATACCAAGTAGTGATAGTCTTAGTGTACTCTACCTGAGCAGGAACAAAGTCGAAGTCTTCATAGTCAAATGCTACAGATACCTCCCAACCAGTCGTCTCATCGATGAGGAGCTTTGTGTTCTTAGCATCTACATCCTTACCATCAGCCTTGAGAGCGTCAAGAGCAGTGTACTGACCAAGTGAGAAGTTAGCCTCACACCACTTCTTAGCAGGGATATCGTAGTGCTTCTCGTTGCCAAATACCAACTGAGTGAATGCAGGCTCCATAATGTCACCATAAAGTTTTGTCATAACAAGGTTAGGCTCGAACATTACTGTAGAAGGCTCAAGGTTTACAATGATAGTCTCACGGTTACGGTCAACAGTTGTAACAGTAGCCTTAACAGTTACCTCAACTGAAACCTGACCAGGCACTTCTTCTACATCATACTCAGCCTCAACCTCATAAGTCTTATCCCACTCGAAGTTTACGAACTCAAGGAACATCTTCTCGCCGTTAACTACGATCTTAGCATCAACCTCAGTAGCCTCCTTGCCATCAAGAGTTACCTTAATTGACTTAGGAGTCTTAGCAAGAACGTCAAGAGCCTTAACGTCAGATGGCAATGTATCCTCTGCGATAGTCAAAGCGAGCTTACGCCAGTAAGCACCATTACCAGCATCAACATCAGCGTCAGTGCTATAGAGCCAGAATGTCTCAATACCGCTGAACTCGATATCAGCCTGCACAGGAACTGTAGAGAAGTTAGAGTAAGCCTCAGCCTTGAGTGTACCAGCTGTATAAGTGTAACCAACGTAGATAGGCTGGTAGATCAACTTACCGTTAACCTCCTCTACAGAGACCTGAAGAAGGCCATCAACCTCCTCAACCTTGAATGGACGAGTGTCGGTCTGGTCGCTGAAAACACGCTTAATATAGTTAGTACGATTCATCTCAAGAGCATAACCAGCACCGTTAAGAGCATCGATACCATCATAGGTCTTACCTGCAACAGTGAAACGTACGTAGTGCTCAGGAAGAACCTTCTCTACTCGCTCGGTATCAGTGTACTCAAACTCATAAGCTCCGCCATTCTCTGTTGGATTATAGCACTTGGTAATTACCTCGTCACCATACATAATATCCATAGAGATCTGCTCAGCCTTATCAGACTTAGCAGCTACAAGGTTAGTGTAGCAAGAAGCAAGATTCTCATTCTCAGTTGTAAGAACAAGTGATGTAGCATACTCTACCTCACCAGCGTAGAACTTCTCACCGAAGTTACGTGCCTCAAATGTAACATAGAGACGACCCTGTGCATCGCCCTCTACACCAACGATATTCATCTGAGGAGCCTCATTACCACCACGTGTCTTCAAAGCATCAGTCATATCGAATGCAAGTGGAGCAACAACGTCACCTACAGCAGGTGTGTTAGCGATAGCAGCTGCACAGTAAGCAGGATATACCTGATATACCAAAGTTGAACGGCTCTCAACAAGAGTGTCACCAGCCTTAGCCCAGTTGATAGTACCCTTACCGTCGGCGTACTCAGGAACAAATACGATAGACTGAACACGGTTCAAAATACCATTGATCTGCTCCTGAAGATTCTCAACTGCCAACTTAACCTCCTCGCGGATTGCCTTATCTGCAGCCTCATAAGCAGCAGTAACATCCTTAATCGCCTGGTCAAGCTTAGCATCAAGAGCCTTGATAGCATCAGTGTTGGTCTGAATCATTGCCTGAAGCTCGTTAGCCTTCTTGTCAGTATAGTCGTTAGACTCCTTAACAGCGCGGTTTACTGCCTCCTCAATCATAATCTTAACCTGCTCCTTATACTCCTCAAGCGCTCTCTCCAAAGTAGCCAAACGAACGTCAAGAGCAGTAATCTTGTCGTCAAGCTCCTTTACCTTAGCCTCATACTGAGCCTTGAGAGTTGCCAAAGCGTCAGAGATAGCCTTATCAGCCTCCTCACGAGCCTTAACCTCTGCCTCAATAGCGAGCTTATTAGCAGCAATCTCTGCACGTACAGCACCGAACTCCTCAACAGCAAGAACATAATAGTTTGCAAGAGTATCGTTGATTGTATTGATATCCGACTTAAGAGTAGCAAAAGCTGCTGCAATCTCATCCTCGATGGCTGTCTTTGTCTTAGCCAACTCGTCGCGAATAGCTGCAAGTTCTGCTTTATTCTCGAAAACATAACCATTAACAGTAGAAATGGCAGTCCAAAGATCCTCATCAGCCTGACGCAACAAATCGAATGTATTGGCAGAAGCGTTCTTGAACTCCTCGAGAGCATCAGCATTAGCCTTGATATCGGCAACATTCTGATTAATAAGCTCCTCATTGATAAGAATCTGCTGCTCGATAGCTGGAATTACATTCTCCTTAAGATCAACAATTGTAGCCTCAAGAGCTGCCTGTGCAGCCTCAAGTGAAGCAAGACGACCATTAACCTCTGCCTGGAAATTAGCGTAAGCAGCCAAGTGATTAGCAAGAGTAGTGTTCATTGCATTGAGACTTACCTGCAATGCTGCAACCTGAGAATTCAAGGTATCGATAGATGCCAAAGCACGATCAATATTTACCTTGTTCTGAGCAATAGCTGCCTGGTTAGCAGCGATATCTGCAGAAAGCTTTGCGTCCAAAGCAGCAACATCGGCCTTAACCTCAGCATAGTAAGCATCAACCTTCTTGCCAAGAGCCTCAATACCAGTCTTAGCAGCAGCAAGCTGTGCCTCAAACTCAGCATCACGATGCTTAAGAAGGTTCAACTCCTCCTCAAGCTTGTTATTTAGGGCCTCAATAGCAGCCTCAAGCTTAGCTACAGCCTCCTCGCGAGCAGCCTTCTCCTCAGCAATGCTTGCCTCGAGGTTCTTAACAGCCTCCTCAAGCGCAGCCTGCAACTTTGCATCGCCATCGGCAATAGCCTTCTCAAGTTCAGCCTTTGCATTAGCAAGATCCTCAGCCAACTTAGCATCAGCAGCAGCAAGCTCCTCCTTTGCCTTAGTCAACTCGGCGTTAGTAGTAGCAAGGTCTGCCTGAGTCTGATCAATCTCATTCTGCAAAGCCTCATCAGCTGCCTCGAGGTTATCGGCGCGAAGATCCAAAGCATCGATAGCCTTATTTGCCTCATCGATGGCATCGTTTGCAGCATCAATCTTCTCCTGCATCTCCTCACGAAGATCTGCAATCTCGCCCTCGAGCTTTGTCTGAAGCTCAGCAATCTTAGCCTGCAACTGAGTCTCAAGATCAGTAATCTTTGTGAGAAGCTCGTTCTTAAGAGCGTCGTTATCATCTTTAGCCTCCTTCTTAGCAGCCTCCAATGCGCTCTCTAATGCATCAATCTCACCCTGCAACTTCTGAATCTCAGCCTCAAGAGCCTCTACCTCAGTAGCCAAAGCGCCCTCAAGCTCAAGAATGGCAGCGTTAGCCTCACCAATCTTTGCATCAAGGTTTGAGTCAACCTGCTTCAATGCATCAATATCCTCCTTGTGAGCAGTCGCAAGACGCTCCTCGGCAGCCTTAAGAGCAGCCTCAAGATCCTCCTTAGCCTTAGCCAAGTCAGCCTTCAAAGGATTGATCTGACCCTCAACCAACTCCTTCTCGAGATCGTCGACCTTCTGGTTAAGGTCCTCGATATCCGAGGCGTAGTCAGTACATCCGGTCGAATAGAGCATACCACCGATCAGCAGCATACTCATCAACTTTGATAAATACTTCATAATGTTTATTAATTAAAAGTTAAATGAAAAAATATCCTATCTTTTAAATAAGAGTACATATTACAACTCGGTTCTTCTCAGCACTCTTGAATGGCTGCTCAGTGTCGCCTACGAAGCCAAAGTCGATACGAGACTCCTCGACGCCCTGCTTGATAAGCATAGCCTTGACTGCCTCGGCACGACGCTGCGAAAGACGCATATTGCCCTGAGCTGTACCAGTCTCCTTATCTGCATAACCGATAACATATACGTCGTAGTCAGCGTGCTCACAAAGCCACTGTGCCAACTCCTTAACCTTCTCAGCCTCGGCCTTGCGGATGGTAGCAGAGCCAATAGTGAAGAAGATATCCTCTGAGTACTCCTGAATGTTAGCCTGGCGAACCTCGGCAGCCTTACGAGCCTCTTCCTCCTTAGCCTTCTGCTCGGCCTCAAGGCGCTGACGCTCGTGCTCCTCGGCCACACGCTTAGCCTCCTCCTCGGCAGCCTTGCGCTTAGCCTCTTCCTCCTGCTGCTGACGCAACAACTCGGCAGCCTTGATAGCCTCCTGCTCCTCAACCCACTTCTGCGAAGTGCGATGCTTCTTACCAAAGCTGTAAGATACGCCGGCAAGAAGATTAAGCTGCCAGTCTGCATTGTTCGCACGCTTAGAGTTGAACTTATCAGACATAATGTTCGCATTGGCCTCGAGGTTAAGCATCACGCGCTCGCCTACGCGAAAATCGATGCCAACACCGAAACGACCAGCAACGAACAACTTAGAGTCCCACAAGTACTCAAGCTCAGCATACTCGCCTGTAGCAAGATTAGCTACCAACGACTCGGCCTGGCCATTGTCGAAACCATAGTTAAGGCCTGCACCTGCCAAGAGGTAGACACCTCCAACGCGACGGTGGTTGTAGCCACCAAAGAGCGAGCACAAGTCGAGCTTATAATCGGCATTAAGCTGCATAAACTTAAATGCATAGTTACTGTCGGTCAAGACAGCAACACCACGACCCTGCCAGCCTCCAAGACCAAAGCGTACGCCCATAGCTGGGTGGAAACGGTAATTGGTTGATAGATACAATGCTGGTGAAGTCAAATCGCCAATAGCTGGAGACTCTCCAACGGTGTAGCCTACTCCTCCCTGCAACTGCAAATCCCAGTGTGGGCGGAACTCTACACTCTCATCAGTTTTGCTCTGCTGTGCATTTACAGATAGTGCACATAACAGGGCAGCAATTAGTAGTGTAACTCTTTTAACTATCATAATTATGTAGATTTAGAAAATTTTATCCTATGTCTCTATTAAATATCTGTCAAGATATCTTACTAACCATTACTCTTAATTTGTCCATTTTTTGTGTAATCCAATACCTTAGTAACGACCACACAAGAAGGCAGACTCTTCCGTATCATATATGATACGCGTGGTGCAAATATATTAACAAAACTTTGCATATGCAAATTTTTCTAATTTTTTTTTCCACTTATGAACAACTACGAGGAGATTATCAAACACATCACGTTGAGAATCAAGGCCCTACGAATAGAGAGAGGTCTATCAATCCAAGAATTGGCATACCGCTGCGATATGGAACGCTCGAATTTAAGCCGTCTGGAGGCTGGCAGAACTAATATGACTATCAAGACGTTAACGATTATATGCAATGCCCTGGAAATAAACATACGCGAGCTATTTAGATAGGCTATACCTATATTTATATAGTATAAGAGAGTGACGGCCAACCAAGTGGTTGACCGTCGCTAATGAGGCTACAACTACTCGTCGATATAGAGCTTCCAGCCCTCTTCAACATCCTCGAGAATAGCCGCAACACCATTCTCTACCTCGGACATAGCGCGTACTATAGGTATCATATCGCTGGCCAGGCGAGTATTTACCCTACGATCGGCATCTATGCCCGTGCGTTGCGACACTATGCGAATATAGCTCTCCGTAAAGTTCTCTTCGGGAGGGGCATAGCGGCTAAGCATCTGACGAATGGTGATTAGTCCGTAGCGGCGACGGTACGTGTCAAGCAACACGAACATAGCTCGGTAGCCATAGGCCATAGTCGCAAACTCCTTGAACTCAACATCGCGGCTCGGGATAACCTCGCCACGATAGCGTACGCGCGAGCGACGTATATTCCCTGGATTACAATTCCTTAGACCTCTACTCATCCGACACCTCCTCTCCCACGTGGCGCTTTACCCAGCGACCCAGCATCTCGAAGAGTGGCGAGTCACTGATAGCGGCAGCATTCTCCAAGAACGACCACAGCTCTACGCCACATACAAAGCCCGTAAATAGCTTTGCAAGGTTCAGATGCATAAAATCGAGCAACTCGTGGTCGATGACCCACATCATAACGATGGCCGTCGCCACAAAACCTGCCTTTGCAACCGTGCGCCACGCCTTTCGGCTCTCGAACCACCACATCCGACCCTCACGACGAGCAGCGATGCGCGAAGCGAGGATACCCGTAATAAAATCGATAGCAACAAAGAGCAATGCCGAGCAAATAAGCGGCGCAATGGGACAGAGAAGGCCACAGAGAGAGGCTATAACGGCACTAATATACTTGAACAACATCTCCATACATTATGCAATGGTTTAGTGGGTTAGCATCGGCATCATACTCGGGAATCGACTCAGCATTGGCATTGAGATAGTCCGTCAAGCGGCGCGACATAGCCTGGGCCGTAGAGCGTAGCTGCATAAGCAATTGTCGGTTCATACTATAGTCGGCCTCGGAGTAGTCCTTGCTGCGATCGAAGTCGAAACGCTCGGCAAGTAACGGCTCTACAGCATAGCGAGTCCAAGCTGCGACCTGAGGAACAACATAGTCGCTAAGAAGCTCAGGATAACCACCACCAAGCAGCTTATCGTAGAGCGCCGCACCAAGTAACGGAAGGAGAAACCTGCTCTCGGTGGCAAGCACATCGAGCGTAGTGATATTTGACGAGGTGACTTCATAGTCAGCAGCAAAGGCAACAGATACAACCACCTCGGGTGAAACTAAACTCTTCATAACAAACAATTTAAAACGTTAAACTCTCTACCTTCACTACGCCTTGCTTGTGCCCGCACTGCGCACCAACTCAGCAAGAAAACGCTGCTGCTCGGGGTCCGTTTCGTCGTACTCCAAGCCATCGGCCTTGCGCGCCTCCCACACCCTCATATACTGCGGCTTGGAGCGCATCGGCGGGCAGTTGACAATCTCGAGCGACGAAGCATCGATACCCAAAACCTCGAAAATTATAGCACGCATAGGCTCGAGCAACTGCTCCTGCTTAGGAAGGATGACCGTATTCAAGGCCACCTCATACTCCTGCAAGATGCGGTCAGTAGAGAAGCCCGAAGCGTAGTCTAAGCCACTAAGCGAGCGAAACCACGAGTGGGCAACAACGAGATCCGACTCGGCCTGAGAGTGCAGGCTTTGCCAGTCACCATCCGACGCGGTGTCTATAGGTATGAATCGCGAGGTGCTATCCGACGACTTATCGCCACGGAGGACAAAGAGCACCTGACCGGGGTGGCCACCAAACTTCTCCTCGGCAGTGCGCACCAGGCGATCTGCCTCATCCTCGCTGTCGACAACACCATCGAGCATCATAACGCCCGACAGCTGGAAAGAGTTATCTATGCGCGAGATGTTCCAACGATCAGTTTTGTAGACTATTGCCGCGGCATCGAGGCCTGCAACATAGGGGGCAACGCCATAGTGCGAAAACATAGGCTCGTAGTCCTTGTAGTGCACAACGGCGCGCAACGTGCCATCGCCAAAGGCATCGAAACGCGGATATAGCGGTAGAGTCTTGGCATCAGCGGCATTGAACGACGACCAGTTGTGATGAATAACGACACTTGGCGAGTCCGAGGCTAAGCGACACTTCGAGGCATCGATATGGTAAAACGATAGAAAGGAGTGTTTCTCGTCGGTAACAACCTCCATAAAGGCGTTGCCGAACATCGCCTCGTCCATAGCCAAGCGCGCTATAACGCTACGCATAGTCTCGCCACGGCCATTGGCCGAGCCAACAAGGTGGTCAAGAAGCGCTACGTGCTCGTCGCACACCACCCCCTTGCCTGCGATATAGTCGGCCTTGTCGTTGATAATCCTACGGTGAGCCACCGAACGGCGTGCCAAGAGCGAGAGGGCGTATGGCAGCATATTGTCGCTACCCCATCGCCACACCTTACCCAGCTGCGCAGCACCTCCACCGCCCGAGCCCAAGAGAGGCTCGGTACGGTTAGAGATAGCGGTCACACGTGTAGTAATACTCTTAGTCATAACTACAACATATTAATGGTTCGGTTGCGCTGGACTAAAAAAAGGCCACCACCATAAGATTTTCATCAAGAATCTCGGCGCCAGCCATAAAGATGGCACGCTGGCGATTCTCCATAACATCGGGGTTATACCACATACGCACCTCCGAGCCGGGATAGTCCGACGTATTGACCGCAAGCGTGAGGTTACGGCTATCGGTGAGCAAGCAGTGCGTCGTAACCTCGTCGCCACGCTCGGCAAGGGCCTTCATAACGCCCGTATCTACGATCTTGATGCCGTGATACATAAGCTCGCGACGACCTGTGACAAGATCGACATAGGCACTATCGCCGCTACGACTATCGAGATACTGCTCATAGGCATCATAGATGTCGGTGGTAACGTAGAAGGCGAGGTGACCATCGGCCTTGAGCGCCTTAAGTTCGAGAGGCGCAACGCTCCACATCTTCTGCAATAGGTCGACAACATTCTCCGCAGTAATCTCAACATCGACACTATTGACTGCCGGGCCATTGATCTCCTCGACATAGCGCTTAGATAAGGTGTAGAAACCATTGATAAGATTGAAACTATCCATAGTGGTATCGCCAATCCACATAAGCGTTCTAAGGCTCTCGGCAATCGATGCTCGGAACATCTCGGTCTCGGCCTGCTCGAGCTCCGAGCCTGTGAGATCGTCGAGGTTGACATCAGCGCGACCCACAATCAGCTCGTAGACCTGCTGGAAGTAGTCCGATGCCGAGAAGCCCACCTCGGCCTTAATCTTCTTAAGGTCGATACGCTTCTGCTGGCGCAGAGCCGAATCACCGCCGTTCCAGCCAGGGGTGTAGCTCTTAAGCAGGTTGCTACGAGGGCTCCACATCTGCACTGTGGTGGGCACAGGCATATTATACATCACACGTATGCCAAGCTCCTCGGCATTCTGGCCCGAAAACATTGGGCGGAAAAAGATAGTCTCAAGGTCGCGACCAGTATAGGTCTTAGGATTCTCAATAAGTCCCATAATTCAAAAATTTTTAAATGTTAGTTAGTTGATTGGTTTATTGTTGTTTGGGGCGAGTAGCCATAGGCACGCTATCGGGCCACACATAGCCTTTGATCATCGGTAATATGTTTTTGCTCCCCGTGTGGCGCGACAACCGACTACAGCTACCCCATTAAACCCTACCCCATAGGCTTATCACACTGCACACGATTACTTACGTCGCAGGCTGCGAGCATCGGCCTCGTATGCGAGGCTGCGAGGGTCACGCCCGAGCTCCACAAGGTCGGGATCTTGCACACTCTCGGTCTCGGTTGGTTTAGCCTGGCGCTGCGCCTCACTGAAGGCTATCAGCGAGCCCTCTGTCGAGGCTTGCGGTCCGGTGTGCTCTACGCCGTGACGCGATATGTAGTTAACGTCGCGAACCTCATCGCCCGAGATTTCGTCGACACCAAGACCTATGGCCCTGAGTAGCGCCTGCACGCCACGCTTAGCGCGCTCAGCAAGCGTCTGTTCCTCACCCTCGTCGAGGCGTGCATCTACCAAGCCATAGGCTATTGCCTCATCGGGCGAGAGCCAGCGTCCTCGACCACCATTCTCGGCCATAAGCGCTGCCATCTCCTCGATGTCACGACCCGAGTGCGCCGCATATATCGAGGCTATACGCTCGTCGGTCTTCTGTAGCATCTCAACCTCGGCACGCAGTTCGTCGACATTACCCTCAATGGCAGCTATAGAGTTATGCACGAGGTAGAGTGACGTGGGGGCTATAAGCCTACAGCCAGGACTTGCAGCCTGTGCCACAATGGTTGCCGCCGAGGCGGTATAGCCGTAGCAGCAGGTTACCACCTTTGCCCCTGTAGCGCGCAGTGCCTCGTAGATAAGTAGTGCATCGTTGACACTACCTCCAGTAGAGCGTATATTTACGCGAATCTCGCTGTTCTCGACGTCGGCAATGCGCGAAACGCTCGCCTTAAAACGCTCGTAGGTAGCTACGTACGACTCGTGATCGCCAAACTGGCACTCCTCTGGGACGCCTATCGTGCCCTCGATGTCGATAATGGCACAGTCGGCCTCGTTCTTAATCTTAATAAAATCGTTCATCTTAAATCAATAGTTTTAGTTTATTAATGGTTGGTTAATGCCGAATAATCAATCGCTTATCAGGCGGCGGAAGCGGCAGCGAGCAAGACCTTTTACCGCATCGTACGACACTATCTCCTCGAGACGAAACAGCGAGCTGTTGCCGCCAACCCTGAGGCGGAAGCGCGAGCGGATATTTCCGCCCGAAGCATCGGGATCAAACAGCGCCACGTAGCGCGCCGCCGAGAGCGAGATGTTTAGCGTGACATATTGACGACTGCACTGCTCAACCAGATCGTTGTCATAGTGTCGATGAAGTCCTCCACAGCCATCTCTATCCTCGAAGCAGAGGCTCTCGCCACGACTCGGGCAGTGAAACGCCACAAGTGGATATCCATCACACTCAATAGGGATAGGCCAGCGCTCGTCGCTCGGCAGAGGCACAAGGCCATAGTAGAGTGCTATGCGTGGTGCAACATAGTCATCGGCGTCGATAACGTCGCGATTACCAGCCACCATTACCTCGGCCGAAGGTGCGGCTCCGATAAGGCCTGCCATAGTCGCCGTAGCGCTAAATAGCTGATTGATACGATTGTCAACACTCTGCTTAGCCGCATAGTTTACGTGCGACGAGCTCCACCGGCCAAACTCTCCATCATACTCCGCAGCGATACGATTCGTTGCTCCATCCGAGGGTTGATAACCGAGCGTCGTAGCCATAAAGCTCTCCGCAGCACACTCCTCGATAACAGCCTCATCGTCTATCTGATACTCACGCCAATCGACCACCTCGCCACCATAGAAGTCATCGTAAGGCTCTATGAAGAGACGCCTCGACGGGCGATGCGAGTAGATGCGCAGGTTGAACATATGGGCTATAGCCTCCAGTAGCTCGGCCTGCGATATGTCGTGATTTGCGACATCTTTAAACTCTACAAACTCGCCATAGCCTGCCGTACCACCAAAAATAGGTGTCACGCTACACCCTGCGTGAAGCGTCAGCTGCTGTCCCTGCTCCGCACCACTGAAGAATATCAGTTTAAAAACCTTTGGCGAAGTGGGTGTCACCACCTCATAAGGTGTGCGTATCGTGACCTCCACCGTGCGCCTACCCTCCGCATTGACATACCCCTCATAAAGCGCCCAATCGCCCTCGTATGGGATGTAGGCCGTTGCATCCTTAGGCTTGACATAGAGCCTTGTTGAGCCCGAGAAGTCGCTCTGAAATTCGACCATCGACACCGCCTCCGTAATATCTCCGACACCCTCCAACCGATAGCTACTCTCGGCGTCGTAGTCGAAGATGAAGAGCTTGTAGAGAATATCAGCCGAGACACTATCTCGCTTATCGATAAAGCGGTTTGCAAGGTCTACATTTACGCGACACTCGTTGCCTAAGTATATCCTATCGAATCCGGCGAGGCGCTTCGACGAGACGATACGGTAGTCGGTCGTATAGCGAAGGTGTATGTCAAACGCCACGCGTATTTCGCGCTTGGGGTAGAATATCGGACGTCCATCCTCGAAGCGGAAGCAGCCTCCCGTGGAGTAGGCTTCGGAGCAGGTGTTACCCTCCTCGTCAACTGCCGTGGAATCTACCGTGTCGACCAAAAATCCGACGTACGACCCTCCCACAGGTCCCCAAGCATCGACACGTCCTATCTGCGAGGCCACTGCCGTATGCGACGTTGTACGTAGCGCCTTGAAGCCCATCGTTGCGTAGGCCTCGGATGACTCTATGCCGCGATATGCACCACTGAGCATCAACCGACTGGCCATAGGCGAGTCGAAGAAGTTGCTACATAGCGTGTAGCCACTGCTCTCAACCAAGCTCTCGACGATGGCCTTGACCGACAGAAAGGGGTGATAATCCTGGGGCAGCAACATACGCTGCGGTATCAACAATCCAGTAGCCTCGGCCTCTGGATAGCTATCGCGACACAGGGGCAACATCCTCACTACTCCATCGTCGCTCCACGACTCGTATATCGAGCCTAAGGTCATCTGGCGCTGGGCATCGAGCTTGGTAGCATTGAGCCTCGTAAGCGCCGCCTCGTCCGCCCAGTTGTCGCCTCCCGAGCGCAACACTACGTGGTATAGGGTCCTGCTGCCGCGCTCAGCGCCAACAAGCGATGCTACGCCCTCAAACACCGGCACTCCATCGATATATAGCTCCGCACAGTGGTACGTGCTATTGAAATCACCGTCGCGATAGAGCTCCTCGGCAAAGCCAAATAGTCGAGCCGTCTCGGCAGTAGCCTCTATACTCAGCTCTACCCTTTCACCCTGGCGCCACGCAGCTACGCTACGCAGCTTCGAGGCTTGAAATAGTGGCAGTTGCAGATTATCCCCGTGCACCTTACACTCAATACCGTCAATAAGAAGCGTTATCATAGCTCACCCCCTCTCCACTCCTCTACAACGTCTATCTTAAGCTGGCTCAAAGTGCCCTGGGGCGAGAACTCTATGCATCGCTTAATATCGCGCTGCAGCACACATTCACGCTCGGTCACGAGATATACCGATTGCGAGAATATCATCTGCACAATGCGCTCAATCTCCTCCGCAGACTCATATGCCGAACATAGACGCCTCATCACTCGCCGACTCTTTACACGGCTCTGGCCCTCGGCTATATCTGCAGAGTAGCCGAGTCGCACGCTTTTGGGAAAGGTGTAGCTCTCGACACCACCATCTTCGTTGTACCATACGAGCTGCCTTGCCGATTTATCACGAGGCGTTATCACATAGTCATACGACGCCTGATGCTCACCATCGCACAACACCACAATCCTAAGACCCTGAGTTATCGAAATATTGGCCAGCGGCAGGGTAAACTCAACTGGGCGACCTGCAGTCACAAGCCTATAGGTTCTATTTACTGGAGCTAATGATGCAAACACCGCCCTGACCTCCACAGCCCTCGGCGAAAATATTGTCATTCTTATGGTCTCGTCGAGCGATACTATAGGCCGTATCGGAAGTTTGCTTAGTATTCGTGGCTGCGAGCAGTCGAGCTGTGCTCGGTAGAAGAGCCTCTCGGGCGACTCGACACCATTGATACGCACCACTACCGATAGCGCAGCTGTCGACCAAGCCAAACCCTCGGTGCCATCGGTTGGAGCCTCATCTACCGAGGCTCTGAGGTATGGGGCGATATCGATCTCTGCAGAGGTTACATTGTAGATGTTTAGCGATGCTAATTGTCCCAGACTGGTATCGATTATCTCGACCGCGAGGTCTACCCCTACGTCAGACTCAGCATCTATGACGTATATTAATTTTTCGCGCCACGACGCCCCATTTTCGGGTATAGATACAAATCTCATTATTAAATTGTTTAACTTTAAAATGTTAGCGTAAAATCTCCTTCGCGTGGAGTAATCGCCTATGCCGATTTCCACCCATCAAATTGTTAACAACTATGTTTATTAACCCTTAATTATTGTTAACATATTAACATTATAGCCTATTTTTCAACTATTTACATATGTTAATAACTACACCTCCTCTCAAAGATAATTGTTAATACTACTACTTATGCTTGCTCAGTTAAGCAACGTTTGACAGTGCAAATATACAACACGAAAAAGCGTTTGTCAAGAGTTTTTGTTAAATTTTTTTACGTTAATTTTTCACAATAAATCAAATTATTTGACCGTCAATATTTTAACACATCAAAGAATTTTCTGAGCAGATTAGGATTTCTCTTTACAGATTGCAACGAGAGTGAAAATAGAGATTTCGAGAAACCTAAAACAAGAATGCATCGCGAATCAAAAAAAATCGCTATATTTGCGCGGAAATATTATAAAGCATAGAATATGGCAGACAATTCAATACTCATACGTCTCGACGGACTCAAGCTCAAGTACGAGGAGATCGGTCAAAAGCTGACCGACCCCGAGGTTATCGCCGACGTCAAGTTATTCATACAGTTGACCAAGGAGTACAAGGAGCTGGAGCCTATCATCGAGACCTCGGACCGCTTCCGCACAGCCTTAGCCAACCTTGCCGAAGCTAAGGATATCCTCGCAAACGAGAAGGATGAGGAGTTCCGCGAGATAGCACGCGAGGAGGTGGCCACACTCGAGCCAGCAATCGCAAAGATGGAGGAGGAGATTAAGCTCCTGCTCATACCCAAAGATCCTCAGGACGACAAGAATGCCATTGTCGAGATTCGTGGCGGTACGGGAGGTGACGAGGCAGCGATATTCGCTGGTGACCTGCTACGTATGTACACCAAGTATATCGAGTCGAAGGGATGGCGCTACGAAATTACCTCAGCATCGGAGGGCGCTGCAGGAGGCTATAAGGAGGTAGTGCTCAAGGTCACAGGCCAGAGCGTATACGGAACACTGAAGTACGAGTCGGGCGTGCACCGCGTGCAGCGCGTGCCACAGACCGAGACACAGGGACGTGTACACACCTCAGCGGCCTCAGTAGCCGTACTTCCCGAGGCCGAGGAGTTCGATATCGAGATATCGATGAACGATATCCGCAAGGATATCTTCTGCGCCTCAGGCCCTGGTGGTCAGTCGGTTAATACCACCTACTCGGCCATTCGTCTTACCCACATACCTACGGGTATCGTCGTGCAGTGCCAGGATCAGAAGTCGCAGCTCAAGAACTTCGATAAGGCCTTTGAGGAGCTTCGTACACGCGTCTTCAACCTCGAGTACTCGAAGTACCTCGACGAGATCGCCTCGAAGCGAAAGACAATGGTATCGACGGGTGACCGTTCGGCAAAGATTCGTACGTACAACTACCCACAGGGCCGTATTACGGACCACCGCATAAACTACACTATCTACAACCTTTCGGCGTTTATGGATGGCGACATTCAGGACGTTATCGACCAGCTCATCGTGGCCGAGAACGCCGAGCGACTCAAGGAGAGCGAGTTGTAGCACTGCACAAGAGGGCTTTTGGAGAGTATCTTCTTAGAACAACCACTTCATAGGTAGCCAGGCCCTCGGGGTCGGCTACCTTTTTGCTTTATAAGATATACTATGAACATCAAACACCTAATATGCGCCGTAATTGGTCTTCTGACGTTGACAACTGCGTTTGGCGACTACCCCGAGCGTAGCGATATGGCCAAGCAGCACAACAAGCGCCTCACGGTCAAGGAGTGGAAGACCACACCCGATGGTCGCAACAAATGGGTAGACCACGTCGAGGAGTACAACGCCCAGGGGCAGCTTATTGCCGAGGCTGAGTATAGCGACTTTGGCCGTAGCCTGACGTGGAGGGCAGAGTACACCTATAACGACGCGGGGCAGCTCATCCAGGAGGTTGTATACAACGAGCGAAACAAGGTTAGCAAGGTGCGTAAGTTCGAGTACAACAGCGAGGGGGTGTGTACACGCCGTCTCAATTACAACGCAAATGGTATGCTTAACTCCTACCGCCAGTTTGAGTATATCTACGAGTAGGCTATGAACGCACCGCTAAACTTCGACTACCTAAACTCTATGGAGTTGCTACGCGATATGAGGCCCATTACGCTCGACGAGATGCGCGGCGTGAGGCTTATGAATCGCATAGACACCAAGTATGTCATTAGCGACGAGGAGGTTATCACACTTCTTAGCGAGGCTGCCAAGCGAGGATATCGAGTACAGACCATAGGCGATAGGCGTGCTGCGCGCTACGACACGCTCTACTTCGACACTGCAGATCGGGCTATGTATATCGCCCACCACAACCGCCAGCTTAAGCGACAGAAGATACGTACGCGACAATATGTCGAGAGTGGCATCTGCTTCCTCGAGATTAAGAACAAGAGCAATCGTGGCCGCACGCATAAGCTCCGCGTAGAGATTGACAACGGCGAGATGAGAGATTTTTGCGGCAACGACAAGGCGATGGCTCTCTTTAACGAAAATAGCTGGCACGCCTTGCCTACTCTCAGCCCCGCACTCTCTACTCGCTTTGTGCGCATCACGTTGGTAAATGCCCAATTTACGGAGCGCATAACGATAGATACCAATCTCCGCTACAAGGACCTTCGCTCGGGACTGAGTGGCGAGATTCGCGGTATGGCCATCGTGGAGATTAAACAGGAGGGCAACTGCGACTCGGTAGCCAAGCAGATACTCGGCCAAATGCGCATCGCTTCGATGAAGATTAGCAAGTACTGCCTGGGCACGTCGCTTACGGTCGAGGGAGTTAAGCGCAACCGTATGAAGGAGAAACTCCGCGCCATTGAGAAGCGTATAGGCTACGGCCGTGTGACTATTAACAACGCAACTACCAACAATTAGATAATTGAGAGATATACAAATTAAAAATATAGACTATGTTTGGCTTTGATAATCCCACCGTTGACCCCGATCTATATGACCAGGAGATAGCTCTTCTTGCAGGTGCTGACCAGCAAGTTGGTGCCACGTTTCTCGGCATACCGTTATGCGACACGCAGTCGGTGCAGCAGCTATGCCTGCAGTTTATCTTCAACCTGCTGGTTACCACCGCAATCGTCTGGCTCTTCTACTATCCCAAGAGCCACCGCAAGGATTTCTCGGTAACGTTTATGCTCTTCTCCTCTGCCGTGTTTATGCTCCTCTTCTTTATGAAGAGCGTAGGCATAGATGTGAGCATCGGATTGGGATTGTTTATGATTTTTGGTATTATGCGCTACCGCACCGAGATGGTCCCCATACGCGAGATGACCTACCTCTTCCTCTCTATCGCTGTGGCGGTGATCAACGGCAGCAACCTTATGGTATCGTACGCCGAGCTTGGCCTGGCCAATGCACTCATTCTCATTGTCCTCGCCATCCTCGAGTATGGCGTTATGCGTAAGCGCGAAGCCTCGAAGTTGGTATGCTACGAACGCATAGAGCTAATCCGTCCCGAGCGCCGCGAAGAGCTTATTGCCGACCTTGAAGAGAGGCTTGGCCATAAGGTATTGAGGGTCGACGTCGGCAATGTCGACCTACTGCGCGACGTAGCCTTCCTCAAGGTATACTACACGCCCGCTAAGGGGGAGTCGCCTATGACAGAAAGTACGCTGAAGATCAATGAGAAAAATTCTTTTAACGCCTAATCCTCAGAATATTATGAACCGCTTTATACGCTCTATGCTCCTTGCCGTATCGATATTCGGCTTGGGCACTATTGCCTCGGCGCAAGATATCCCCGATGCCGAGCGCGTCACCACCAACGACTTTCGCGGACGCCTCGAGGGGACGTTTGAGTGGGAAGTAGCCAAGGATCTATCGCTGGAGGCAGGGCTGCAGCTACGCCTCAACAACGACCTCGGCTCGGTAGACCGTATCCACACCTCGGTAGGCGCCCAATATGAGCCCTGCAAGTACTTCAACCTCGGCCTTGACTACATCCTTATCAACGGCTACGACAGCAGGGTTAAGGGCTGGGACAAGCCGCGTCACCGCGCCAACCTCAACCTCGAAGGCAAGTTGGAGCTCGGGCGCGTAGAGCTATCGCTTCGTGAGCGCGTACAGACCACCTTCCGCACCGACTCGGTAAACCGCTACGAGAAGATGAACCCCGAGGTAGTGCTTCGCTCGCGCCTTATGGCCGAATACAGCATCCGCCACTCTGGCTGGAGCCCATATATCCTCTTCGAGCTTCACAATACGCTCAACGCCCCAAAGGTTGTTGCCAACTACAAAACCTCGCCACGTAGCACCGATAACTACGTCACTCGCTATCGTGCAGGTGTGGGTGCTAAGCTACGCATCACACGCAACCATCGCCTCGACTTCTACTACTACTTCGACTACGACCGTAGCTACAATATTGACTACAAGGGCAATGCTGGTACGCTCAAGGGATATAAACTCGAGAACGAGTTTCGCCATATCTTTGGCGTTAGCTATAAGTTTAAGTTATAATCGACGCAAGCTATGTTTAATTCCCCTACCATACGCCTTATTCTCCTTACGCTGACAGCGCTGGTTGTCAGCGCTACGCCTATCGAGGCTCGCGAGCCTATATATGTAGTCAACGGCACTATTGTCGAGAGCATCAAGGATATTCCGCAGGAGGACATCGAGAGCATCGATGTGCTGCCAGCCGACGAGCAGACCATTGCCAAGTGGGGCACGGAGGCCTCCAACGGTGTCATCCTCGTTACGCTACGCTATGACACCCCTGCGAGCTTCAACTACAACGGCACAAATAACTATACCGACTATTTAGCCTCGACAGTAAAGTGGAGCTCGACGATGCCTGCCGAGCGCGTCTCGCTGCGCATAGTAGTAAAGGCCGATGGCCGTGCCGAGATTGACGAGGTGCTCGACAGCACGTCGCGCCAGTTTCTCAAACGCGTTACGCGGGCCATCGACACCTCACCGCTATGGTCTCCAGCCTTGCGCGATGGCAAGGCCGTTGAGAGCCAGCACCTGGTAAACCTCAAGCTCCCCGCAGGCAAGGAGCTACCTATCGAGCAGGGTATTATTCTCCTATAACAGTAATAACAGCAGTAGACAATGTTTGACCACAGGGTAGATATCGACACCTCGCCACGCCAGAGCATCACGCTCTACGACCTTCAGCGAATGGTACGTGGCACCTTAGAGAGCCGCTTTAGCGACCCTCTATGGGTCAGTGCCGAGATCTCGGAGCTAAAACTCAATCGCTCGGGCCACTGCTACCTTAGCCTTGTCGAGAAGGGCTCGTCGGATGGCAAGCCCCGCGCCGAGGCTCGCGCCGTAATCTGGCGCTCGGCATATGGGCCTATCGCCTCGATGTTCGAGGCCGCAACGGGCTCGCCACTCGGTGCAGGCATCAGTGTGCTGGTGCGCGCGCTGGTCACCTACCACGAGGTCTACGGCTTCTCGCTACAGATAGTCGACCTCGATCCGAGCTATACGCTGGGCGAGGTGGAGCGCCGCCGCCGCGAGACCATCGCGCGCCTTGAGGCCGATGGCGTGTGGGATCTTAACCGCGAGCTACAGCTTGCACGCCCTACGCTCCGCATAGCCATAGTCTCGAGCGCCACGGCCGCAGGCCTTCAGGACTTTATGCGCGAGCTACGCCGCACGCCCTACCGCTTTACGACCACGCTCTTCGAGAGCCTTATGCAGGGCGACGCCGCCGAGGAGAGCATCGTCGCGGCACTTATGAAGATAGCCGTCGAGGAGGAGCGGTACGACGTGGTGGTAATCATACGAGGTGGAGGCTCGAAGAGCGACCTTGCCCTCTTTGACTCCTACCGCATAGCCTCACACGTGGCACAGTTTCCGCTCCCCGTATTTACTGGTATAGGCCACGACAAGGATACGTCGGTCACGGATATGGTTGCCCACACGCAGTGCAAGACCCCTACGGCCGTAGCTACGACACTTGTCGAGATGGCCGACCTCGAGATGGGCCTCATAGATAGGCTTAGCGCGGAGATAGGCACGCTGGCCACTCGGCAGCTAAGCACCGAGGAGCTACGCCTGCAGCACCACCGCGCCGAGGTGTATAGTCTCGCCATTGAGGTTACGCACCGCGCCCTAAGCGAACTGGAGCGCACGGAGATGGCTATACGTAACCTTGCTACGACACGCCTCGACACAGAGATGCAGCGTATAGTCGCCGCCGAACACCTTGTCGAGAGCTACTCGGTAGACAACATCCTCAAACTCGGCTTCGCTGCGCTGCATAGTGGCGACACATACGTCACCCACATTGGCGAGGTGGAGATAGGCCAAAACATAGATATCGAGCTACGCGATGGCACCATAACAGCCGAGATACGCAACATAGAGCATAACAACGACATAAAACGAGATTAATATATGGCAAAAAAGAGTAAAGAGATACCCTATAGCGAGGCTATCGGAGAGCTTGAGCAGATACTTTCGCGCCTGCGCTCTGGCCAGTTAGGCATCAACGAGCTTACGGCATCGGTAAAGCGTGCCCAGGAGCTTATCGCGATTTGTCGCTCGCAACTTGTCGCTACGCGCGAGGAGTTGGAGAAGATCATCAACGACAACACCACGCTGTAGCCTATGAAGCGAGCTATACGCTGGGCCTTGAACCACATTCCTCGCAGCTGGCTGCAACGTATGGCTGGCTGGGTAGTGCCGATTATGGGCCTTGCCTATGTTGGTCGTGGCCGCCACTGCCCTATATGTGGCACGCGCCGCCGCAAGTTCCTGCCTTACGGCTATGTCACCTCGCGCGAGGATGCCCTCTGCCCTGGCTGCCTCTCGCTCGAGCGACACCGCGCCATATGGCTCTACATAACACAACGCAGCGACCTTCTGGAGAGGCATCCACGCCTGTTGCACATAGCCCCCGAGGTGTCGCTACGCAACAAACTGCGCAGAAGCTATACGGGCGAGAACTATATTACGGCCGATTTGGAGTCACCTCTGGCCGATATGCACTTCGACGTGCAACATATACCCCTCGACGACCGTTCGTTTGATGTGGTTATATGCAACCACCTCTTCGAGCACGTTGCCGATGACCGTCGGGCTATGCGCGAGCTATACCGCATTATGCGACAAGGTGGCTGGGGCATTATGACCGTACCGGAGGATAGGTCGCGAGCCACGACCTTCGAGGATGACACGATCACCGACCCCAAAGAGCGCACCGCACTCTTTGGTCAATACGACCACCGCCGCATCTACGGCTGCGACTACGACGACCGCCTACGCGAGGCAGGCTTTAGGGTCGAGCGCATAGCGTGTGGCGATATGCTCAGCCTCGAGGAGCGCAGGCTTTACGCCGTGGGCAACGACGACATAGTCGTAGTGTACAAAGATTAACAAAGAGAGAGGAGATATGGATAACAACGTTTTAGATAGATATGCCTCGTTTCGGGCATATATAGCATCGCAGTTCTCGACAACGACACAGGAGATGGTCGATAAGGCCCTCTGTTTTGCAGATGAAGAGCTGCGCGATAGGCGTCGCTACGACGGCAGTCCGCTACTCGACCACGGCGTAGCTATGGCACGCATCGTGGCCGAGAGCATAGGCCTCGGTCGTAACTCTACGATTGCCGCCATCATCCACGACATCGTGCGCATAGCCGTACAGGAGCATAGTTCTCGCCTCGAGGAGCTTAGCCAGACCATACGCCACGACTATGGCGACGAGGTGCTGGGCATAGCCATAGCGCTATGCAAGATATCGGACATCAAGCTTAAGAGGTCTAAGGAGCAGGCCTCGGATTTCCGAGATATGATAGTCTCCTACTCGAAGGATCCGCGCGTGATACTTATCAAGCTCGCCGACCGCCTCGAGGTTATGCGCTCGCTCGACATCTTCCCCGAGAAGAAGCGCTTGGCCAAGAGCTGGGAGAGCCTTAACCTCTACGCCGAGATAGCTCATAAACTGGGTCTCTACGTCATCAAGAGCGAGTTGGAGGATCTCTCGCTTAAGTATATCGAACCCGAAGAGTACAACCATATAGTCACCGAGCTTAAGGATAGCGAGGCCGAGCGCTTGGCCTTCATCGAGGAGTTTCTGCGCCCTGTGCGCCGCCTGCTCGACGCCGACGGCATAAAGTACCACATCAAGAGCCGCACCAAGTCGGTATTCTCGATCTACCAGAAGATGAAGAAGCAGCAGGTCGATTTCAAGGGTGTCTACGACATCTTCGCCCTGCGTATCATCATCGACTGCCCCATCGAGAGCGAGAAGCCTCTCTGCTGGACCGTATACTCTCACGTCACGTCGCTCTACACACCCAACCCTAAGCGTATGCGCGACTGGATATCTATCCCCAAGTCCAACGGCTACGAGTCGCTACACACCACCGTGGTGACTAACGAAGGTCGCTGGGTCGAGGTACAGATTCGCACCGAGCGTATGGACGAGGTTGCCGAGCGCGGTATCGCTGCACACTGGCGATATAAGGGTGTCAAGCAGGGCGGTATGGGTGCCGAGGAGTGGTTAGGGCGCCTGCGCGAGCTTCTGGAGGAGACCCCTTCGGAGTCTGTTGTGCAACGTTTCGACGCCAAGCCATCAGATGGCGAAATCTTTGTCTTCACACCTACGGGCGATATACGCAAGCTACCCGAGGGCGCTACCGTTCTCGACTTCGCCTTCGACATACACACCTCGCTTGGGGCTATTTGTACGGGCGGCAAGGTCGGAGGCCGCGTTGTGCCCATCAAAGAGCCTCTGCATAATGGCGATATCTGCGAGGTAATCACACGTAAGGACCAGACCCCCAAAGCCGACTGGCTCAATATATGCGTCACGCAGAAGGCGCGTAACAAGATTCGCGCCTACCTGCGCGAGGAGCGTATGAAGCACGCCCGCCTCGGCCGCGAGGAGCTCGAACGCAAGATTAAGAACTGGAAGCTCGATGTGACTATCGACGAGGCCGTAGCCTACCTATGTAAACTGCTCAAGATACGTCGTGGCAACGAGCTGTACGTGGCTATTGCCGACCAGAAGATCGACCCTGCGCAGATTAAGGAGTACCTGCAGCAGTGGCTCTCGGGCCAGGCCGACGAGCAGCGCCGCCAGGCTGCTGCCGAGGTTGAGGAGCGCAAGTTGCGCCTGCGCGAGGAGCGTGCCGAGAGTAACGCCCCAGCACCTCGTGCCGATGCCCTTGTTATCGACGATAGTATCAACAATATAGAGTATAAACTGGGTCGTTGCTGCAACCCTATCAAGGGCGACGACATCTTCGGCTTTGTGACCATCAACTCGGGCATTACGATACATCGCTCGGACTGCCCCAATGCACGACGTATGCGCGAGCGCTACCCCTACCGTGTGATCGATGCACGCTGGCGCGATAACGCTCAGGGTGCATTTAGGGTCACCGTAGCTATCTCGGCGGCCGATATTCCTGGCATCGCTACTACCATTATGGATGTTGCGAGCAAGGAGCTTAAGCTCTCGGTGCGCGGCATCAACTATACGCCTAAAGGCGATGGCACAGCCTCGTCACAGCTCATCGTCGAGGTCCCAAGTACGGGTGTTGTCGAGATGCTACTGCACTCGCTGCGCCGCATTAAGGGTGTCAGAAACGTCTACCGCATAAATTAGGCGGAGCTATTGAATAGACTATAACACAAACAAAAATAGATGATTACCACTATGGATTTCGATTTTAAAAGCTGCCCCTGGGGCGATAACCTTAAGAGCTGTGCCATTACTGTCTGCGACCTCGACGGCGTGGTTCTCTACCAGAATAATCGCTCTGTGGAGGTCAATGGCGACGTTCGTGGCCGCTCGATGATTCCCTGCCACTCGGCACGCTCGCGCGAGATTATCCAGCGCCTTATGAGCGAGGGAGCTACCAATGCCTATACAATCCAGAAGGGCCCGCTTCGCAAGCTCATCTACCAGACCCCCTGGTACGAGTCTGGCGAGATTAGCGGCCTTGTAGAGTTCTCTTTAGAGATTCCCGAGGATATGCCCCACTACGTACGCGGATAGCAAGTATGGTAATGATGCAAAAAGCGGCGCTTAGAGGAATAAATAAGTTGCTGAATATTTGCAAATTACAGCGATATTTTAGAGATTAGTAGAAAACGTTTTCTACTAATCTCTATTTTTATGTCAAAAAAATCGTAGAATTTGCAATTATCTTAGAATTAAACGGTCATTCCGATTGCTTGAAAATTTGGTAACGAGATAGCAACCGTTCGTATTTCTGAGTTCTTCATTTTTGACTACATCTATCTATTTGCTTCCACTTCAAAATTAGTTTAGTCTGTTTTGGGTATATAGCCATCTGGGTGCGGAATAGACTTTCGCAATTGGGATCGAGTGAATATGTATATTTGTGTAAGTGTCTGTATATCGGCGACTACCTCCCCCTTCGCGATTTAATTCAACTTTTACCAATTAATTATTTGGAAAGCTAAGGAAAAACCTATAACTTTGATACTGAAATTACACATTAGAGTTAGGCAATAATGAGGTTCTGGCACCCTCTGATGATAAGTTTAATTTATAGAAATCATAGTTAGACAAACTATTGTTAATGTAGTTGATTATACCCTGCAATCTACAATTGAAAGCAACAACTTTACAAATATTTATTAACTATTAATTTTTATCCCCAAGAAAATGAAAGCTAACTTTTTTTATGGTATTTTGCTAACGCTTGCATTAGCGTTCGTTGGCTGTAAAGAGACTCCCGATGTTCCCCCTACACCTATTGACCCTGTAGACAAGCCCGACTTCGTGATTGAGGTTAAGAACACAACAGACACCTCAGTGGAGTTTACCATCACCCCCGAAGATGAGGAGATGACCTACATTGCTATGATGACAACAAAAGAGTATTTCGATGAGTTCGAGGATGACGAGGCCTACATCAACGATGACCTTTTGTGGTTAGAGAATGCTGCTTATGAGGCAGGCGTAGACCTTAGCGAATACCTCAATGGAGTCCTTAAAAAGGGCGCAATTAGCGATACTCAGGATATGCTCGACCCAGAGACAGAATATGTCGTATACGCCTTCGGTCTATCAAATAATGGCATTGTTACAACATCGCTCTATAAGCAGACATTTACAACCCTAAGCACAGAGCTTACAGAGCTAAACTTTGAGATTGAAGTAACAGAGGTTGGTTACGACACCGCCACAATTAGAGTAACACCAGACAACGATAAGGCCTTCTATTTTGTAAATGTCTTCAGCCTCGAAGACTATCAGAATTATGGTGGCGATGAGTCTGCATTTGCCGCACACATCAACAAGCTGCGTAACTACTACTATGGTTTGGGTGCTACTGCTGACCAGATGGTAGCTAACCTCGGTTATGTCGGCGCTAAGTCGTTATCGGTAGAGGATCTCAAGGCTGGTACAAAGTATATGGCCTATGCCATAGGTATCGACGAGCGATTTGTTGCTAATAGCTTAGCTACAGTAGTTGAGTTTGAGACTATTGCTGCCGAGGTTGCAGATCTAACATTTGAGGTGGATATCACCAAGATCGATTACGACCATATCGAGGGTAGTGTAACGCCATCAAATAATGACGACACATACATCTGCTCTGTACAATACGCATCTTCGCTTGAGTGTAGTGAGTCGGAAGAGGATTTTGTAGAGTATATCGTTGATGATATTACAGCCTGGGAGGATATTGAGAATGCATTAAAGCGAGGTCCTATGTCACTCAATAGCATAAGCGGTTTGCAGCCTAATACCGACTATATCGTTGTATGTTTCGGATACGATGGCGCACCTACGACGGCACCTCATATTACCCACTTCACAACTACTGATGCGACGGGCGATCCCGATGATTTGGTTGTAACATTTGAAGTTAGCGACATTACGCATAACTCTGCGAATGTAACCACTATCCCATCTGTTGGTGCTTACTACTTTACATTCTATACCGAGGCTGAGAACTTCGACTTGCTTGTTGATGAGTATGGCACAACAGATGCTTGCGTGGCATATCTTGCTAATTCGGAGATAGACTATGGTGCTGAGTGGTTTGAGTGTTCACGTGCCGAGTATCTCTACGACCTGGGCGCATCGTTGGGTAGAGAGAGGAACTTCTATAACCAGCTTGAGCCCGCAACCGAATATGTTGCATATGCCATAGCTGTCGATATGGAGACAGGCGAGCTGGCATCCGAGAAGGGCTTTGTAAGCGATGTTTTCCTCACCTTGGATAAGGTTGTTAGTAATGCTACGGTCAGCATTGCGTTAGGCAACTATTACGACGGCTCAGCACTTGCAGAGTTAGACCCAGCACGCTTCTTAAATTGCAAGGGCTACGCTGTATTGCCCTATACTGTAAAGCCAAATGATTCGGCTGCAGCTTGGTACACTGGCTTCTATGATGGCGACTTCACAGAGTGGGGATGTACCGACGATGATATCTATGCCGAGCTTATCACCTATGGTTGGGAGTGGGGTTCTGAGTATGTTTCTGAGAACAGAGAGAGTGGCATTGCCGTTCTGTCGTATGATACTCCATACACATTCCTCGGCATCGCTAAGGATAGCGAGGAGAGCTATGGTCCAGGCTTCATCACAGTAGTAACACTTACTGCCGATGGAGTATCGCCTGCCGAAGAGTTTATTGCGGCTAACCCTGCAGCAAAACCTGCGAAGGCTGCTACATCAAAGAGTATTAAGCGATAGGTAAAACCTACATAAACGCAAAAGAGGCTGAATAAAAAGTGTATTTTGTCGTTATGCTCGCCCTCAAAATGCTCATTTACGCTCAGTAAACTCCGCTTTTTCGGGCATCGCAGGCCTAAAACTACATCTTTTTATTCAACCTCTTGGTAAAACGGGGATGACAAGTTTACTTTTTAGTCATCCCCTATTTTTTTCTTTAGTAGAATAAGCCACACAATCTACTATAAGATATTCAAATAAAGGCATAAAAACTTCCAATATAAATTATATCTATAAAATTTGAGAATCTAATAGTGTATCATTATCTTTGCACCAAGTAAAACCAATAAAGATAAAACTATGAAGACTATTTTATACTCTCTATTAGCTGCAATGATGATGATCGGATGTGACAATTCAGTAGCAACAAAGGGTTTTGATTCAGTTGATGCAACACGTTTTGCCGAGGTGATTGAGAATGAGCAGGTACTGATTATTGACACGCGAACACCTGCGGAGTTCAACGAGGGACATATCCCTGGGGCAGTGAACATCGACATTGATGGCGAGGAGTTCGCAGCAAAGGTTGCAGAGTTGGATAAGTCGCGCCCCGTAGCGGTATATTGTCGTGGTGGTCGCAGAAGCAAGGAGGCGGCAGAGCATATGGTGAGTTGCGGATTGGAGGTTACGGAGCTTGCAGAGGGCATTCTGTCGTGGAAAGGCGAGGTGGAGAAGTAGTGACTATACTGTAGATAATAAAGAGAGGAGGTGACTAAAAAGTTAATTAGTCACCTTCATTTTGTTATGAGCGTGCGCCCAGTTACGTGCGTCATCGCGTTCAGTGCTTCGGTGCGTCATCACACATAACACCATTACACGCCCCTGTTATGGCGTTATGGCGTTATGAGTGGGAGGAGTGAGGAGATAGGAGAGACGAGAGAGACGAGAGAGACAACAACGAAGTCGGGTATCATCTTTCTCTGCGTCTCTGTAGTCTCTGTAGTCTCTTTCGTCCCTAAAAAATCCCACGCGCAAGCTCCACGCAAGCCACACATAGCAAACGCACAGTCACTAATTGTCATACCCGACCACCCACCCCAGTGACAATAGTGACGCTGTCGCTATTTGAGTCCAATACCAGGCTGTGACTGGTACACTATATATATACACTATATATATTCATATATATATAAATCAGTAAATATAAATATATATTTATGCATATATGATATTATATATATATTTATTTATACATATATTGATATCTATATATATTTATATATATAGACACTAAGCCCCGCAGGGAGAGGACTCTACGACGGGCCTTAGTCCGTGGTAATTGACTTGACGGCCTTGATGGCCCTAACAGCTTTGTGTCAAGCGACACCAGTGAGACTGCTACAGGCCTAACGGACCTCTGCTTGACGGTACGTGTCGTGATAACGCTCATAACGCCATAACGCACATAACAGGGGGGTGTGTAGGGGTGTTATGGTGTTAGGAGAGGGGAGTGAGGAGCTTGCGCGTGGAGGGCTTATGGGGATTGTGGGGATAACCGCAAGCAGAGCTTGCTATGGGGATTATGGGGAGACTGGGGAAACTGGTGATTCTGGGTAGTTAGCGACAGCGCTTTAGCCGCACCGACCTCCCATGCCAGCGACAACGTCAGCGACAGCGACAGCGACAGCGCTTTAACGTAGAGACCTTACTGTTCCCCCAGAATACCCAGAATACCCAGAATCCCCACAATCCCCATAATCCCTTTCACGCTTGGCAAAAACGAGGCTGGCCAATTTACATTAGCCAGCCCCTATACTCGCAAGAGCTTCGCGCTCTTATAGCTACATATTATAGCTTAAGCTCGGCCTTAAGGGCCTCAATCTTAGCATCGAGCAGCTCAAGGGTCTCATCGAACTTGTCGACCGACTCGAGCTTGCTCTTAACGCCGAAGTAGAACTTAATCTTAGGCTCTGTGCCCGAAGGACGTACCGATACCTTAGTGCCATCCTCTGTGAGCCACTGGAGCACGTTGCTCTTTTCGTCGATGCCCTCGATAGGCTTGCGCTCGCCAGTGCGTACGTCGAGCTCCTCGAGAGTCTTATAGTCGAGAATCTTAACCACCTCAGAGCCCAGTAGCGACTTAGGAGGATTTGCGCGGTAGTCTACCATCATCTGCTGAATCTCGGCAGCGCCATCCTTACCCTTGCGGACAACATTTACCAAGCCCTCGCGGAAGAAACCATACTTAACATAGAGCTGCTGTAGCCACTCGTAGAGCGTGATGCCCATAGTGTCGCGTGCCCACGCTGCCGCCTCGGCAACGAGTGTGATGGCAGCAACGCCATCCTTGTCGCGTACGAAGTCGCCAGGCAGGTAGCCGAACGACTCCTCGCCACCGCCGATATACTTGGTCAGGCCCTCCTGCTCGCGGATAATCTTGGCGATATACTTGAAGCCTGTGAGGCAGTTGTAGCACTTAACGCCGAAGTGCTCGGCCACAGCATCGGGCATCATAGACGTAACGATAGTCTTAACGACGAACTCCTTGCCCGTAATCTTGCCAAGCTCGGCCCAGCGTGTGAGCTGGTAGCACATAAGCAGCACGAGGGTCTGGTTGCCGTTCAGCAGCACATACTCGCCCTTGCCCGTGCGCAGTGCTACACCCAAGCGGTCGGCATCGGGGTCGGTAGCCATAGCGAAGTCGGCACCCTCTCTCTGGGCAAGCTCGATAGCCATAGCCATAGTCTTGCGCTCCTCGGGGTTTGGCGATGCTACGGTGGGGAAGTTGCCATCGAGAACCATCTGCTCGTCGACACATATAATATTATTAAATCCGTAGTTGCGTAGCGACTGAGGTACGAGCTTAACGCCAGCGCCGTGGAGTGGTGTGTATACGATCTTCATATCGTTGTACTTGGCCACCGATTCGGGCGATAGCGAGAGGGCCTTGATGGCTGCCAGATACTTCTGGTCGAACTCCTCGCCGAGGATGTGGATATTCTCTGCGTTGAGGCCTGTGAGCACCTGGTTGTTGTCGGTAATCTTGCCCACCTCGGCGATGATATTGACGTCGTGTGGCGAGGTCACCTGCGAGCCATCTGTCCAGTATGCCTTGTAGCCGTTGTACTCCTTAGGGTTGTGCGATGCTGTGACCATAACGCCCGAGTGGCATCCGAGCTCGCGGATTGCGAAGCTGAGCTCTGGTGTAGGGCGCAGTGCGTCGAACAGATAGACGATAAAGCCGTTCGATGCGAAGATGTCGGCCACGCGCTCGGCAAACATACGAGAGTTGTTGCGGCTGTCGTGCGAGATAGCCACCTTTATCTGCTCGCCTGCGAAGTTGAGCTTTAGATAGTTTGCAAGTCCCTGAGTAGCAGCACCTACGGTGTATATGTTCATACGGTTAGTACCTACGCCCATAATACCACGTAGGCCTCCGGTGCCGAACTCGAGGTCTTTGTAGAAGCTCTCGACAAGCTCGTTAGGATTGTTCTCGATAAGCAGGCGTACCTGTTCTTTGGTAGCCTCGTCGTAGTTACCGTCTAACCAAGCCTGAGCTTTGGCCAGTACCTGTGGGTCTAAGTTGTTTGCCATAGTTATAAGATTTTTTTATCGATAAAAATTACTTGTTACAAAAATATGATTACGCAAATATACAAAAAAATCATAACATATAATAGTATCAGTGAATTAAATTTTCACTTTCTTTTGATTCGGTTGTGACGCAAAAAATCGGCCGAAATAGCCTTATGAAAAAAAACGAATTTTGCAACTCTTTTTTTGGATTATTTTAATAAAATTATCCACATCTTTGCAATGTCAAAACGCCACGATTCGAACCCCAAAAATCTGGGCGATTTAGCAAAAGTAGAGCGCGAAAATATAACTTGTTGAAACAGAATATAGATAGCTGTTTCGGGGATGTTATCGCCATTACGAGGAGGCTAAACCGACGCCAAAGATACGAAAAAAATGCGCAACTTGCAACCGTTGATGCGACACGTAGTGGTGCGGCGGTTGATAGGCAAAGAGAGGGGAGCGGATCTATTGGCAGTGACTTTTTGATGGCACATAGCGCCGTGAATATTTGAAGAATGAGTAACGTGATGATGCAGAACGATAGATATAACGAAGTGTGGCAGGACTGCCTTGAGAAACTCCGACTTACAATAACCGAGGAGGAGTTTGTCAAGTGGTTCAAACCCATATGGCCCATAGGCTACGATGGCGCTAACCTGCGTCTGCGCGTGCCTAATGAGAGCTTCGTTGCAAGCATCGAGAAGCGTTACCTACAGCTGCTAAGACCCATCATATCAGAGCTTTATGGCGAGGGTACGCAGCTCCACTATGCTGTGCCTCGCAAGGCGCAGACATCGTCGGAGAGCACTGCTACAGCCGTACCACAGATTGCTGGGCGTACCGATACTGCGGATATTAAAAACCCCTTTGTCATCCCAGGACTGAGGCGTATAATGTTCGACCCACAGCTCAATGCTAACTATAACTTCGACAACCACATCGAGGGCGAGTGCAACCGTCTGGCTCGTTCGGCTGGTATGGCCGTCGCCGTATCGCCAGGAACCACAGCCTTTAATCCACTATATATATATGGCGACTCGGGACTGGGTAAGACACACATTGCCCAGGCTATAGGCCACGAGGTGCGCCAGCGCCACCCCGAGCTTCAGGTGCTCTACGTCTCGATGAACAAGTTCCAGGCTCAGTTCCAGACCGCATATAAGAATGGCGAGATTACCGACTTCATACACTTCTATCAGATGGTCGATGTGCTTATCATCGACGACATCCAGGAGCTTACGGGTAAGACGGGTACTCAGAACGCCTTCTTCAACATATTCAACCACCTGCAGCTCGCCGGTAAGCAGCTCATACTCACCTCCGATAAGCCACCTGTGGAGCTTAAGGATATCGAGCAGCGCCTGCTCACGCGCTTCAAGTGGGGCCTCTCGGCTCAGCTCAGCGTGCCCGACTACGAGACCAAGATAAAGATTATCCGTGCCAAGGCTAAGCGTCTCGGTGCCCACATCCCCGAGGAGGTGGTGTCGTACCTTGCCGATAACATCTCGGCCAACGTGCGCGAGATAGAGGGTGCTTTGTCGTCGCTTATTGCCAACGCCTCGTTCCTCGGCCGCAAGATTACCATATCGTTGGCTAAGGATATCCTCAAGGTCTATGTCAAGCTCACGCAGCGCGAGATAACCATCGACCACATTGTCAAGGTTGTCTGCGACTACTATAATATCGAGCTCGACACCTTTAACTCTGCCAAGCGTACTCGCGATGTGGCCCAGGCTCGTCAGGTAGCTATGTACTTAGCTAAGCAGCACACCAAAGCGCCACTTACTGTCATTGGCTCTTCGATTGGTGGTCGCAACCACGCCACTGTGCTTCACAGCTGCAAGGCTGTGGCCGATATGATGGATACCGACAAGCAGTTCAAGGGTCAGATAGAGGAGATTGAGCGTATTGTGCTTGGTAAAAACTAATCTGCTGTGCAGGGAGTAGTAAGGTTGGTGCGGTCGGAGCGTTGTTGCTGGAGCGTAAGTAGGTTACAATGAGTTACTATGGGTTTCGATGGGTTTCGATGGGTTCTGATGAGTTCCGACAACAGAGACAACAGAGACAACAGTGACAACAGTGACAGCAGAGACGCAGAGAAATTAGAGACCACAGAGACACAGAGACGCAGAGACGCAGAAACGCAGAGACGCAGAGACGCAGAGAAAGATGATACCCGACTTCGTTGTTGTCTCTTTCGTCCCTCTCGTCCCTCTCGTCTCTAAACTCCCTTTAGCGCCTTTAGGCGCGAACTACCCTTCAACTACCCTTTAGCAGGCTCTGCCTGCGCTCTACCCTTTAGCACCGCAGGTGCGCACTACTCTTAATCCCTCACGCGCAAGCCGCACAGACCGCCCTGCTCCCTTAACTACCCTTTAGCAGGCTCAGCCTGCGCTCTACCCTTTAGCGCCTTTAGGCGCGAACTACTCCTAAGCTACCCTTGATACCCCCCCCCGAAAAAAAACTTCTATTTTTTCATTTTGACGCAACCTGTCAAAAATGAGTGGTTACTTTGCATCGTGAAACAAACGATAAATGAAAAACGAGAAGTTATGGGACTAAGTTACACTATCGACTGCCGCGCCTGTGGAGCGCATACCGAGTACCGTACGACGATATGTCGCAGCCGGAGCCTCGAGGCTACAACCATCGCCGACCACATCGACACGGAGTGTGCCATACGTTGCCCCGTATGCCGCGCCAGACTAAATAAGTCGCGTGCCGACTTCCTCTCGCAGGTGAGCATCGTGATTGAGGCATAACCGTTGCTTATAGCCTTATAAATAAAAAGTAACCGCTTTATTTTCTCGTTTCGGAAAAAAAGAGTAACTTTGAGAGTGATTTGCGGTGTGTTGCTTACAAAGCACGCAGAGGCTGTAACAACCACGCTGCGATATATATGGATTAAACGATAAATAGATACTACAATGGCAAAGATTCAGATAGGGGGGTTCGTTCCCGAGTTTAAGAGTGTGACGCAGGAGGGTGCTGAGTTTACCCTCGAGAGCCTCAAGGGTTCGCCTACGGTGTTATACTTCTACCCCAAGGACAATACGTCGGGCTGTACGCTCGAGGCTAAGAGTCTACGCGATGGCAAGGAAGAGCTGCTGCGACGAGGATACAAGATTGTGGGCGTAAGCCCCGACTCGGTAAAGTCGCACCAGGGCTTCTGCCAGAAGCACGAACTTAACTTCACGCTGCTGGCCGACACTGACCACTCGCTTGCCGAGGCTATGGGTGTATGGCAGCTTAAGAAGATGTACGGCAGGGAGTATATGGGCATTGTGCGTACCACCTTCCTCCTCGATGCCGAGGCGCGCGTGGAGCATATCATCGAGAAGGTAGATACCAAGGACTCTTTTGGTCAGATTATCAAGCTACTCGATAAGTAGCGCTTGCTAACGACAATAAAAAAACTTAAACGATATGGCAGAGAAAGTACAGGTAAACGCCGATAAGCTCAAGGTGCTGTCGGCCGTTATGGACAAGATTGAGAAGGACTTCGGCAAGGGCTCTATTATGCGTATGTCGAGCGACACGGTAGCCGACGTGCCGGTGATTCCTACGGGCTCTATCACGCTCGATATGGCGTTGGGCGTTGGTGGTTATCCTAAGGGTCGTGTTATCGAGATATTTGGCCCTGAGTCGTCGGGTAAGACCACGCTGGCTATCCACGCCATCGCCGAGGCTCAGAAGGCTGGTGGTATCGCTGCATTTATCGATGCCGAGCACGCCTTCGACAGCTACTATGCTCAGAAACTCGGTGTCGATGTCGACAACCTGCTGGTGTCGCAGCCCGATAATGGCGAGCAGGCATTAGAGATTGCCGACTCGCTGATACGCTCGAGTGCTATCGACATCATCGTTATCGACTCTGTTGCGGCGCTCACGCCAAAGGCCGAGATTGAGGGCGATATGGGCGACTCGAAGATGGGTCTGCAGGCACGTCTTATGTCGCAGGCACTACGTAAGCTCACAGCCTCGATATCTAAGACCAAGACCGTGTGTATCTTCATCAACCAGCTACGCGATAAGATAGGCGTGGTGTATGGCAACCCCGAGACTACGACGGGTGGTAATGCCCTGAAGTTCTACGCCAGCGTGCGTATCGACATACGTCGCTCGTCGGTGATTAAGGATGGCGAGGAGCAGCTCGGTACACGTACTAAGGTCAAGGTCGTAAAGAACAAGGTGGCACCTCCATTTAAGAAGGCCGAGTTCGACATTATGTTCGGCGAGGGTATCTCTAAGCTTGGCGAGATTATTGACCTCGGTGTCGACTACGAGATTATCAAGAAGTCGGGCTCGTGGTTCTCGTATGGCGACAGGAAGATTGGCCAGGGTCGCGATGCCGTTAAGGAGGCGTTGAAGAACGACGAGAAGCTGATGGAGGAGATTGAGCTTCGCGTGCGCGAGGCTATGAGCGAGACGAAGGGTAGGTAGTAAGCCCCGAGCTTCGGATTATATAACCCAGCGAGTCTATCCCCAGGGTGGGGTAGACTCTGTTGGCATATTTAATTGCGAGACTATGGAGTATACACAAGCAGATGAGCTACTTATAGCACAAAAGTGGGAGGAGCTGGAGGATGCCTGTCGCAAGGCTAAGGTGTGCCGCCGCGACGATGATTGGCAGTTTGTAAGACGAGCCTTCTTCCTCGCAAAGGAGGCGCACAAGGGCGTACGTCGTCGTTCGGGCGAGCCCTACGTTATCCACCCTATAGAGGTGGCGCTCATCGCTGTGCGCGAGATAGGTCTCGGCAAGAAGAGCGTTGTAGCGGCGCTACTTCACGATGTGGTCGAGGATACGGAGTATACGCTCGAGGATATAGAGCGTATCTTCTCGCCTAAGATTGCCTCGATGGTCGACGGCCTTACGAAGATGTCGGGGGTCTTCAATGCCGACAGCTCTGAGCAAGCCGAATACTTCCGCAAGGTGCTGCTTACGCTCTCGGACGACGTGCGCGTGATAATCATCAAGATTGCGGACCGCCTGCACAATATGCGCACCCTGGGCGCTATGCCCCACAATAAGCAGATAAAGATTACCAGCGAGACCATATACCTCTTCGTGCCGTTGGCCTACCGCCTCGGCCTGCACGCCATAAAGAGCGAGCTTGAGGACCTGTGTATGAAGTATCGCTTCCCCGAGGAGTATGAGGATATAAAGCGTAAGATTGACGATACGGAGACTGAGCGTCAGGCCTTCATCGAGAGGTTTATGGCGCCGATACGTCAGGTGCTCGACCGTAATAAGTTCCAGTACGAGATGACGGCGCGCGTCAAGAGCGTATACTCCATATGGAATAAGATGCGCCGCAAGAATATACCCTTCGAGGAGGTCTACGACCTCTTTGCCATACGCATAGTCTTCAAGGCTCTGCCCTTCCCCTCGGAGAAGACGCAGTGCTGGCAGATATACTCCTGCGTTACGGATATCTACACGCCGCATCCTGGACGCCTGCGCGACTGGGTGAGCATCCCCAAGTCCAATGGCTACGAGGCGCTGCACTCTACGGTTATGGGCCCCGATGGCATATGGGTCGAGGTGCAGGTGCGCACCGAGCGTATGGACGATATTGCCGAGCGTGGCTTTGCGGCACACTGGAAGTATAAGCACGCCTCTATGTCGCAGGAGGAGGATGGCTTAGAGAGCTGGCTGCGTAAGGTTAGAGAGGCGCTTAGTAGCCCTACGGAGAGCGCGCTTGAGTTCTTGGATAACTTTAAACTGTCGCTCTACAAGCGTGATATCGTGGTCTTCACGCCTAAGGGTAAGCCTATCACACTGCCTTATGGCGCTACGGTGCTCGACTTTGCCTACGAGATACATACCAATATCGGTAATCACGCCATAGGTGCCAAGATAAATCACCGTATTATGCCTGTCACCACGAAGCTAAATAGTGGCGATCAGGTAGAGGTTATCACGGCAGAGAATGTACACCCTAAGTCGGGACAGCTCGAGGTAGTGATTACCAGCAAGGCGCGTCAGGCTATTCAAGACTATCTGAAGAGCGAGCGCGAGGATAATATCGAGCACGGTATGCGCCACCTCGAGGAGTCGCTTGCCGAGTATAACGTCACGCTTAATGGCCGAGTGCTACGCAAGCTGATGACGGCCTACGAGTGTCGCAATAAGGATGAGCTATATAGCAAGATAGGTGCAGGCATCATCACACTCGATAATCTCGAGTCGCTGCTCAAGGAGAACTCGTCGCGTAAGGTGCTCAAGTTTTGGAAGCTCCTTATCCCTAGAACCAAAAGTGAAGAGACCGAGGATATAGACCTCGAGGATGAGGCTACTACGCTCGACGATACGGTGCAGAACGAGGATAGCGCTGCTGGTGGTCCCGAGTTCGTTATGGCCGAGTGTTGCGAGCCTATACCGGGCGATAGGGTGGTCGGTTACCGTGATCCGCATAGTGGACGTATCATTGTTCACAAGTCGACGTGCGATAAGCTAATTAAGCTGGCCGCGCAGTTTGGTAACAACATAATCAAGGAGGATGATATCAAGTGGTCGCAGCAGAAGGCCGTTTCGTATCTTGCCTCTGTAGAGCTCTACGGAATCGATAGGGCGGGCATCATCCTCGATTTAACGCGACTTATAACTTCAGACTTTAGCATAAATATGCGAGCTATAAGTGTCCAGTCTCACGATGGAATTTTCGAGGGTACTATCAGTATCTATGTGCAGGATATCGATAGTCTTAATGCGCTCCTGGATAATATACGCAAGATTAAGGGTATCGAGAGCGTGAAGCGTCTGCTCAATACATAATTTGTGGCGGTGTGCTGTGACCAACGTAGCTCTCTTTGGTGAGTATATGAATGGGGTAGATGATTGCTACGATTTTTGATCTGCCATATGGTGCGATGCTCAGTGTCGAGCTACTTGCTGTAAGCAGCTATCTCGACCTCTGCACTGGTTAAATATCTTTACTATTGAGAGTAGATATCTGCATCGTGTCATTGGCGTTTTACCAGATCGAATCGTTGCTGCTATCCGCTTTAATATTCTTCGCACACTGACCATAACTAAGGCTTGCGATGTCTAAATATGGCGGGGTAGTGCAGTAGAGAGATGATAAATTGGGTAGCTGACGACGGCTACTGCTATGCAATATAATTTTATAAAACTAATTTATAACTTAACTATGGCAACAATTTTTTCACGTATCGTAGCTGGCGAGATTCCCAGCTATAAGGTAGCAGAGAACGATAAGTTCTACGCCTTCCTCGACATTGCTCCATTGGCTAAGGGACACACTTTGGTTATCCCTAAGCGCGAGGTTGACTACTTCTACGACCTCGAGGACGATGAACTTGCGGAGATGATAGTTTTCGCTAAGAGTATTGCGAAGAAAATTCAGGCAACTACGCGCTGTAAGAAGGTCGCAACGGTAGTTTTGGGCCTCGAAGTACCCCACGCACACATCCATTTGGTGCCAATGAACACCGAGAAAGATGTAGATTTTAGTAAGGATAAGCTCTCTCTCACTCCAGAAGAGTTCGCCGAAATAGCAGCTTCGCTCCAGTAATCAACGGCTGTTGATAACTATATAACAGCTTAATTAATAGGGTAGTACAATGTTATTAACATAGTGCTACCCTATATATTTTAACATAATATTCTCTTTCTCTCTTTTCTCCCTATTTGACCTTCGATTTTCGCACTTGAAGAGTGTAAAATTGATTATTCTACACCCCTTACATTACAAATGTAAATCATTGACAAATCAATAATCTATACAGATGTTACAAATGTAATTACATTTAACAACAATTACAATTGTTAATTGTTACATTTGTAAGACTATTTGCAATTAGGTCAACCATACAATTTGCCCCTGATTCTCACTAATTAAAACATTAAACTTTATTTTTTATAGCATTAAAAATGAGCTACTTATAACTTTTATATAAAATTGATTATCTATTGAAACGTGATAATAGGGGTTTTTGCCATTATTGGTGTTGTTGAGGTCTGTTGTTGTGCTTAAACTGGCTAAATACAGGTGTTTATGACTTGTTATATGATAATTATTATAGGTAGGGTTATTTTTGTAATTTAACTATAATTACTGTTATGACATTTGTCATAGTTATTAACAGTTATCAACATATGACCAATGTCAAAATTATTTGCTTTACAAAAATAAATTTTGTATCTTTGTAAAAACATTCATTTATGAAGGAAAAACTCGACATTTTGTGCCAAACGTTTCAGATTAATGCTTCGGAGCTTGCGAAGAGCCTCGGTGTAGATGCCTCTGCAATCTCGCATCTGAGGTCTGGTCGTAACAATCCGCGCTACGATTTTTTGGTCAAGATACTCCGAACTTACCCTACCATTAATCCTGATTGGCTTCTGCTCGACAGCGACCAGGTACTGCGCGACGGAGCAGAGACTCCTACGAAGATTGCCTCTCTCCCTCTCCCCGACGACGAGGAGTTTCAGTCGCCCGATGGTAGCTCCGAAGATGACGAGTCGACGTTGGATTCGAGAATATCGTCTGAGGTTTCAACCGATAATCGTGATGCGAGTTCGAGCGATAATAGTCGTGCTGATGTTGGAGAGTTCCCCCCACTTCGACTCTCTGGCAAGCGCGTAGAGAGAGTTATAGTTCTCTATACTGATAAGTCCTTCGAGAGCTATACACCGACTGAAAAGTAACCCCGAAAAGGTAGGTGTAGAGTGTAAATGGATGTTAATAATTTGAATTATTGGCTTGGTGAAATGGCGATTGACTGTAAGCTCATTTCTTCTGTATGATTGGTATCTCGTACACCACTTTGCTCTGTAGTCGCATTGTTATATTGTGGTGGTTGGGACACTATTTCTATTATGATTGGTATCGAATGACAAGACAACTACCTATCCAAGTGTTGAGGTTTGTGGGCGACGTTCTTTGTCGCTATTGGCTTAATCTGGCCATCTTGTGGATGTGTGTAGTGTTGAAAAGATCCTGAATTACTACTCTCCAAAAGGCTAAGGATAACAGCTATTATTGTATTTATATGTGGAAATATTGCATATAAATGCGTTAAGTCGTCGAAAAAAATGTAGTAGAATAGCTTGCTGGGTTTGGTTAGTCCGGGTTTGTCAGAGAGTTTAAGTGATTTGTCAGAGAGTTTCAAGGGATTTGTCAGATAGTTTCAAGTGGATGTCAGATGGCTTGAGGGAGGATTTTGAGCGGCGTTATGATTTTATGAACCTCGTTGTCGCTAAGTTCGCCACTCACACTTTACCGCCGTACTTTACCGTCGTATTGATGAGCTACACCTTAGCGATCAACGTTGCACGCACTTTTTATTAGGCTTGTTTCTTATTTACTTAAGCTTGTTACTTACGCTTTTGAAGTCTCTTGCGTAGCTGCTTTAGCTCATACATCCTATCGCGGTGCTTGACTGCAACCTTGAAATCGAGGGCTTTAGCCGCAGCTGTCATATCAGTCATAGCCTCCTCGATAAGTCTATCTATCGCCTCTATTACCGAGGTGGTATCGCCACTAATGCCGAGTGTGGCCATAATATCATCTTCGAGGTCGCGATCTGTTGGCGTGGGCACTTGCTTGCTATCAGCAACACTGCGCTGACCATTGTTGTCGCCTGTTGCAGAGTACTCCGAAAGGCTCTCGTTCGCTGTCGTAGAGATTCCTATTCGGCCAGCCGTGACGCTCTCTCCTGCGGTATATCGACTCTCCCCTTCTGCCGTGTTATATGGCCTATAATTGGCCTTCTCTGGGGCGTTACTCTCTATCTTATGCACCCTCTGCTCAATGCTACGTCGTATCTCCTCTTCTGCATCCCTATTGCCCTGCTCGGCCTCCTTAGCGCGTTCGCTGAGGAGCGTGTTAGGCCCTGCGCCGCTCTTCTTTGCCGAGCGAGGTACGCAGTCGTGCTCGAAGTTGTACTCTATCTGCTTTGAGCGGCGGCGGTTGCTCTCGATTATTGAGGTGTATAGCGAGCCATTGAGCGTGTCGCCATAGAGTATTACCTTGCCGTTTACGTGGCGTGCAGCGCGTCCTGCGACCTGAGTTATCGACCTCACATTGCGCAGGAAACCCTCCTTGTCGGCATCGAGGATAACGACTAAAGCAACCTCTGGGAGGTCGATACCCTCACGTAGGAGGTTGACACCAACGATAACATCTATGAGGCCACTGCGCAGGTCATCGAGAATCTGTACGCGTTCCATAGTCTCTATGTCGGAGTGCAGATACCTATTCTTTATGCCCACGCGGTCGAGGAAGCGCGACACCTCCTCGGATGAGTGCTTGGTGATAGTGGTGATTATCACCTTGCCATTACGTTTCGTTATGGCGTTTATGTTGTCTAAGATGTCGTCTATCTGGTTCTCTGTCGGCTTAATTGTCAGCGCCGGGTCTACGATATATGTCGGACGTATGAGCTGCTCTATAATTACGCCGTTGCTCTTTTTAATCTCGTATTCTGCAGGCGTAGCACTCACATATATGGTCTTCGGAGTTAGTCGCTCATACTCTTCGAGTGTCAGTGGGCGGTTGTCCAAGGCGGCAGGTAGTCGGAAACCATACTCTACAAGTGCCATCTTACGGGCGTAGTCACCGCGGTGCATAGCGCTAATCTGTGGCATTGTCACGTGGCTCTCGTCCACGACCATAAGCATATCTTCGGGCATAAAATCTATGAGGCAGAAGGGGCGTGTTCCTGCAGCTCGTCGGTCGAAGTATCGCGAGTAGTTCTCTATGCCTGAGCAGTATCCGAGCTCTTTGATCATCTCGAGGTCGTAGTTTACGCGCTGCTTTATACGCTCTGCCTCCACCATACGGCCCTGGCTCTCGAAGTATTCGTGTTGCTTGATCATATCGCCCTCAATCTCCATTATCACCCTATTTATGGTGTCGCGTGTACGCACGAAGAGGTTGCTGGGGTATATCGTCACTGTTTCGAGAGTCTCTAACCTCTGCCCCGATAGTGGGTCGATGCTGTATATAGCCTCTATACTCTTGTCGTTGAGCATTATTCTGAAGCAGTGGTCTCCGAACTCGCCAAACGAGGCCATTATATCTATTGTTTCGCCTACAACGCGGAACGATGCAGGCTCGAGGGTGCTCTCCACACGCTTATACAGTGCATCTACAAGGTTGCGCAGTAATAGCTGTCGCGAGATGTGTTGTCCAACGTTGAGTTTTATTGCCGAGGAGTGGAAGTCGTCGGGGTTACCGCAGCCATATATACACGACACGCTGGCCACGACGATGACGTCTCTACGTCCAGAGAGTAGCGTAGCTACGCACTTTAGGCGCATACGCTCAATTTCGTTGTTTATGGCTAAGTCCTTCTCTATGTATGTGTTTGTAGAAGGGATATATGCCTCGGGCTGGTAGTAGTCGTAGTACGACACGAAATACTCTACAGCATTCTCTGGAAAGAAGTTTTTAAATTCGCCGTAAAGCTGAGCTGCGAGGGTCTTATTGTGGCTTATTATCAGCGTTGGTTTATCCAGTTGGGCTATGACATTAGCTATGGTAAACGTCTTGCCCGAGCCAGTTACGCCGAGGAGTGTAGTGTGTGAAAGGCCATTGTTATCCACAGTCTGTACCGACTGCACAATATCCTTTATCGCCGCAGGCTGATCGCCCGTTGGCTTATACTCTGCCACTAATTTGAATCCCATAGCACAAAGGTAACAAAAAAATAGAGAGACTGAATAAAAAGAACATCTTTTATTCAGCCTCTCAAGAATTATTCGTGACTAAAGTACTTTTTAGTTGACCTCAGTCATATTTAGAATACGGTCTCTGCGATGATTTCTATAAACCATTTGAGCTTATCGCCGAGCCGTAACCTGCGAATGGGTGAATCGATACCACATAGCAAGCACCATAGCGAGTATTACCCGTAAGCTTGATATTTGACTTACCCTCGTCGATAGATACGCTATACTCGTTGAGAAGTGGAGTCTTGGGCTCTGTCATCAAGTCGTCCGAATCGGTAATCCATACACGGGTCAAAAGGCCTGTAGCATTATCAATCTCGTAGCCCCACAATGTCGTGGCGTGATGTAGTGAATAGAGGTTTGCCGAAAGACTGATTGTAAGACCTGCCATACCGTGCTCAAAGGCTGTAACAACCAAATCAGTAAAGTATGCCAAGCGCTCTGTGCCCAACAAATCAGTACCATTACCCCATTGGTAATAATTGTTGTAGCAGGTGGTGTAGCCGACAGTGCTACCATAGCCACAATACATATTTGCCTTCACATCACTCCAGATGCTCTTCCAAAAGCCGCCATCAGTCGTGGGCACTGCCTGTGAGCCTGGCGAAGCGTACTCGCCACCATTCAATACACCCTCGAAGTACCAAGGAATAGCCTGCTCCATATGACCACCACGTGAGTTGTCCCACTCTGAGTGGAATACGTTCATAAGCTCCAACTCGTAAGGACCATAATTAGTATAAGATGTAACACCCGGACCATCTGTTGCTCCCTCAGGTAGAGTCTTGCCGGCAGCCTTGTAGCGATCCTGGAACCACTGAATCATATTCGATGATGTAGCAGCCCAGCACATATTGATATCTCCGTTGTTGCCCTGAGCCTTCTTGTTCACGTCGTACCAGCCAGATGTGAGCGTAACGCCATCGGCAAAAACTATGGTCTTGCCCGTAGATGTCACCTCCTCGGCTGTGATTGTCAGCTCATTAGACTTCTGCTCGCCCTTTACGGCATATACTGTGTAAGTGCCTGGGGTAGTGGTGATAAAGCGGTTGCCATTGAGCACGCTCTCGTTGACATAGATTGTCGACTTATCGGTTACGTTAGCGCCATCCTGCGTAACGGTAAACTTAGCGTAGTCTACGCCATTGGCCTTGATAGTTGTCGTCGAGGCCTCGATGGTTATAGGCTTCTCCTCCTCGACAATTTTTATGCGCGCCGTTACCTCTACGCTGTTCGACTTCTCGCCCTCGTAGATTGCGTAGAATGTGTAGACTCCCGCCTCGGTTGTAGAGAACTCCTTAGATGCGAGCTTTGAGTCGTCTGCGGCGTTGTATAGCTCATAATCTGTAACGGCGTTGCCATCGAGCTTGAGCGTAAACAGTGCCTTCTCCGAGCCATCGGCGACGATAGTCGTGGGGTTGGCGCTAAGCTCGATATCTAACGATGGCGAGTCCATCGTTACGAACGATACCTCCACGTTATTCGACTTCTCGCCCTCGTACTCGGCATAGAAGGTGTACTGTCCTGTCTCGTTAGTTGTAAAGGTGTTACCCTCGATGTCTGCAAAGTTATCGTCGCTCTTAGCAAGATAGATTGTTGCGTTTGTCGTTACATCTGTGCCGTTGCAGTCTACTGCGAACGTAGCTGTATCGCCGAGGTAGTAGCGATCGCGGTTGGCTGTCAGTGTGATAATCTTAGTATCCTCGGTTACCACCTTAGCAGTCACGGTCACGATGTTCGACTTTGCCTCACCAACACGGGCATAGAAGGTGTACTGACCAGCGTACTTTGTCGAGAAGCTACTGCTGCTCAGCTGCTCGTTGGTGTCGGCGAAGTATATCTTAGCATCACTGAGGATGTTCTCCTTGTCATCCTTAACTGTGAATGTTGCCTTCTGCTCACCATTGGCATAAATCTCGGTGTTATCTACCGAGAGAGTGATATTTGGCAACGTAGGGTTGGTCTTATCCTCCTCACAGGCCATGATGCCTAAAAGGGCTACCAGTGCAAATAAAATCTTCTTCATCTTGACGTAGGTATATATGAGTGTGGCGAGGCTTCACACCCCACCACACTCGATTATTACTTTACTCGTGTAAGTACGATATCCGATGTTGCTATCGCCCAAGGATCATTGCCTCGGAATACCGCTGGGCGGTAGTTACCGTAGCCGAACTCCTCTCCAGAGTTGTAAATTCCGATAGTGATGGTATTACCATCTGCCGATACTGTTACAGGGAACGAAGCAGGTGCGGTGAACTCGTTAAGGATGTCGGCACCGAAGAAGTAGAACGTGCCCTCTTCAGCCCAGTTGTAGAAGAACTCGCTGCGTGATGAAGGTACACTAACCGAGCCATCAGCGCCAATCTCGAGGAAGATCTTTGGTCCATAGTCGCGGTAAGCCACCTGTGGATATGCACCCCAGTAAGCGGGGTCGGCCTCCATAAGGTCTGCTGGGGTTACAAAACCACGTTCTAAAAGATCTGGATTGAGGTTGCCCGATGCATCAACATCGAACGGCCAGCCAAGAACAACAAGACGGTTCTGCTCGCGATACTTCGTCTCTGTGGTTGCGTCTACGCCCTGAGCGATGGTTACAGGGGCGTTGTGGATGCTCACCTCTACTTGGTTACGCTGAATGAGTGAGTATGACACCTCCCACTCGCCCTGAAGCGATGTGAAGAGCTCTGACTCCACACGTGCAGGTACGGGCTTAGCGTTGGTAGCCATTGTCGTAGCCTTGATAGTCGCTGTCTGCTCGTCATTCTTAACGCTTACAAGTGCTACATACTCAATCTCGGGGAAGAGGTCCTCCATCTTGAGGCTTAGGCCCGTTGTGCGCACTGCCTCTACCTGCTCTGCCGAGAGGTCTGTGCCATAGTTATTTATGATATACTCGTCGCTGTAATCCTGGCTGCGCAGTAATGCCACGTCTGCTGCGGTGTTAAATGCAACCTTTATCGACGCAGCCTCTGCCGAGAATATATTGAGGCTTAGTGTGTTGTGTCCATTCTCTGCAGGGGTAGAGAGTGATAGCTCAACAGTAGGAGCAGCGCCTGTAGCCTCCTTCGTCTTAAACTCAAACTTCGAGAATGCCTCAGCATCCGTATTATCTACGATGACAACCATGCAGTAGTACTCTGTTGCGGGTATAAGGCCTCCCCACTCCTGCTCATTGGCAGCTGTGAGGTGCCAAGAGCCTGCTGATGGGTACTTTACGAGTGTAGCAAGCATCGACTCTCCGTTGCTCGAGATAATGCTATCAGACCACGCCTTATCTTTAACCAATACGTAGTACTCTACGACTGAGTTGTCAGGGGTGGTAGATATAGTTACCGACGTAGAGGTGATATTCTTAAGTTCGGTAGTAAGACCAGCCTCCGATTGAGGCTTCTTAGGAGTGCGGGTCTCGGCAACGAATATCTGGTCGGTAATCTCCGATCCGTTGGTTATGGCAGCGATGATGTAGTAGTCGCTATCCTCGCGAACGCGCATATCGTAATCACCATATTTGCCGCCATCAATCCACTCAACAGTCTGCACACCCTTTGCAGAGATGCCGATACCAGCTGTCTGGATATAATCCTTGGTAGTGAGGTTGTAGTACTCGAGGTATGCCTTGTCGATACACTGGAATACGTAGCTGCCCTCGATGTTGATGGTAAACTCAATAGTGTCGTATGTTACCTCATCAACCTCGATAGGGTTAACCTTGCCGTCATCTGGCGTGGTGAACTCGAGTTTCTGAGGGGTGCTCAACTCGCCATCAGCCTTGGCGCGTAGACGTGCGAAGAGCGTGTACGTGGTATTGTCCTTGAGACTCTCTACGGAGATAGTTGCCTTCTCTTTAACCTCAGCGACGTTAGTGTCGAACCACGTATTCATGTCGGGAGTAGGTTTCTCCTTCTCTACTACAACGTAGCCAAGCTCGCCCTCGACATTTGTTGTTACCTCGAAGGTAAATGTGTCGTAGGTAACCTCGGTCTGGGTAAGAGTAATCTCGGGGGGTACACCAGGAGTGGGGTTGTCCGGTCCGCCGCCGTTGCCTGTGCCATCATCTACTGCAGGCTTCTCGCAACCTACAACTGCAAGAGCGCAGAGGATGAGAGTCCAAAAGTTGAAAAGTCTTCTCATTGTTAAAGGTTTGTTAGGTTAAAAATTTTAGTTGTTTGTTTACACACCAATATTCTCGATACCTTATGTGGTATCTGGCGGCAAAAGTAGTAAAAAAAAATATAATTGCAAAGATATTTCTATCTTGCGGTCTAAAATTATAGAAAAAGGCGTGAGATACTGTGAGATACTGTGAGTTACTATGATTTTCTATGAGTGACTATGGGTTACTATGGGTTACTATGGGTTTCTATGACAGGAAGTTTAAACGTTAACCTTGCATACATAGTAACCCATTTTAACCCATTTTAACTCATTTTAACTCATTTTGACCCATCGAATCCCATCGAACCTCATCGAACCCCCACGCTCCAGCCTGCTACTTCTGTCTAAAATAAATCTGAATAGGTACACCCGAGAAGTCCCACTCTTCGCGCAACTTGTTCTCCAAGAAACGACGGTACGACTCCTTGATATACTGGGGTAGGTTTACGAAGAATGCAAACTGAGGTGTTGGTGTAGGTAACTGTGTTACATACTTGATTTTTATATACTTGCCCTTCGTTGCAGCGGGAGGATAATTCTCGATAAGAGGCAGGAAGAAGTCGTTGAGCTCCGAGGTCGAGATGCGGCGCTTGCGCGACTGGTATACGCGTATTGCGGCCTGCAGAACATCGAGGATACGCTGCTTGTTAATCACCGAGGTGAAGATGATGGGTATGTCGCTAAACGGTGCGAGCTTCTTCTCGAGGAACTCGCGCCACACCTTCATAGTGTTGCTATCCTTCTCCACCAAGTCCCACTTATTTACCACTATTACACATCCTTTGCGGTTGCGTACTATGAGGTTGTGGATATTCAGATCCTGCGACTCTATGCCCTGCTCAGCGTCGAGCATAAGGATGCAGACGTCGGAGTTCTCGATGGCGCGTATCGAGCGCATCACCGAGTAGAACTCCAAGTCCTCGGTGACCTTACCCTTCTTACGCATACCTGCCGTGTCGATAAGGTAGAAGTCCATGCCGTACATGTTATATCGCGTGTGTATCGAGTCGCGCGTAGTGCCCGCAACGTTGGTCACGATGTTACGCTCTTGACCCAATAAAGCATTTGTCATCGACGACTTGCCTACATTTGGGCGACCTACGATGGCTATGCGTGGCAGCGAGGCGTCGTACTCGGCGGTGGTGTCCTCGGGGAGGTTTGCCAGTATGGCGTCCATCATATCGCCCGTGCCACTTCCCGACATCGAGCTTATGCAGTATGGCTCGCCGAGACCCAGAGCGTGGAACTCGTGCGAGAAGTAGATGAGGTCGTAGGTGTCGACCTTGTTACATACGAGCATCACCCTCTTTCCCGAGCGGCGCAGGATATCGGCCATCATCATGTCGAGGTCGGTGATTCCTGTGCGCACCTCTACGAGAAATAGTATGAGGTCGGCCTCCTCTATTGCGAGCATCACCTGGCGGCGAATCTCGTCCTCGAATATATCTTCGGAGTTTACGGTGTAGCCACCAGTGTCGATAACTGAGAACTCTTTACCGTTCCAGTCGGTTTTGCCATAGTGTCGGTCGCGCGTTGTGCCGGCCGTCTCGTCGACGATGGCCTGGCGCTGACCTACAAGGCGGTTAAAAAGTGTTGACTTGCCCACATTTGGGCGACCTACGATTGCTACCAAACTCATAAATCTGTACTCTATTATCGGTTTTTCTATATTCGTCTCTGTGGTCGTCGCACCCACATAGGCGCATACAACGGCACAAAGGTAGTAAAAAGTTTTCAATTAGCAATATTGGTTGTGAGTGGAAGGAAGGGCTTGTGCGTGTTTTCTTAGGGACGAGAGAGATGGAAGGAATGAGAGATGATAAAGACGGAAGAGACGGAAGAGACGGAAGAGACGAAAGAGACGAAAGAGACGAAAGGAACGAAAGGAACGAAAGGAACGAAAGAGACGGAAGGGACAGAAGAGACGAAAGGAACGAGAGAGACGAAAGGGACGAGAGAGACGAAAGAGACGAAAGGGACAACAACGAAGTCGGGTATCATCTTTCTCTGTTGTCTCTGCGTCTCTGCGTCTCTGCTGTCTCTGCTTTCTCTGCGTCTCTGTAGTCTCTGCGTCTCTGCGGTCTCTAATTTCCCTGCGTCTCTGTAGTCTCTGCGTCTCTGCAGTCTCTCAAACCCTCCCTACTCCAGTCTCTTTCACTTGCTGTCCTCTCCTGTTCAACCCCAAAAGAAATCGCTTCTAAATAAAATATTTTCTCAATAATTTGGTTTATTTAGTTAAAATGAGTATCTTTGAAGGATTATCGTGGCAAAATGCCCGATATGTTGTAGAATAACGATAATAGAGAGTGATGAGGAGTGTAGCAAGAGTATTGGTTTTCGTCTTAGTTGTAGCGCTGTGTGGCGGTTTCGGGTTTGGTGTGCAGGCGCAAAGCCATACGCACGACCATAGTCACCACCACGACCATAGCCACAACCATCAACTTGACTACTCGGGCTACGAGGTTAAGAGCCAACGTAGCCGAGTGCATACCGAGTGGGGTATAGGTGTCGGAGGTGTCTATACCATTGCCGAGCCTATCGTCACTGAGTCGGTTGCTGCTGCAGGCCTTAGCCTCGCACCGCGTATAGGCTTCCAGGGCCATTTAGATATGGCTGTATGCTTTGGGCGAGTCGTGGCCCTCGAGATGAAGATATACTACTCTGGTGGCTCGATAGACGTGGCCACGAAGTATGATGAGCACCGCGTGCGCACCTCTACGGTTGATATTCCGCTGCTGCTCTCGTTGCGAGCGTTCAACGGTCGTCTGAGGGTAAATGCAGGCCCAATGTTTACGGTGCTCGCTAAGGGTGAGTATACCGATTCGGGCGAGGTTATGATGTTTGGCGGCGCAGCACCCTCGTGGGCCCTTACGGCAGGTATCTCGGTGGGCTTGGGTCGTCACTTCCTTATCGATGCGCGCTATGTCTATTCGGCAAAGAATAGGCTCAACCAGTTTGGTGGCTCGCCCCAGAGTCCTGGCCTCGAGTTCGAGACTCGCTACGATAGGGTAATGGCTGGCGTGACGATACTCTTCTAATCGTAGATGTGAAAAAATGAATGTGTGATAACTGTATATGAGTGAACAGATAGCAAAGGAGATATTGGTTGAGGGTGTCGATGCCCGAGAGTTGTATGGCGCGCAGGATGCATACCTCGAGCAGATGCGCGAGCTATGCCCCAAGGTTAAGATAGTGGCGCGTGGCGATAAGATAAAGGCTCTCGGTGCTAAGAGCGACGTGGCGGCTTTCGAGCGACGTATGAATGCTCTGGTAGATTACTATATAAAGTATGGACATATATCCTCGGAGGTGGTGTCGCAGGCCTTCTCGTCGAGCATCGCCGAGCTCTCGGCCGAGCCTCCAGCCGTCGATAAGGATGTTATCGTCTACGGTAACAATGGTGCGATAATACGTGCTCGTACTGTCAACCAGCAGCGTTTGGTTAAGTTGGCCGAGAAGAACGACCTGCTCTTTGCCGTAGGCCCTGCGGGCTCGGGTAAGACATATACGGCCATTGCACTTGCTGTGCGAGCACTTAAGGAGCGCGAGGTGAGGCGCATAATCCTCACTCGCCCTGCCGTTGAGGCTGGCGAGAAGCTCGGCTTCCTGCCTGGCGATATGAAGGAGAAGCTCGACCCATACTTACAGCCGTTGTACGATGCTCTGGGCGATATGATTCCTGCGGCCAAGTTGCAGAAGTTCCTTGAGGAGGGCACGGTGCAGATAGCTCCGCTGGCCTATATGCGTGGTCGCACGCTCGACAACGCCTTTGTTATTCTGGATGAGGCGCAGAATACTACGCTCTCGCAGATAAAGATGTTCCTTACGCGTATGGGCCGCAATGCTAAGTTTGTGGTTACGGGCGATATCACGCAGATAGACCTGCCTCGCCGCTCGGATAGTGGTCTGCAGAGGGCGATGTCGACCCTTGCCGATATTAGCGGTATAGGTATAGTCGAGTTCGACAAGCGTGATATCGTGCGCCACCAGCTTGTAAAGTATATCGTCGAGGCCTTCGATAAGCGCGAGGAGTTAGAGAATGGCTTGAGAACGGACCGAGGCGATAGACCCGATAGATAGTATAAATGTGTTAAAACATAGATAGATAAATCAATAATCAACTAAAACAAAACTAATATGGACAAGAATTTGAAAGGTTTGAAGCCAGCATTGGTGTGGAAGCACTTTGCTGAGATTTGTAACATCCCACACCCTTCGCACGAGGAGGATGCCATCCGCGCATATATCGTAAAGTGGGCCGAGGAGCTTGGCCTCGAGCATAAGATTGACCAGGCGCAGAACGTCTACGTCTACAAGCCTGCATCGCCAGGTATGGAGGACCGTAAGGGTATCATTCTCCAGGCACACACCGATATGGTGCCACAGAAGAACAACGATACGGTGTTTAACTTCTCGACCGACCCTATCGAGGCTTATATCGATGGAGAGTGGGTTACGGCTAACGGCACAACGCTTGGCGCTGACAACGGTATCGGCCTTGCAGCTGCTATGGCGGCTATGGAGGATGCCGACCTTGTACACGGTCCATTGGAGTGCCTCTTTACGGCTACCGAGGAGACTGGTATGGATGGTGCTTTCGGCCTTCAGGGCGGTATGCTCAAGGGTGATATCCTGCTTAACCTCGACTCTGAGACCGAGGGTGAGTTGTACGTAGGCTGTGCTGGTGGTATGGACGTGAACGTCACTATGAAGTATCGCGAGCAGGCTCTTGAGGGTAAGTTCGCGGCATATAAAGTTACGGTTAAGGGTCTTAAGGGTGGTCACTCGGGTATCCAGATTGGCACTCAGCGTGCTAATGCCAACAAGGTGCTCTTCCGTCTGTTGCGCCAGGAGACCGAGTCTTACGGCCTTGAGCTTGCATCGGTCGAGGGTGGTAATATGCGTAACGCTATCCCACGCGAGGCTTGGGCAGTTGTCGTTGTTCGCGAGGCCGAGAAGGCTATCTTCGAGGCTAATGTTAAGTCTTACGAGAAGATTATCATCAAGGAGTTTGAGGGTATCGAGGACTCTATCGAGATCTTTGCCGAGCCTATCGAGTGTCCTAAGGTTATCATTCCACACCTCGAGTCGCACTCGCTTATCCGCGCTATCTGTGGCTGTCCTAACGGCGTGCAGCGTATGTCTGTCGCTATGGAGGGCTTGGTTCAGACCTCTTCTAACCTCGCTATTGTATCCTCTGATGGCTCTACCATCAAGGTTCAGTGCCTCATTCGCTCGTCGGTAGATACCGAGAAGGGTGAGCTTGCAGGTGCTATATCATCTGTCTTCGAGCTTGCAGGTGCCGATGTCGAGCTTACAGGCTCATATAGCGGCTGGAATCCAAATATGAAGTCGCCTATCTTGCACACTATGCTCGAGTCGTACGAGAAGCTCTACGGTGTTAAGCCTGCCGTTACTGCTATCCACGCAGGCCTCGAGTGTGGTATCATCGGCGCGAAGTATCCAGGTATGGATATGATTTCGTTTGGCCCTACCATCTGCTACCCACACTCTCCAGATGAGAAGGTGAATATCGCCTCTGTCGAGAAGTTCTACGACTTCCTCTGCAACACGCTCCGTAACGCGCCACGCAAGTAGTCGCACACAGGTGTCGTCATAAGCATTTGCGTTATGATAGAACAGACTTTAGACCATCCTACGGTCGAGGCAGGTGTTAAGTGGTTTGTTATCGTCAACCCCGTATCTGGTTCAGGTAGGGGGTTGGCGGACCTGCCGCTTATCTCTAAGCTGTTGCGCGATAACGGCATTCAGCACGACTCGGTCTTTTCGGAGCATAAGCACCACGCTGCCGAGCTCACGGTGTCGGCCATAGAGTCGGGCTACCGCCATATCATCGTTGTCGGTGGCGACGGCACGCTTCACGAGGTCGTCAACGGCCTCTTTATCCAGCGCAGCGTACACCCCTCCGAGGTCACCATCGCGGTGATATCTACGGGTACGGGCAACGACTGGATACGTATGTATGGCATCCCCACGCGCTACTCCGAGGCTATCCGAGCCATCAAAGAGGGTTACACCTTCTTGCAGGATGTTGCCGAGATCGACTACGAGGAGTCTAAGTATCGCCAGACGCGCTATATGGCCAATGTTGCAGGTCTCGGCTTCGACGCTAAGGTCATCGAGCGCACACTCACGAGTAAGGCTAAGGGTTATCTCGGTCGCGGAGGATATATGTGGTGCCTCGTGCGCTCATTCTTCTCGCATAAGGCTACGGGTGTGAAGATATGGGTCGACGATCGCCTTGTCTTCAACGATCTACTCTTCAGTATAGCTATCGGTGTAGGTCGATACAACGGTGGTGGTATCCAGCAGCTCCCTGCGGCTGTTGCCGACGATGGCCTGTTGGATGTCACTATGATTCGCCCTGTGCACTGGTGGCACGTGGTGTTCCGCATCCGCCGCCTCTTCAATGGTACTATATACTCTATCGGCCACGTTAAGCATCTCCAGGGCCGAAAGATTCGCATCGAGTCCTCTCCCGAGACTCCGTTGGAGATTGATGGCGAGCTCTATGGTGGCACGCCTGTCGAGCTGCGCGTCAAGCATCGCGTCGTACGTGTTATCGTCAATAAATCCTACTTAGACAAGGTAAGGAACAATTAGCGATTTTTGGCCTTGCGGCCACCGCTAAAGCGGTAAGGGTAGTAGAAAGAGTAGTTCGCACCTGCGGTGCTAAAGGGTATAGAGACAACAGGGATTTTAGAGACCACAGGGACTACAGAGACGCAGGGACGACAACGAAGTCGAGTATCACGTTTAGCGACAACGTGGTTAACGCACTGTCCCTGCTGTCATAGTAACCCATAGTAACTCATAGCAACTCATCGTAACCCACCCTCACGCCAGCGACAATGCTTCAGCCGCACCGACCTTGCTGTCTCCCTGTTGTCTCTTTCGTCTCTGCGTCTCTCTCGTCTCTAAAAAATCACGCGCAAGCCACAGAGGCCGCCCTGCTCCCTTAACTACCCTTTAGCAGGCTTTGCCTGCGCTCTACCCTTTAGCGCCGCAGGCGCGAACTACCCTTAAGCTACTCTTAATATCTTCCACACATACCCCCCCCAAAAAAAAATATCCAATTTTTCTTGCATATTAAATTTCCTTGTGCTAACTTTGTGATATCAAAATGATATCAAACCGCGCAAGGCCATTTAGCGCTGAGTATTGGGGTGTGGTGCTGTAACAGATTGCGGCGGCGGATGGCAGTGATAGGGTAGCAGTGGACTTTATTATATATAGGTATAATCTTTTAAATCTTTAGGACTATGAAAAACTACACTTATTCTGGTTGGAAGCTCAATGGCTTCGTAGCTCTTGTTTTAAACCTTGCACTTGTTGCTGCAATGGTCTACTCTATCGTGGTGCTTGCCAATAGCGAGGAGTTTGTTGTATGGGCACTTGTTACGCTTATTGCTACGGCTATCATTAGCTTTATTATGCTCTTTGGCTATATTATGCTCGAGCCTAACGAGTCGCGCGTGCTGCTCTTCTTTGGTAACTATCGTGGCACGTTCTACGACACTGGTTTTTGGTGGATTAACCCATTTATGACCGCCAAGAAGCTATCTATGCGTGCTCGCAACCTCAATGTCGACCCCATCAAGGTTAACGACAAGGCTGGTAATCCTATCCTTATCGGCTTGGTTGTGGTGTGGAAGATTAAGAACGATGGCGCCTACAATGCTGTATTCGAGATTGATGCTCCCGAGGTTGTTGGCACAACGTCAAATACGCGTATGAACGTCTTGGAGAACTTCGTGGCCGTGCAGAGCGACTCGGCACTGCGTCAGGTGGCAGGTATGTATGCCTACGACGAGAATACTAAGGGCGAGAGCGAGGAGGTAACGCTTCGCTCGGGTGGCGATGAGATTAACGACAGACTCACCGACGAGCTTAACGACCGCCTCTCGATTGCAGGTATCGAGGTTATCGAGGCGCGCCTTAACTACCTTGCCTATGCTCCCGAGATTGCTGCAGCAATGCTACGTCGCCAGCAGGCAGACGCTATAATCTCGGCTCGCGAGAAGATTGTTGAGGGTGCTGTATCTATGGTTAAGATTGCTCTTGAGCGCCTCTCTACCGAGGAGGTTGTGGAGCTCGACGAGGAGCGCAAGGCGGCTATGGTCAGCAACCTGCTCGTGGTGTTGTGTGCCGATGAGGCTGCCCAGCCAGTGGTTAACACAGGTACTCTGCATAACTAATAGAGTCATTTCCCCCTATGGCTACTAAGGATTCAAATACACGCAGTTTTGTGCTACGCATCGATAGCGAGACTATGGAGGCTCTCGAGAAGTGGAGCGAGGATGAGTTTCGTTCGGTGAATGGTCAGCTGCAATGGATTATAGCCGAGGCCTTGCGGCGTAGTGGCCGCAAGCCTCGCGCTAAGAAGCAAACTAAGGAGGAGACGAGCAATGAAACTAAATAACAGATATAGTCTCTTCAAGAGACGTTACAACCTTGTAGGCTCTGCGGCACGCCGCCGCCTCGGTAAGTCACCTGACGAGGGTAGGTTGACACTGTCGTCGGTAATGATTACGGTGGCAGGAATGGTACTGCTGAGTTTCGATAGCATAATCGAAAAGATCGATTTGCCGTACGTTGAGTGGCTCTTCTCGGCCCTATGTTTTGCGGTGTTTGTGCTCTCAATATACCTTGAGTTTCGACGTCGTGCGCCACGTCCGTGCTGGGAGAAGGCTACGTGGGCCTCGGCAGCGATAGCCTTGGTGTGGTTGCTCTTCCCCTGGGCCCTCTATTGGGCTGGTGAGGTAGATGATATGGCCCTTATACGTAACTTGTCTATAGCCTCAGTCCTTATGTGGATAGTGTGCCTCGGCTGCTACCTACGCCTGCGCTATATCCGCCGCCGCTCACAAGAGATTGTCTTGCGCCTTCGCTTGGAGCGTAACCGCCGTAAGGCACAATATCTTTAATTATGACAACTAAAATCATTGTATTGGCGCTCTGCACTCTGTTGCTCTTGGCTCTTGCGGTGCTTGCCCTTGTGGGTAAGTTGGATAGGTTGTACACGATGTTCTATCCTGCCGATAGCCTTGCACCCGATAGGCTGGATAGGCGAGTTAAGCGTTGGCGAATACTATTTGCTACGGACATAATCCTTGCCGAGGTGCTTCTCTTCGTCTTTATCTTAATCGGCACATTAGACTATTATGAGTGGGCACTCGTTGTGGTGGCGTTGCTCTATTTTGCTTTGGAGGCGTTGTGGGTTCGTAGAGCTTAGCCTCGTTGGATTAACCTTAAAACCTTGTTTATATGAGCATTTGGCTTATAATCAGCATTGCCGCCTCGCTGGTGGCTACGTTGCTGTGTTTAGCAATACTATTTGGCCGTGGCGACTGGATGATTAGCGCCATCGCCTTCGATGATGATGGCGAAAAGTATGATATCAAGCGCTTGCGCATCGTCTCGGCAGTTATGCCCCTCGTCTTGTTGCTATTTGCGTGGTTGGACGTATGGCTCGAGTTTAGCAAGACGGTATCGATTGTCATAATCTTAGCTATAGGCATCTGCGGAGGAGTTCTTGACCGCTTCTGGGCAAGAAACAGATAATTAATTAGTACTAAAACCTACCAAGCTATGAAAAAGATATTGTTAACACTGCTCTCTATGGTTGCCGTGGCTACGCTGAGTGCGCAGAACATTTCGGAGTATCGTAATCCAGAAGTGGAGGCTACGAGGGAGTATCAGGAGGGTAATGCTTACCAGCAAGACCTGCTTCTATATGCCGATATGCTCGCAACCGTCCACCCATACTATGCCGATGCTAAGCACCGTAAGGAGCTTATGCGTGAGGTGCGTAAGAGCTATAAGGAGTGTACTACGCTTGGCGATGATGCCGACTTTAAACTTATGTTAGCAAGGCTTGCTGCCGAGCTTGGCGATGGACATACGGCGATATCGTACTGGACAAATATGAATACGATATTTCCAGTGCGAATGGCCATAGATGGCGATAAGTCTGCTATTATAGATGTCACCTCGGAGGAGCTTAGCGAACTTCTTGGCAAGAGTGTGACCCATATCAACGGATATCCGCTTCGTAAGGTGCTACATAGTGCTCGCGAGATTGTGAGTGCCGACAACAGGGTCAACTTCGAGAATCTTGTCAAGGACTACTTTATGTTTACGGAGTTCTGGTCGCTACTCGGTATGAGCGATGAGAGCCTTAGTCTTACGCTTACCGATGGCACAACCGTCGAGGTTGCTCCCATACAGCGCAACACGCTCAAAATAGCGCAACTGCAGAGTGATGGCGCGCGAGTAACTGATAGACGTAACGTGCTATTTGACTACACCATATTCGACGATGAGAGTATCTGCTACTTGCAGTTCAATCAGTTTGCCGATAGGGTTACGTTGCCTCAATATAAGCAGTTGGCGCGCTTCGATACGTTCGTTGAGGATATGATGGCCGAAATCGAGGCTAAGGGCGTCAAGACGCTTGTTGTTGACCTTCAGTATAACGGTGGAGGTAATAGTGCCTTAGGCGATGTACTTCTCTCGTGGCTATATCCAGTCGCGGAGCTTAAGACTTATGGTGTCGAGGTGCGTACCTCGGAGCTACTCTATGCCACATATCCTTACTATCGCGAGTTTACCTACGATGATAGGCCTCTTGAGCTTGGCGAAATCTATGATATGTGGCGCTTTGACCATAATCGCAAGCAGAGTGGAGATGTTGAGCCTTCGCAGGACTCTACGCGACATATCCTAAATCGCGATGCGGAGCGTATATTCCGTGGTAATGTCATCTTCGTCGAGGGTAGAGAGTCGTTTAGTAGCGCCACGCTGCTTCTTACTATGGCGCGCGACAATGGCATAGGCATTATCGTTGGCCAGCCCTCGGGAGGCAGGCCCAGCCACTACGGAGATTTGCTTTACTGCACGCTGCCCAATACCAAGACCATCGCTACCGTTAGCCATAAGCGCTTTGTGCGCCCCGACGCGGAGGCTCGCGATACGGACTATATCGTGCCAGATGTTGATATTGACCTGCGTAATACAGAGTGCGACCTGCTCTGGGAGTGGATAGTGCGTAACTATAGTAAACAGCGCAAGGCTGACACTAAGAGCGAGGATGATAGCTACCTCTGGGATACTATCTACCGCCCCGCAATGGAATAGACTAAACTAAACTAAACTAAACCGTTCTCGATATGAATGTTGATATTATTATAATGGTTGTTGTCACGCTGCTGCTTGCGATGCTTGGCGTGGCTATAATATTTGGCAGGGCCGACTGGGCTATCAAGCAATATCGACGCAATAGCGAGCGATATAACCTCCTGCGCCTGCGTGTGGTTACGGGCGCTGTGCTCATTATTATAGCGCTGATAATACCCTTTATGGTTATCTTCGAGAGTTGTCACAATATCCTTGCAGGTGTTATTGTTGGCGTAGCCATAATCTTCGGCATCCTGCAGGAGACCTGGGCACGCCGCAGGTAGGCGTTACTCCTCTGCTACACGGCCGTCTACATTGGTTAGATACGTGGAACGATAACTATTGAAACATTAATATTTGTCACCGTGGCATTCCCATAGGATTTTGTCACGGTGACAAATGTTATTATTTAAAGTGGATGACACCATTGTTTTTCTACGGAATTTTGTTACCTTTGCTTAACTAATCAAAATTATAACAGATGAAGACAAAGTTTTTTCTATTTTCGGCAATTGCCGTAATTATGGTTAGCTGCTTTGGTGGACCAGCAGCTAATGTTGATGGTGTTGAGCCTATCGAGGGTTTCAAGAACTATAAGGATGCGTGCAGTGCTGCGCGCTTCGATGTAGCACACCGCTTCTTGGCACAGATGGAGGAGGATGTGTTTAATGCGTCTAAGGTAGCCGAGGCCGAGGAGTATATCTTTAGGCAGGAGCTTACCTACCTCGTTAGTATGGGTGATGAGCAGAGTATTAACCGTATTATCTTCCTCTTCAAGCAGAATGACATAGACAAGAGTAAGCTCGTGGAGTATTGCGACGACGCTATCGACTTAGCAATAAGTATGGGCAACGATTTGATGGTCGACCGCCTGGTTATAGCCTATCCCGATAAAGATTTTACACGTACTATATGTGATAATATTGCGGCCTACTATGCTAACAATCAGGTTAAATTTCGCGATTTCCTACTCCAGAACCTTAGCAGTGCCAATGTTCGTAGCTTGGCGGTAACTTACTGTACCGAGAACAACGATAAGGACCTGTTTAGTAAGATGATGGCCGTAGCTCCAAATATGAGCACCGACGAGGCGGCTCTCAAGCTCTGGGCTAAGTTCGATTACGCAGGCTTCGAGAAGCAGATTACTACCATTATCGGCGATGCAGCAAAGCAGCTGCCCACGATGCCTGCTACGGGTATGATTAAGTCGGATCACTATGGCGAGCTCGATGGTAAGTATCAGGAGTATATCGATGGCGTAAAGAAGTATAACAACGTGGTTATCAACGTTATCTCTATCCTTGTCGAGGTGGGTAAGCGCGACGTGGCTGCCTCGATGGTCAACAAGGTTAAGCCAAACCTCAACTGCGCAAACCTCGGTGATTGGTGCACTGTTGTCGAGAAGTCGACCAATAGCTCGGTATACAATGCGTTTCAGGTCACTGCAGATAACACCGAGGATATCAAAACCGCAAAGCAGCTTTTATTGTAGTATTGTCTAACGTAAAAATCGAATAACAATGAAAAAGAATCTACTATTTGCATCGGCATTTATCCTCGCGCTCTTGGCCGTTGGCTGCGGAGGCAATGTCTCAAAGAATAGCCTTACCGAGGGCGCTTCAGGCGATATGTTGGCCTATGAGAGTAGTGCTGTGAGCGCTATCGAGCAGGCTCGCCCAACGATTATGATATTCCCAGGTGACCAGACCCTGCAGGCACTCGGCTGTCTCAAGGTCAATAGCATCGATGGTCGTCAGTTCACCACGCGCGACTATGCTGGCTACCTGCTTAAGGATGGCAATGCCAAGCAGCTTTATGCCGCCATCCAGAACCACTTCAATGCTCAGAACTACCCACTGAGCGACTTGGAGCAGACGCTCAAGCAGCTCAACAATCAGGATGCTCTCGATATGGCCGATGGCTTCGATAAGGATGCCAAGACTATGTTGCTCACTACGGCACGTCCCGATATCATCCTCGAGCTCAACTACGACGTGCTTAACAACCAGCAGATGAGTATGGTGGGGCATAACTACAGCCAGCAGCCAGCGACAAAGAGCCTTAACTATACGCTCAACGCTATCGACGCATACTCGAGCAAGGTGGTGGCAACGATTAGCGGCAATAGCATCTCAGGCACTACGGTTATCGATGCTATCTCGAAGCACATCGACGCCAATATGGCTAAATTCCAGGGCGATATAATGCAGTACTTCAGCGATATCCTCACTCGTGGTCGCGATATCTCGGTACGCATCACGGTACTCAATGGTAGCGGCCTTAACCTCTCGGATCTAAGCATCGAGGGCGACACCTACGCCGATTGGATTATCGACTTTGTCAAGACTCACACTGTCAAGGGAGCCTACAAGATGCAGATGAATACCGACAAGGAGCTCTCGTTTGTCAACTGCCGCATACGCCTTATCAACGAGGATGGTACGCAGTATGGCGTATACGACTGGACTCGCGATTTGGCACGTAGCCTCCGCCAGAACCTCGGTCTTAAGGTTACTAACAAGTCTCAGGGTCTTGGTGAGGCGGTACTCGTTATCGAGGAGCAGTAGTCTATAAACCCTTAAAATGTTTATGCAATGAAGAAGATAATCTATACATTAGCCGTGCTGGCGGTAGCTACTCTTGTTACCGCCTGCGGAGGCAATAGCGGTGGCAGCAATAAAGGCGGTACAAAGTTTAACCCCGAGGGGCGCAAGTCGAGCCTTACGGAGTCGGAGCGTGCCGCAGCTCTTGCTGCTAAGCGTGCCGAGCAGGATGTCGATTTCGGTACACTCTTCTCGGAGCGTAGCCTGCGCCTCGCTATCGCTCAGCCCGCTATCGAGGGCGACATTACAAGCGACGTTGCCGATAGAGTTAGTATGCGTCTGTTGCAGATAACCTCGCAGAATGGCATCAGTGGTATCGGTGACGGTACATTCGTCTGTGGCGTCAAGATTGTCGAGACGGGCCGCGTGGCTACCAGCACCGCTCCTCAGAAGATGACGCTTAAGTACGAGTTGCAGTTTAGCGTTGTTAACAACGTCACGGGCGATGTATATGCTACAGCGTCGCAGGAGGTTGTAGGCGTTGGCAATACTTTCAGAGAGGCCGCGCTTAATGCCGTAGGCGAGATTAAGAATACCGCAGCGCTGCAGTCTATGCTCGCTACCGCCTCGGAGCGTATCATAGGCTGGTATAACGACAACCTCCACGTAATCAAGAACTACGTTGAGGGTGCTGAGAGTGCTGGCGACTATGCTCTTGCACTGGCTATTCTGAATAGCATCCCCGAGCAGGCCACCGAGACCTATAAGTATGTTGCAGAGAAGCAGACGCCTCTAACCGAGAAGATGCTCCACCAGAAGGCCACCACGACGTTGGCCTCTATGGAGGCCCTTATCGCTAAGCTGGGCGATGAGTTTAACCCTGCGGTCGGTGCATATTTCGAGCTTATACCTATCGATAGCCCATACTACGAGAATGCCAAGACGGCATTTGCGGAGTATAGTAGCAAGTGTGCTGATCGTCGCGAGGCCCTTGAGGCCGAGGCGGCTCGTGAGGCCGAGGCTGCCCGGGCGGCTGAGGCAGCTAAGGCTGCAGCCGAGCTCGAGGAGCTTAAGATGCTCTATGCCCACGAGGAGCAGCTGGCAGCTTTAGAGTCCGAGAAGATTAAGGCTCAGTATGAGTATGATGCCTCGGTTGCTGCATCATCGGCAGCTCCTAAACAGGAGCGAGGTCTGTTGCAGACCATCAGCTACGCTATAGGTGGCACTTTCGAGCGCCTATTTACCGTTGCCGACACAGCTGGTGGTATCATCAAAGAGGGCTTGGATAAGCGTAGAGAAGAGCAGAAGTAGAGCCGTGCTATTGTAGGCATATGTATGCTGATAAATTCTCGAGATGTATGAAACTAAAGTATTTAAATGGCCTCTACCTCTTTAAGAAGGCCTATGAGATTACGCGTCGCGAGATAGGTGTATCGCTGGTAATACTCCTCTTTATGACCATCATCTTTGCTGTGGTTATGTGGATTGCCGAGCATAGCACCAACGATGCCTATACGTTGTGGGATGCGTTGGTGTGGACCATCGTCAAGTATGTCGACGACCCTGCCGATGTGGCTATGGCACCCCAGACAATCTTAGGACAGGTTGTGGGTACTATGGTCGGCATCCTCGGTATCGCCATCTTCGCCGTCCCTGCAGGACTTGTCGGCTCGGGCCTTATCAGCGCTATAGAGGAGCAGAAGGAGGAGGAGAAGACCGCAAAGAATAGCTTGCTGCTGCACAAGCGTTTTCGCCGTATAGCTCAGTCGGCATCGTGGTTTGCCAACGCTAAGGGCCTTAAGGTTACGTTGAAGGGCGTGCCACGCTTTAGGTCGATGGACGACATTCGCGTCAAGCTGGGCCTTACCGAGGACGAGATAATCGCGGCGGTGAACAATTGCCCCGATATGCGTCTTATGAATATGGCCTCGACAAAGCGTGTGGATGATAATCCTCAGGATAGGATTGTTGTCGTTCACTTCCCTCTGAATAGGGAGTACGGCTGCTTTATTGACCGAGGCTCCGACGTCACTATCGTAGCTCCTGCGGCCGTTACCGAGCTGGGTACGGGTAACTTTGCCTTCAGCCTCGCGGCTATGGGAGGCTTTAACTACGTGAGCAAGGAGCTTACGCCCAATCCCGACGATCCATTTGGCTTCTACACTATGCAGAAGTCGAAGCTCGGGCTTATTGGCGATTACGACATTAAGGAGGATGTCGAGTCCCAGGCTCTGCACTTTATGGACGACCTTCGGGGTCTTAAGCATAAGTCGGAGGCTGCAGGGCGCAAGCACTGGTTTATCTTTATTATGGCGACTACGAAGTCTTCGGATTGCCAGATGCACCTGTGGCGCTTGGCTACCGATAGCAAGAGGCTGCTTCCGCGTCTTACGGTTGGTGGGGTAGAGTATGGTAGCACGGTGCTTAGCGATAGCGAGCAGATGCTACAGAATATTCTCCAGGCTATTAACGCTACCATTGGCCAGCGTAACGTCTCGATCAATGGCTCGGAGAGGCCTATAGAGATTCGACTCGACGATAATAACATTCTCAAGAGTGTCAGTCGCAGCAATATTATGTGCCGTATGGGTGGCGGTGATGAGTGTAACGCTCTTACCGTGCGTATCAGCTACGAGGTGCTCGTCTACCATAGCGCTCATCTGCTCATTGCTCGTGATTTGGCTAAGGCTCTCAAGGATGAGATTGAGCCCGACCGCGAACTTACGGCCGAGGATAAGCGTTGCTTTATGGAGGAGGGCGATGGCTATGCCGACCAGTTTGGTAAGATGGATATCTTTAATAGCGACCCCGAGGCACTGCGCCAGATGATCGAGAGCGAAAACCGAGGCGCTCGCCAACAATTCGAACACCTCGACCTCGATGGTAATGTCGAGAAGGTGAATTAAGGGGCCTCGTGGCTCAGTAGTACGTTGGTAGACAGCAATGTAAAAATAGATGTGGAGCTCGCAAGCTCCACATCTGTTTTTTATGCTACACGCTATAGTATCGAGCGATGCACTATGCGGTAGTGGGGTTTGTAGGCCTCGTTGTACCTACGGCTGTGGTGTAAGACATATCTGCCCGAGGCTATAAGCTCCGCAATGTTGGTAGAGTCCTGCTGGTAGCCATCAATCTCAACGAGCAGGTCGCGGCATACGGTGCTTATGGTCACCCACTCATGCTGCCACGCCTCTAATGCTGCGCTATCTATCTTTGGTCCGCACTCGGCGCTACGCATAAACCTATCGGTAAGCTCATCTATGCTCATCACTCCGTCACGCACCGCACGAAGGTCCACGCGGACATAGTCGCCGCGCCAGCCGCACGCCTCGTAATACTTCAGACACTCGCCCTCTGCGTGCTCCACCTCCTTAGCTATGTAGTCACGCACTACACTGCGCTCCGAGAGTAGGTGTGCCACGCCAAAGCGATCCTGAAACATCGTCTTGTAGATATCCTGTAGCGTGGCCTCGGGGTAGTGGTCGAGAAGCCTCTCGACCGCCACGCGCATAGCCATTCAGTCGATATTTACCAGCTCGTAACGCTTCGAGCCGAGACCTATCTTCTCGGCATAATCGACGATGTGTGTGCCGTGACGCTCCTTGATGCGCTCGAGTAGTGGGCCATTATCGTTACCCTCCTCGGGGGTGATGTTCATAACTATCTCGAGGCAGGCCTGGTCTAAGGCTACGGGGTCTGTCGAGGCGAGGATGCCTACATCCTTAAGCAGTGGGTCGGCAGGGTGTGAGCTGCAGTCGCAGTCGATAGACATATTGTTCATCACGTTGATATATACGATGTCGCCTGGACCAAAATATTCGTGTACGGACTGTGCAGCTGCCGCCATAGACTCAAGAAAGCCTATCTGGTCGTCTACGTGTGCCCACATCTCATCGGGGTTTTCGGTGATGCCCACAGAGTGGATATACGCCTTGCCGTTGCGCGATGCTACGCCGATAGATTGATTCTTCAACACTCCACCAAAGCCGCCCATAGCGTGACCCTTGAAGTGTGCGAGGTTAATCATAAAGTCGTAGTTTGCGATATTCTTACCCACGAGGTTATACTTAAGGTGGGTAGTATCCTGCACAGGAATCTTAATCTCGCCATCGGTATCCATAATATCGACGTCGGCAATCTCGAAGAAGCCGTGCTCGCGTGCCGCTTTGAGGTGCTCCTCGGATGAGAACCTACGACCGCGATATGCGGTGTTACACTCCACGATGGTGCCATCGACAGACTGCACGAGCTGGCCTATAAGTTCGGGCTTGAGATAGTTCTTACCTCCAGGCTCGCCAGTAGATATCTTTACGGCCACCTTGCCATCTGCCTCGATGCCGAGCGCCTCGTATACCCTTACCAACCCCTCAGGACTGATGTCGGTTGTCATATAGACCTTTGGAAGCTCCTCGGTCTTAGTCTCAGCGTTGCTGCACCCTGCTAACGCCGCTGCGCCTAAAAGTAGTAATACTAATCGTTTCATATTGTTTTGTTTGTTGTGTTAGTTGACTTATGCGTGTGTTTTTGGGAGACGCGAGGGACTACAGAGACAAGAGAGACCACGGGAAATAGGCTGATCGATCCATTGAGTCGTTGTCATTAAATTCCTTAAAGTCTCTAAGCTCCTTAAACGTTCAGATGTCTCTGTGTATTTGTTGTTTCTTTACTCTTTACTCATTTCTCTCTCCTCGTCGCTCCACTCCGAATAGGGGTGTGCCCTAAGATGCGAGTTGTAGAAGCGCTTCTGGCCCGTCACCTCGCGCCCTAACCACTCTGGCCGAGGGACCTCCTCGTCGGCACTCTGTAGCTCGACCTCGGCAACTACCAAACCGAGGTTATCGCCGTAGAACTCATCTACCTCGAAGGTGTGGCCATCGACATCGATAAAGTAGCGGCGCTTATCTATGAGTGCCCCCTCGACTAAGGGTAACAGCTCGAGAGCACGCCTCGACTCTATCTCTATCTCCCACTCGAAGCGCGAGAGGCCTCCATCGTGCGAAGGCCCTTTTATCGTCAGCCACGCCCTGTCGTCACTTATGCGTACGCGCACCGTGCGCCTTCCCGAGGCTACGTATCCCTGCACTATGTGTATAGAGCTGTGGGCGAGGTGTTTATACTCGCCCACAACCAAAAACTTGCGTTCAATCTCCTGTGCCATAGCTTATTGCATCTACTCCTCGTAGGCAAACATTGGATCCCACGATGGCAGCATCGTAGGCTTCTGGTCGAGGAGCTTGAGGGTCTCTTCGGGGATATACTTCTTGTCTACCACCACGCGGAACATATACTCCTCGAACCACTCATCGGTCATAATGAGGTTGCCCTGCCAGCCCGACGTTGGTCCCCAGCTATTCTCCACCATCCACTTCTTGGGGTTGCCCTCCTCGTCGAGGTCTACGGCGATGAGTGTCATTGCGTGTGACGAGCCGCTTGCAAAGGTGCGCACACGCTCCTCCTTGTTCATTGGGAACTCCACGCCCATAAGGGCCTCGTAGTCGAAGTTGCGGATGTCGAGCGTGCCCTTCTTCGAGAGCAGGTACTTACCCACGTCGCACGAGAAGTACATCGCGGTGTTATCCTTGATAGAGGCGATGGCTAAGGCCTTTACCTCCTCGATAGGGAGGTTGAGATACACCCAGTTGTCGCCGTCGTATACGTGGCGGTCATACTCAATCTCGTATACCTTGTGGTACTCGCGCGAAGGGTCGTTCATCACCATTACGAAGTCGTTCTCGAGGTCGATATCGCCGAAGTACTCCTTGTAGAACGACTGTGGGGTGTATAGCTTTGTGCTGACCACCTCGCCATCCTTGTTGCGCATCGTCCACTCAAACTCTGTTGGGGGCACGCCATAGGCGCGTACCAACATCGAGTATATCTCGGTGAGCATCTCGGTTTTGAGGTCAATAGTTGCGCGGCGGTTACGCTGGTCGCGGAGCTTAAGGCCATACTCGCGGAGCTTTAGCTTCAGCAGGTTTGATACCTGAGCAGTGTTGTTCGACTGGTAGTTCTCGGGCATCACCTCGGCAGGCACTACGCCATACTTCATCACGAGGTTCGACACGCCCGTAAACTGACCGCCGTCGCTCAGTGGGTTCTTGAAGAGCCACTCCACCTGACGATCCTCCATATCGAGGTGCTTGGTGTCGATTACGGCCTGCAGGAAGAGGTTGCACTTCTCTAACTGGTCGTAGAAAAATAGGTAGTTCTGCGAGAACTCGAGCGAGGGGAGGTTGTACTGGTCGATCATCTTGGCGCGGAGTACGTTGAGGCCTGTGAATAGCCAGCAGCGGCCAGACTGGTGCTGGTCGGTTATACCCTTAGTCTTTACGCGGTGCGAGAAGTTGGTGTCTATCATCGCGAGGTTGTCGGCATTTGTCGCCAACTCGGCTATGGGGTTAAGAGCTAAGGCGTTGCGTGCCGCCTTCTCCGATAGAGTGTTGCTCTGGCCCTGGCGTATCGCGTTGAGCATCTCGGCGCTTATGCCACCATTGTCTTGCTGCGCCTGTAGCGCACCCACAGCCACGAAGGCTATGGCGAGTAGTAGTAATCGTTTCATATAGTTTCGTTTTATGGTTTACGCTTATTTGGCAAAGATACTAAAAAGTATTTAAACTTTCTACACTTGAGGCGATGATTAATGTGAAAAGGAAGTTGTAGTAGGAGCATCATTATGATGCCAAAGATAGCAAAAAGTATTTAAACTTTCCACACTTGAGGCGATGATTAATGTGAAAAGGTAGTTGTAGTAAGAGCATCATTATGATGCCAAAGATAGGAAAAAGTATTTAAACTTTCGGAACTTTAACGCATAAACCTCTCTGTCTCTATGAAAACTTTTCACGCGCCTACGTCACGCACCAGCAGTTGGTGCATAGACCAATCGAATAGATAGAAACTTCCCACCGTGTGAAACAATTATCCTTTAGTGTGCGTATAATATTATTTGAGAGTTGCTGGGTAATTGCCGCAGCTAAACTACTATAACAATACAGACTTATGAGAAGAGATATTCAGCTTACGATTAAGCGAGTGTGGGAGTCACGCTTGGTTCGCAAAGTTCGCGAGTGGTTCGACCTGATATTTATTATTTTAGGCTTTGTAGCCATCGGCGGATTTCTCTATATCCCCGAGAACGAGTGCGTGGCAAAGGCTATCAACATAGTGGGCTATGTCGCAGGTATTATCGGCCTCTTATATGTGTTCTATGCCCTCTATGGCTGGCTATTTATGCGTATAACCTTTGACCGTCGTTTGGTCAAGGGGCGTTTTCTTCGCAAGGTTGTCTGTTTGGTTATCCTGATACCCTCTACTATTACTACTATCGTCGTCGGCTTTCAGGAGCTGGGTCGCGCCTGGGGTTTTTCTGAGCCAGCACTGCAATACGAGGAGTATATGGCCAATAGTGCACATACGTATGCGGATGACAGCGATGCGACGTACGACGAGAGTCTATGGTCACACGCAACCAATACCTCGAAGGTCTTCTGGCGTGTATATCAGCAATTTGTCGACCCAGGTAATCAGCGCGAGACTAATCCTGGTGGCGATAGAGTCTGGATTTCGGTCATCGCAATGCTCGGCGTGCTGCTACTCAATGGCCTCCTTGTATCATCTATCATTGGCTGGTTAGATAGCCGTAGAGATCACTGGAGGGATGGCAGTTTGCGATACCGGGTGTGTGACTTTGGTAAGCAGCGCTTTGCGGTGGTCATAGGTGCCAACGAGATTGCTGCTACGGTGATTAAGAACCTGCTTTCGGACGATGTCGAGCCTGGCGAGCTGAACCTACGTCGTGAGGGGTGTAACGACTATGTGCTGCTGCAGACCTCGCGCGACCCTCAGCAGGTACGCGATGAGCTTATGTCGCACCTCACGCACTCGGAGATGTGCCGCGTGGTGATTTATCAGGCACTGCGCGACTCTGTGTGGGAGATTGGTAAGCTCAATGTTGAGTGGGCTACGGAGATATATGTTCTCGGTGAGAGTACAGCAAACGATGGCGGCGAGAGCTTCCACGATGCTATGAATATGCGCACGGTAAACCTTCTGGTCGACTACTTAGAGGGTGTACAAGCACGTATGGGTGAGCGTATGCCTCGCCTAAATAGCTCGTCAAGGCGTGTGTGTAAGGTGATGTTCGAGTATCAGACTACCTACCAGATACTTCAGTTCTCCGATACTAAGAAGAAGGTTAAGGATATGCTCTACCTCATCCCCTTCAATCGTTATGAGTCGTGGGCACGCAGGGTTATGGTCGATGGCGAGGCTTACAACTATGTCGACCGCGAGGCTCACCTCAATAGCCGAATAGAGTACCTGCCTCTGGAGGGTAAGGGCATCAAGCCAGACTCGGATGAGTACGTCCATCTGGTCATTGTCGGTATGACTAAGATGGGTATGGCTATGGGTGTGCAGGCTATGCTCCAGTGTCACTATGCCAACTACGCCGATGCCGAGAGCCGCGAGGATGTCGAGGCTATGTCTCGTCGCCGCACGCGAATCACGTTCATAGATAGCAACGCCGAGCAGGAGATGCTCTTTTTTAAGGGTCATTATAGCAATATCTTTCGCCTTGTGCGCCACCGCTTTGTCGATGCTAATAGCTGCTCTTTGAATGCTCTTGGTCCCGATAGCACGGCTTGTTGGATCGACCCTATGGTCTCGGACGATGCGAGCCTCAGGGCGCTGAGTCCTGCGGGGCGTAACTTCCTCGATATCGAAATCGAGTTTGTTCAGGGAGGCTTGGAGAGCGATGGCGTGCGTACTTATCTTAGGAAACACTCCGATGTCAGCTGTGAGCGTGTCCGCAATTCACACTTAACCATCGCCATATGCCAGGAGGATACCAGCAAGGCTATTGCCTCGGCACTCTATATGCCTGTTGAGGTGTATGGCAACGTGCAGCAGGTGTGGGTCTACCAGCGTGAGTCTGCCGATATAGCTCTCAACCTCTCCTTCAACGGTAGGAAGGACCTGCGCTACGCCAATATTCGCCCCTTCGGTATGCTCTACGGCGGATATATGGGCGACCGCAGCCACTCCTTCAAGGCTATGCTTCTTGATAGCATATATGACCAGAAGAGCCTGCAGAGTGTTAAGAGTCGCAATTTCGACTTTGCGACCTTCTCCGACTCGGCCGCGATGCTTTCCAAGTGGGAGCTGTTGGATATGGATAAGCGCTTCTCGAATCTCTACTTTGTCGACTCAATAGCGCTTAAGCTGCGTGCCGTGGGCCTCGATGCTAAGAGCTGCACGGTTGCTCAGATAGAGAGTGCATTCAAGTCCCACAGCGGTATCCTTGCGCGCTTGGAACATAATCGCTGGAATTGCCAACAGCTCATCTTGGGCTACGCTCCGTGCGATATCGACGCTACGCGAAGGTTTATCGAGGCTAATGCTGATAAGGTCCGAGCCATTCAAACCAATGCACCGAAGAGTGTCGTTGACGACTTGAAGCTGAAGTACGAGGCTATCAGGGCCGAGTATGCCAATAGCGTCTATCACTATCATCCCTGCCTGCGCGACTACTCGCTACTCGATGCTGTTGACGATGGGGCTAAGGCCTACGACGAGATACTTAACAACGGTATAGCTACGATACTTCAGAAGGTCGACAGGCGTGCATAATAGCTACTTGGAGTCATTAGTCGTCGGAGCCAAGTACGCGGCTACGGCGGTAGAGTAGTGCTGTGGCGATGGCTAATGCGAGCGATATTATGGCATTGGCCTTGAAGGCGAGGGTGTGGCTCTCGGAGTCGAATATGCGGCCCGTAAGGTCAATTATAAATGGCGCTACGAGTATGGCTAAGTAGTTTACGGCCATAACTATCGATAGTGCTAATGTCGCAAGATGAGGCGGAGCGTTTGTTGCCGCCTTATCGTATATCAGTGGCTGCATCACGCCGTATCCTATTCCCGAGAGTACCGCTCCCAAGCAGAGAGTTGTCTCCGAAGGTTTCGATAGCGACATCAAGCCGAGACCTGCGGCCATCACTATTAGCGAACATAGGTTTGTCTTGTTGCCCAGTAGGCGAACTATGTCGCCGAGGATAAATCCAGGAGCCATTATGGCTATGAAGAATAGCGATATTATGATGCCTGCCGTAGATGAGTGCATACCCCCTTCGGCCGTTAGGTACGAGGTATTGAAGGTTACGACTAACGAGCAGTAGGTTATGGCGAAGTAGAAGAGCATAAGGCCTACTATGATACCCGTGTTCATCTTGGTCTGACGGCGCTGTGCCCCCTGCTCAGGCTCGGGCATAGGGCGTGAGTGGCTAAGCGCGGGTATGAGTATAAGCGTCACGGCAGGGAGTAGATATACGGCAAATGCAAAGTGCCACTCTATGTCGGCCAAGTAGCCCGTAAGTGCTGTGGCCAATACCAGCGTAAGGTTGTTTATCGCCGAGCTTATACCGAGCTGGCGTAGTCGATAGTCTCCGGTGAAGTAGTCGACGATAAAGCCTGTAGATAGGGGTATTATCAACCCTGCGCCTACGCCCATCAGTGCGCCGAGGAGTATCAGCTCCACGAGGCCGCGTGACAGTAGCGACCCTATGCCGCTAAGCAGGAATATGGCGCATCCGAGCGTCAGCATCGCAATCTTATTTCCGCGCATCGACCACCTTCCGGCCAGTAACATAAAGGGTATTATCATCAGCGAAGGCAGCGACTCGAGCATCTCGACCTCGAGCTGACTGGCAGTGGGAAATATGGTGTCGAGTTTCTCGAGAATGGGCGATATTGCCAGGCCTGGCAGCGATACTACTGCCGAGATGGACCATATGGCTACCAGTGCCGTAGCGTGAATCGAGCCTTTTCCAGTATTTATATTCATACACGTCTCAGATCTTAGTTGTACGTTGCATTGATAATTATGTTGTATCGCTGGAGACAATATATGTGCCACTTTCGGCGTTATAGGATTTTGATTTTAAAATTTTATTTCATATCTTTGTTAGCTGGAAACGATTTAACCGTTTAAAGAATATTTAATAACACTATACTATAACTAAAATGAACAAGGATTTACAGATTTTTGATTTGATCGCCGAGGAGCGTTCACGTCAGATGAAGGGTATCGAGCTTATCGCGTCGGAGAACTTTGTTAGCGACCAGGTTATGGCGGCTATGGGCTCGGTATGTACAAATAAGTATGCCGAGGGCTATCCTGCAGCGCGCTACTACGGCGGTTGCGAGGTGGTCGACAAGATTGAGAATCTCGCTATCGAGCGCATCTGCAAGCTCTACGGTGCTGAGTATGCCAATGTTCAGCCACACTCGGGTGCTCAGGCAAATATGGCCGTATTCTTCGCTTGCCTCAAGCCTGGTGATACGTTTATGGGTCTTGACCTCTCGCACGGTGGTCACCTCTCACACGGTTCGCCAGTGAATATGTCGGGTATGTACTTCAACGCCGTAGGTTATAAGCTCAAGGAGGAGACTGGTAACATCGACTACGATGAGATGGAGGCGTTGGCTCTCGAGCACAAGCCTAAGCTCATCATCGGTGGTGCTTCGGCCTTCTCTCGTGAGTGGGACTATAAGCGTATGCGCGAGATTGCCGACAAGGTGGGTGCTCTCCTTTTGGTCGATATGGCTCACACCGCAGGTCTTATCGCTGCAGGCCTTCTCGATAACCCTGTTAAGTATGCGCATATCGTGACCTCTACAACGCATAAGACCCTCCGTGGCCCTCGTGGCGGTATCATCCTTATGGGTAAGGACTTCGATAACCCCTGGGGCTATACAACTCCTAAGGGTGTAGTCAAGAAGATGTCGCAGATTCTCAACTCGGCAGTCTTCCCAGGTATCCAGGGTGGTCCACTTGAGCACGTCATAGCAGCTAAGGCTGTAGCCTTTGGCGAGGCTCTCACTCCAGAGTACAAGGAGTATCAGCAGCAGGTAGTTAAGAACGCAAAGGCTTTGGCCGAGGCACTCACTAAGCGCGGCTATAAGATCGTATCTGGCGGTACGGATAACCACCTTATGCTTGTCGACCTTCGTACTAAGTTCCCAGAGCTTACGGGTAAGCTCGCCGAGAAGTGCTTGGTAGCTGCCGATATCACCACTAATAAGAATATGGTGCCATTCGACTCGCGTACTCCATTTACCACTTCGGGCTTGCGCTTCGGTACTCCAGCCATCACAACACGTGGTCTTAAGGAGGATAAGATGGAGTATATCGCCGAGCTTATCGACCGCGTATTGTCTGACCCCGAGAACGAGGAGAATATCGCAGCTGTTCGCAAGGATGTGAATGCTATGATGGCTGAGTATCCTCTCTTCGCGTGGTAGTCTTTTGACGTAATAAGATTTTAGGGAGATTCGGGGAGATAACAGAGAGATTCAGGGAGGCATTAGCGACAACGCTTTAATGCAAAGGCCTCCCTACCTCTCTGTGGTCTCTCTTGTCTCTTAATATCTCTTGTCCCTAAGAAATTACGCGCCAATCCACTATTCATTATTCATTATTCATTAATCATCACTCTCGCCTATGCAAGAGCTACTATCATTCCTCAGCGACCTACACGATAACAACAACCGCGAATGGTTCGAGGCCAATAAACCGCGCTATCGTCAGGCCTTAGCTACGCACCAGGCCAACGTCGCTCGCCTTATCGAACTTATTGCACGCTTCGATCCTGCGGTCGAGGGGCTTAGTGTTGCCGAGTCTACCTATCGCATATATCGCGACACGCGCTTTTCGAAGGATAAGACTCCGTATAAAGACTTCTTCAGCGCCTTTATCGTACGTGGTGGCAAGCGTAGTGGCTATGGTGGCTACTACCTCCATATCTCGCCTAAGGGTCACACGTGGGGCGATGGCTCTTTTCTGGCGGCAGGCAACGTCGCCCCCGAGGGCTATGTGCTCAGCAGCCTACGCGAGGAGGTCGAGGATAATGCCGCACTTATGGCGCAGAATATCGAGCGTAGCGGCTTTGTGCTCGATACGACCAATGCCCTGAAGCGCACGCCTCGCGGCTATACGGCGGCAGCAGAGTATGAGTACCTGCTGCGCCAGAGAGAGTTTATCCTTAGCAAGAGCCTTACATCGGAGTGGTTCTTGCAGCCCGACTGGCTGGAGCGCACCGCCGCACTATTCGAGCGCTGCAAGCCCTTCCTTGACCAGACCAATAGGGCCATAGAGTACGCCTACGAGCAGGCGAAAGGGTAGTCTGGCTATTGGCTCGTGTAGGCACGCGCGCGGGCGTTGCTTGCGTGTGAGAGGGTTTGTGAGTTTCTATGGGGGTCTATGTGTTTCTATGGGGGTCTATGTGTTTCTATGAGTTTCTATGAGTTTCTGTGGGTTTCTATGGGTTATAATGTGTTACTATGGGTTTCTATAACAGAGAGGTTTATGCGTTAACCGCGTAGTCACTTATATATTAACTCATCTTAACCCATCTTAACTCATATAACTCATCTTAACTCATTTAAACCCATCAAACACCCCCCTATAACCCCCACTTATCGCACTATAAGAAATAAAGATTGATAATATTTTGTCGTTGTGAATAGTTTTTGTTAATTTTGCAAGCTATAAAACAACGATATGGAAAAAGATACAAAAGATATAATTCAAGAACTCGAGGGTAGCGACTACAAATATGGCTTTGTTACCGATATCGAGACCGAGACCATAGGTCGTGGACTCTCCGAAGATGTAATACGTCTTATCTCGGAGAAGAAGGGCGAGCCAGAGTGGATGCTTGAGCGCAGGCTCAGGGCCTATCGCCACTGGCTCACGCTCGAGCACCCCAACTGGGCACACTTAGATATTCCCGAGATTGACTTTCAGGATGTTATCTACTACGCAGCTCCTAAGCCCAAGAAGAGCCTCAGCTCTATGGATGAGGTAGACCCCGAGCTTAAGCGTACGTTCGACAAGCTCGGCATTCCGCTCGAGGAGCAGATGGCCTTAGCAGGTGTCGCTGTCGATGCCGTTATGGATTCGGTGTCGGTCAAGACCACCTTCCGCGACACGCTGGCCGAGAAGGGCATCATCTTCTGCTCAATAAGCGAGGCTATTAAGGAGTATCCCGAGCTTATTAAGAAGTATTTAGGCTCAGTAGTCCCCTACACCGATAATTTCTATGCCGCACTCAATGCTGCTGTCTTCAGCGATGGCTCGTTCTGCTACATACCTAAGGGTGTGCGCTGTCCTATGGAGCTGTCTACCTACTTCCGTATAAATGCCGAGGGCACGGGTCAGTTCGAGCGCACGCTTATCGTCGCCGACGAGGGCTCGTACGTCAGCTACTTGGAGGGTTGCACAGCGCCACGTCGCGATGAGAACCAGCTACACGCCGCCGTTGTCGAGATTGTAGTCGAGCGCAATGCCGATGTTAAGTACTCTACGGTACAGAACTGGTATCCAGGCGATAAGGAGGGCAAGGGCGGTATCTATAACTTCGTAACCAAGCGTGGCATCTGCCGCGAGGGTGCACACCTCTCGTGGACGCAGGTGGAGACTGGCTCGGCCACAACGTGGAAGTACCCCAGCTGCATACTCCAGGGCGATAACTCGTCGGGCGAGTTCTACTCTGTGGCTATGACCAACAACTTCCAGCAGGCCGATACGGGTACAAAGATGATACACATAGGCCGCAACACGCGCTCGCGTATTGTGTCAAAGGGTATCTCGGCAGGACGTTCGCAGAATGCCTATCGAGGCCTTGTGCGTGTGGCTAAGGGCGCAGATAATGCCCGTAACTACTCGCAGTGCGACTCGCTGCTTATCGGCGATAAGTGCGGCGCTCACACCTTCCCCGTTATCGACTCTTACAACCCCACAGCGGTGTTGGAGCACGAGGCTACCACGTCGAAGATTTCTGAGGATCAGCTATTCTACTGCAACCAGCGAGGCCTATCGACCGAGGATGCTGTAGGCCTTATCGTAAACGGCTATGCTCGCGAGGTACTCTCGAAGCTACCTATGGAGTTTGCCGTAGAGGCACAGAAGCTGCTGTCGCTCAGCCTCGAGGGTAGCGTGGGATAGCAATTATAAATAATGCTGTTGTCGCTGTTATTTTGAGAGGAACGAAGGATTTTGAGTTCTAAACAGAGGATGCAAAGTATTGCGAACAGAGAGATTCTTCACTACGTTCAGAATGACAATAACAATTAAAAATTAGTAATAAAGAAAATACCATACATATGTTAAAAGTTAACAATCTACACGCCTCGGTTGGCGATAAGGAGATTTTGAAGGGTATAAACCTCGAGGTTAAGGCTGGCGAGGTGCACGCTATTATGGGCCCCAATGGCTCGGGTAAGTCAACCTTAGCATCGGTATTGGCTGGTAACGAGAAGTTTACGGTTACCGCTGGTAGTGTCGAGTTCGAGGGCGATAACCTCCTCGAGCTAAACATCGAGGAGCGCTCACGCCGTGGCCTCTTCCTCGGCTTCCAGTATCCTGTCGAGATTCCTGGCGTCACTATGGCAAACTTTATGAAATTGGCCGTAAACGAGCAGCGTAAGGCTCGTGGCTTAGAGCCTCTGTCGGCTGCCGAGTACCTCAAGATGATGCGCGAGAAGAGCGCCATTGTCGAGCTCGACTCTAAGCTTACGGCGCGTGCCGTAAACGAGGGCTTCTCGGGAGGCGAGAAGAAGAAGAACGAGATATTCCAGATGGCTATGCTCGAGCCTAAGCTCGCCATCTTGGACGAGACCGACTCGGGCCTCGATATCGATGCTCTACGTATCGTAGCTACGGGCGTTACACGTCTTAAGACTAAGGAGAATGCTACGGTAGTCATCACTCACTACCAGCGCCTTCTGGACTACATCGTGCCTGACTATGTCCACGTGCTATATAAGGGCCGTATCATCTATACGGGCGATAAGAGCCTGGCGCTGAAGCTCGAGAAGGAGGGCTACGATTGGCTTATTAACGACTATAAGGAGGAGTAGCCTATGGCCACAGAGCATATTGAGCGAATCGCTAATATTGTCGCCTCAGAGCCTATCACCTCGGGTGGAGCGATAGGGTCGGGTAGTTACATTGTCGATGGCCAGAGCGACTTGGATATAACCGTTACGGAGGGAGCATCTGTGCGCCTTATCGTAGCATCGGACGCAGCGGCTGCCGATATAAATATTGACGTAGAGCGCGGCGCTAACCTCGGCCTTGTGCACGTGGTGTCGGAGCGTAGCGCTACGAACATCTCACTTGCCCTCTCGGAGGGTGCTCTCTGCCGTATGACACAGGTCATAGTTTCGGCCTCGGATAGCCGCGTTGTTGCCAGCCTTATGGGCCGCGATGCTCGCTTCGAGCTTGGTGGTGCCTTTGTGCTTACCGACGACGATCAGGCAAGCGTTACGGTCGATGTCAACCATATGTCGTCGGACTGCGCGTCGCGCACTATGGTCAAGGGTGTCGCCTCGGGAGTGTCGCACGGCAGCTTCTCGGGTTTGGTATATGTCGCCCCCGATGCACAGCATACCGACTCGGAGCAGACAAGCCGCAATGTCACCATTGGCGAGGCTCGCATCGAGACTCTTCCGCAGCTCGAAATCTACGCCGACGATGTGAAGTGTAGCCACGGCGCTACGGTAGGACAGATGGATGCTGATGCTATCCTGTATATGCGTCAGCGCGGCCTCAGCCTTGCCGATGCTAAGCGCCTGCAGATCGAGGGCTTTGTCGAGGATGTGGTGCTCCACGCCTCGATTGAGGGTCTCGAAGAGGTGCTCACAGAGTTGCTTTCGGCAAAACTTAACAGATTGTAATACAGACTATAATACGAGCTATGGCCTACGATATAGAAGCTATACGTCGCGATTTCCCGATTCTCGAACTCGAGGTCAACAAGCGCCCATTGGTCTACTTCGACAGTGGCGCTACGGCACAGAAGCCTCTGCGCGTCATTGAGGCTACGGAGCGCCTTATGCGCCAGTGTAACGCCAACATCCATCGTGGTGTTCACCACCTGTCGGGTGCTATGACCGAGATGTATGAGTCGGCGCGCGAGCAGGTGCGTAGGTTTATAGGTGCTGAGCATCGCGAGGAGATTATATTTACGGCAGGAGCTACTGCATCGATAAATCTTGTCGCCTATGCTTGGAGTGCGAGGTATCTTCGCTCGGGCGATAACGTCGTTGTCTCGGAGATGGAGCACCACTCGAATATCGTGCCCTGGCAGTTGGCTGCGGCACGTTGTGGTGCTGAGCTTAGGGTACTGCCCTTCGATGAGCGCGGTGAGCTTAGGATGGATATGCTTGCGGAGCTTATCGACGAGCGTACTAAGATGGTGGCCGTAACTGAGGCCTCGAATACGCTTGGTACGGTACCCGACCTCGAGCCTATCATCGCGGCAGCTCACGCTGTGGGTGCTCACGTTATGGTCGATGGTTGCCAGGGTATTGTTCACGGTGGCGGTAGGGTTGCTGAGCGAGGCTACGACTTCTATGCCTTCTCGGGACATAAGCTCTACGGCCCTACGGGCATCGGTGTGCTCTACGGTCGTCGCGAACTCCTCGACGAGATGCCCCCGTTTATGGGTGGTGGCGATATGGTCGACAAGGTAACCTTTGCTAAGACTACCTATGCCCCCCTGCCGCTGAAGTACGAGGCGGGCACTTCGAACTTTATAGGTGCTGTGGGCCTTGCCGAGGCTATGCACTATGTCGAGAGCGTTGGTATGTCGGCTATTGAGCGTCACGAGATGGAGCTTTTGGAGGCTATGACCTCGCGCTTGGAGGCTATCTCGGGCCTACGAATCTACGGCACTGCCGAGCATAAGTGTCCGATTGTCAGCTTCACGGTCGATGGTACACACCCATACGACGTGGGTATGATTCTCGATAAGTTGGGCATTGCTATACGCACAGGTCACCACTGCGCCGAGCCCGTTATGACGCACTTCGGCGTCGCGGGTATGTGTCGCGCCTCAATCGGTATGTATAACACTATGGCCGAGGTCGAGAGCTTGGCTCGGGGCGTTGAGCGTGCTGTGTCTATGCTGCGATAGTTGAGCTAATACGTTTGTAATAAATATTTTGTAGATATATGTTTATCGTACTTGAGGGTTTAGATGGTGCGGGTAAGTCTACCCAGATAGCCAAGCTTCGGGAGTTGTTTCACAGTCGTGGTATAGAGTCGGAGTACCTACACTTTCCGCGCTTCGATGCTCCGGTCTATGGCGAGCTTATTGCGCGCTTCCTGCGTGGTGACTTGGGCACTGTCGACGCCGTTAATCCCTATCTTGTTGCTCTGCTATATGCTGGCGATAGGGCCGATGCTGCTGCTACCATACGTCGCTGGATAGGCGAAGGTAAGGTGGTCATTGTCGATAGATATGTCTACTCGAATATAGGCTATCAGTGCGCTAAGATAGCCGATGCGGAGGAGCGTACTCGCCTGCGTGAGTGGATTCTTAAGACCGAGTTCGAGGAGTTTGCCATTCCTCGTCCCGATTTGTCGCTCTTCTTGGACGTACCATTCGAGTTTACGGCTAAGAAACTTACCGAGACGCGCGAGGGTGACGATAGGGCCTACCTCAACGGTAGCAAGGATATTCACGAGGCGTCGCTCGACCTGCAGCGTCGCGTGCGCGAGGTGTATATAGATGCCGCCCAACAAGGTAACGATATCGAGGTTGTCGACTGCTCTACCGAGGAGGGTGCTATGGCCTCTCCCGAGGTGATTTTTGAACGTATTATGCACTATGTCGAGAGGTTGTAATTGTGGCGATTGCGGCGGAGTGTGGAGAGCCGCTGTTGACGCCGTTGCTCGTTGGATTTTAGGAGGCGTTCTGCTCTTCTCGGGTGCTGTTAAGAGTGTCGACCCTGTCGGTACGTCGCTATATGTCGATAAGTACCTCGCTACCTACTCTCTCGAGGCTCTGCTACCTCTGTCAGTGACTATTGCCGTTGTGCTTGCTGTCGTAGAGTTTGCCTTAGGAGTACTCCTTATCCTCGGCTATCACCGCAGGGTGACCATCACGCTTACGCTAATCCTTACCTCTATATTCTTTGTCGTTACGCTGTTAAGTGCAACGCTACTACCCATTGGCGACTGTGGGTGCTTTGGCCCTATGCTACGCTTAGAGCCCTGGCAGAGCTTGGCTAAGAATGTGGTGCTTCCCTCGCTTGCCATCCTGCTATATCGAAATCTTAGGTCGCGAAGTGCCGAGCGTTATGGTGTCGCAGGTGTCGTGGCCATTATTGTCGCCATCGCACTCCCTATGGCGGCTAATCTCTACTCTCTTCGCTACCTCCCTATTGTCGACTTTATGTCCTACAAGGTGGGTACTCAGCTTGGTGCTAAGGTTGCCGAGGAGCGCGCTGCGGAGCAGGAGGGCGCACGCTATACTCTTCGATTCAGACGCCTCGATACTGGCCAGATTGTTGAGTTTGATGCTTCGGCTTCGGAGTGCTGGCACGATGCCAACCTTGAGTATCTCGACTCAGTGGCTACGGATAACGTCGTCGATGCCGAATACTCAGATTTTCGACTCTATGGTGCCGATGGCGAGGATTATAGCCTCGATGTGCTTGGTCGTAAGGGGCGTGTGGCACTGCTATGCATTAACCGTTGCACCAGTGTCGACGATAAGAGTATTAGCGGTATAGAGCGACTCTTGGCAAGCTATCCTCGGAGCGGTATCGTTGTGCTCAAGGCTTGCGACTATGAGCTTGACCTAATTGACGATGCGGAGACTTATAGGGTTGATGCACAGACCCTTCGCAATGTCGTAAGGGCGGATATAGGCGTTGTGGTATTGCGCGATGGTGTCGTGGAGTTTAAGGCCGATATACGAGATATATAGAATAGTGCATATTACAGTGAGGTTGCTGCTCTGGCAAGATAATTGACCGTTCGCAAGTGTGAATGGTCAATTTTATTTTATGCGCAACTACTCTATTCTATTGCTTATCCTCTTGCTCTTTGGTTGTGGCCGCCACGCTCCGCAGGTCGATGGCCAGCCGCAGGTCGTCAAGTGCGTTACGGCTACCTCGGTCGACTACCTTCGTCGCGACTTTGCAGCACTATCTACTGCCGACGATGCTGTAAACCTTGCCTTCAAGATCTCGGGCCGTGTGGTCGATATCCCAGTGGCTAAGGGCGTGAGAGTTCGTAAGGGTCAGCTCCTTGCGGAGCTTGATAAGCGCGACGTAGAGCTTCAGGTCGAGGCGTCGCGTGCCGCCTATCGCGAGGCTCAGTCGCGCCTGGAGCGTGCTAAGCGGCTCTTGGAACACTCGGCTATCTCGGCCCAGGAGGTCGAGTCGTTGGAGAATAGCCTTGCGCAGGCCCAGTCGGCCTATGAGAATAGTCTTGACTTGCTTGCCGATACACGTATCTTAGCACCCTTCGATGGCATTGTCGAGCGTACATATGTCGACGCCTTCCAGCGCGTGACGTCGGGCGAGACAATACTCCGCATAGTGAATCCCGTAAGTAGCACCGTCGGCTTTACCGCCCCCGAGAGTGTAGTTACGCAGCTCGGTCTCGAGACGACACACTTTGTAGTAGTCTTCGATGCGTGGCCCGAAGTGACGTTTCGTGCCGTTATCAAGAGTTTTGCCCGCACCTCGTCCGATGCCTTAGGCTTTCCTGTCTCCTTACGCCTTGTCGACGTCGATACACAGCTCTACAATATCACTCCAGGTATGACCTGCGTGGCTACGGTTATCACTCCCGAGAGCGATCGGCGTGCCGTTTTGCTTCCGCTTACAGCGATATATGCCCCTATCGAGGGTGGCGAGTATGTCTGGGTTGTTGGCGATGATGATAGGGTATATCGACGTCGAGTCGTGCTCGGCTCGCCCTCGGGCGCTGATGGTGTCATAGTGCTCGATGGCGTCACGTCGGGCGATAGGGTAGTTGTCGCTGGTGTATACCACCTTGTCGAGGGCGAACGTGTTAAGGTCTTAGAGAATTAGTCGGCTATGGTTAACGTTACGCGATACTCCGTTACACATATCTCGGTAGTTGTCACGCTGCTTGTGGCCCTACTTCTTGGTGGTGTCTACGCCTTCTGGCAGCTCGGCAAGCGCGAGGACTCGACGTTTACCATCAAGAGTGCCGTTGTTGTCGCTCCCTACGCAGGTGCTACGCCCGATGAGGTCGAGCGCCTTGTTGTCGAGCCTTTGGAGCGCGAGCTACGCACGCTGTCATATCTCTACGAGATAACCTCCGAGGCACACTTTGGCTATGCTCGCCTTGTCGTTAAGCTCCACCCAGCTACGCCCGATGAGCGCATACCGCAACTATGGGATGAGCTACGCCGTAAGGTCGATAAGGCTCGCTTGTTGCTACCGCGTGACGTGGGAGATATAAGCGTTGCCGATGACTTTGGCGATGTCTACGGCCTCTACTACGCCTTACGCTCCGAGGGAGGATATTCGTGGCAGGAGTTGCGCGGCTATGCTCGCGATGTAGAGCGCAAGCTCTATGCTATCGCTGGCGTTGAGAAGGTTATGCTCTATGGCGAGCCAAAGCCCGAGGTAGATGTATGGCTTAGCCCCGCTACGTTGGCAGCCTTCGAGCTTCGGCCCGAGGATATAGGTCGTATTATATCGCGACAAAATGATGTCGTGGGCCTCGGTGTTCACCGTGCTGGCGACATCTCCGTAGAGTTAGTCGAGGGTACTACCTATGGCTCTATATCGGAGCTTGAGAATCAGCTGCTTATAGCTCCCGATGGCAAGCAGTATCGCCTTAGCGACTTAGCCACCGTAGAGCGTAGCTACCACACTCCTCGCTCTATTATTATGCGTGTCGATGGCTATGATGCTATAGGCGTGGCCGTTGCCACCGACCCACAGATGGATATCGTCAAGGTGGGTAACGAGGTGTCGATGTGCATCGAGCAGATAGGTCGCCAGCTGCCCGCAGGTCTCGATATCGTCACGCTCTATCCCGAGGATGCAATAGCGCGCCAGGCTAATAATACCTTTGTTCTCAATCTCTTGGAGTCGGTCGCCATCGTCATACTCTTGGTTATGGTCGTTATGGGCTGGCGCTCTGGCGTCATCGTCGGCTCATCGCTGATCTTCTCCATCGCTGCCACGCTATGCGCTATGCTCCTCCTCGGCGAGGGTATCAACCGCACCTCGCTGGCGGGCTTTATCATCGCTATGGGTATGCTCGTCGATAACGCCATTGTCGTCACGGACAATACTACGCTGCTACTGCGTCGCGGTACGCCTCTGCGTGTGGCCGCTATCGAGGGCGCTACGTCGCCACGCTTAGCACTGCTTATCGCCACTCTTATTGCCATCATCTCCTTCCTGCCCTTGCGTTTAGCCCCTTCGTCTGTTGCCGAGATTGTCGCGCCGCTGTTTATCGTTGTCGCCGTCTCGCTCATTATGAGTTGGGTCTTTGCCATTACCGAGGTCCCTGTGATGTCTACGTGGCTGCTGCGCGGCTCTAATTCGGTGGGTAGGGCGCATAGTATGGCTTGGTTTGGGCGTATCGTCGAGACTCTCGTTGCGCATCGCTGGCTTACGGTTACGTGTGTAGCTGTGCTCTTTCTCCTCTCGCTCTGGATTATGGGGCGTATGCCTCAGAACTTCTTTCCGCAGCTTGCGAAGAGCTACTTCCGCGCCGATGTCATACTCCCCGAGGGCTACGACGTCGAGGCTACGGACGCCAGACTTAGGCGTATGACCGAGTGGCTCGGCTCGCAGCGCGAGGTTACTCGGGTGTCGACAACGGCAGGAGGCACACCTCCTCGATACTACTTGGCCAGCAGCAGCTACTCCGAGCGACCAAACTATGGCAATATACTCATAGAGGTTGCCGATGCCGACGACGCTCCCACTGTCGAGGAGCGATTCGATAGGTGGGTATCTGCCACTATGCCCGATGTGTGGCTGCGCTCGTCGCTCTTCAGGCTCTCGCCCGTCCCTGAGGCTACCATCGAGATAGGCTTCGTGGGCGATAATATCGATACGCTCAGCCGCCTTACCTCCGAGGCTATGGCTATTATGGCCGAGCGGCACGATACGCGCAACGTGCGCAATAGCTGGGGTAATCGCGTAGCCGTATGGCAACCGCGATACTCGCAAATCAAGGCCCAGAGACTCGGTGTCGAGCGTAGCTCGATGATTGCTTCGCTCGAGATTGCCACCTCGGGACTCAGCGTTGCGACGTTTCGCGAGGGTGATACCGAGATGCCTATATTGCTACGCTCGAAGCAGGGTGCCGATAGCTCGCTCAGCGCCCTGACCACTATGCCTGTATTTTCGTCACGCGGCAAGGCGTTTCCTATAGCTCAGGCGGCTACGAAATTCGACTTCGGCTACGATATGCCTATGCTCCGCCGTATCAACTCCGAGCGCGTTATGAAGGCGCAGTGTGACCCCGAACGTGGCGTCAATGCCATTCAGCTACTCGGTAGACTAACGTCCGAGATAGAGTCTCGCGTTGCCATCCCCGAGGGGTATCGTATGGAGGTATATGGCGAGCAGGAGAGCCGCGAGGAGTCCAACGAGGCCTTAGCTGGCGAGCTGCCTATCACGCTGATACTCATATTCCTTATGTTGTTGCTTCTGTTCGGTAATCTGCGCGACTCTATCGTAGTCCTTGTCACCCTGCCACTTATATTTATGGGCGTAGTATTAGGCTTGGTCGCTACGGGCAAGATGTTCGACTTCTTCTCGCTCTTAGGCCTTCTGGGCCTTGTGGGTATGAACGTCAAGAATGGCGTGATACTCATCTCGCGCATTGGCGAGCTACGTAGCTCGGGCGTAGAGCCCTACCGCGCCGTTATCACTGCTGCCTGCGACCGCTTTATCCCTGTTGTTGCCGCCTCGATGACCACGGTACTCGGTATGTTGCCGCTACTCTTCGACTCTATGTTCGGAAGTATGGCTGCCACGATTATGGGAGGCTTGGTGGTGGCTACGCTCCTTGTACTGATGATTCTCCCGGTAGTCTATTCACTCTTTTATGGTATACGACGATGAATGCTACGACGTTAAGACTGCTTATAACTATAATGTTAGCTACGACGGCCTTGTCGGCTAATGGTCAGGTGTCGCTTGACGACTATCGCCGCGAGGTCGTAGATTATAGCCACTCAGTGGCCACCTCCGAGGCTGCGACCGATGGCGCCGAGGCCGATATGCGCATAGCGCGTAAGGGCTACCTGCCATCGCTCGATATGAGCCGCGATGCCACCTACGCATTTCGCGATAGGGGTGCTGTCCGTCAGCTCGACTGGGTTATGCGTGCCGACATCTCGCAACCGATATTCTACGGCGGTGGGGTACGTGCCTCGGCTAAGCGTGCCGAGGAGTGGTATCGTAGTTCTCAGAGCGACGAGGAGTCGGTAATGCTCTCTGTAGTGTATAGTGCCGAGGTGGCTTACTGGCAGCTCTCAGAGGCCGAGACCTACCTACGTGCTATCAGCGATTATCGCGATATTGTAAGCTCGCTTCGTGAGGTTGTCGTGCGCCGTTTCGACGAGGGTTATACCGCTAAGGGCGACCTTCTGCAGGTAGAGTCACGCCTTAGCGATGCTGAGTATCAGCTCTCTAAGGCTCGGCAGCGATGGCTTCAGGCGTTGCATAACTTCAACGTTATGCGAGGCTATGCGCCAACGCTCGAGGTGACACTCGTCGAGAGTATTCTCGATACGTTAGATATGCCCTCGCGCGCGGATATTGAGACGCTTATTGCTCGCCATCCTGACTATATGGCTGCGGAGGCCAATCTTAGCGCTTCGCGCTGGGGAGTCAAGGTCGTGCGCTCGGACTATTTGCCGCGCATTGGCGCTGGAGTCTATGGACTATGGCAGCCTGCCTCGCCAAATGTTAAGGGTGCTGGCACGCGGCTCGATGGCGGTGTTGCCATATCGATGAGCACGCCCATCTACCACTTTGGTGAGCGCCGCGAGGCTATGCGCTCGGCACGTAGTGCCCAGAGACGCTCGGAGCTTAAAGTTGAGGAGGTTAGGGATAGGATTACGCTCGGCGAGAGCGATGCGTGGACCAACCTTGTATCTACGCGTGAGCGTGTCGATGCTGTGCGTCGCAACCTGAGCCTTGCCGCCGAGAACCTCGATATCAGCACCTACTCCTACCACGAGGGTCTGGCAACGATTCTCGATGTCTTGCAGGCACAGCTTAGCTGGTTGCAGATATACCAAAACGCAATCGCTGCACTCTCGGACTACGCCCTCGCGCTCTCGGCATACAGATATATCTCGGCCGACTCAGTAATAGAGTGATGATGCGCGGTGTAGTGATATGATGGGTTCTTATGGGTTCTTATGAGTTACTATGGGTTCTAATGGGTTCTGATGAGTTACTATGGGTTACTATGGGTTACTATGGGTTACTATGGGTTACTATGAAGAGAAGGTTAACGTTTATACCTTCCCTATCATAGAAACCCATTTTAACTCATTTTAACTCATTTTAACCCACAGGAACCCATAGCAACCCATAAACCCATAGAAACTCCCCACTCCTTTACGCATCATAGAGCTACGCTACTACGCCTCCTGCTCCACGCCTGTGGTCACTATCGATGTCTCGTGTGCCAGTGGTGCTATCTTGCGGAGCATAAGCAACATACCGCAGTACTTATCGTGCGCAAGGTTTATGGCGCGACTAATGATTATCTGGTCCTTGAGCGTCTCGCACTCGGCCAAGTAGATGATGTTGAAGCTGGTGTATCGGCTCTCGGCTATGAGTTTAGGTGTCGAGAGTGTACCTTCGAGCGTGATTACGAGGCTTGTCATCTGTGCTGTGTGCTCCTTGAGTAGTCCCACTATTGTGCGACCAGCACAATCGGCAGCAGCGTATAGGAGCATCTCTTTAGGATTAAGCTCTGTGAGCGTACGGTTGTCGTCGAGCGCGAAACCGTGCTCCTTAGTCATACGAATCGAGATTTTCTGTATCATAAGAGTAAAATTTTTTGGTATATATCTCCTTTCGGGGCAATAATCATTCCTCGGAGTAGTTACTATTGTCGAAAAATTCGTTATTTCCCAAACTTTTTTGTATCTTTGGCACATATTATATATGTACTATGAGAAGAACAATTTTAACACTTGCCGCCGTGCTCTGTGTGGCTACCGTGCCCGTTGAGCTTGCTGCACAGATTCCCGATAGAGAGACCCAAACTACCGCTGTCGAGAGTATGCTTGAGCGTCGTCGTTGGGGCGATGCACGTGTTGCTCTGAATGGTCTTGTTGCCGAGCTTGACCCCATTAAAGATAAGCGTCAGATGGAGTGGGCCGAATACCAAATGGTGCGTTGTGTCGTGGAGCTTGGTATCGACAATGCTGTGCAGTATATGGAGCACTTTCTTGAGCGATATCCCTCGAGCCTCTATCGCAATAGCGTTGCCTTTATGATTGCCTGCCACGAGTGCGACAATGGCAACTTCGAGCGCGCCGACGAACTCTTCTTGGAGGTCGATTATAAGGCTCTTAGTGCGCGAGAGAAGGAGCGTTACGATATCCGTGTGGGTTATATCTGTTTCCTCGCGGGTGATAATATTGCGGCAAACAACCACTTTAAGAGGATATCTACTGTCTCGGAGTACTATCCCCACGCGCTCTATTTCAGGTCGTACATTGCCTATATCGATGGCAGCAACCTTGTGGCCGAGGAGGGCTTTAAGGAGCTGGCTGGCTACTCTATGTACGCCGATTTAGCGCCATACTACCTGTTGCAATTGGAGTATCGTCGTGGTAACTACAACGAGGTGATTGCCGAGGGCGAAAAGCTCATTAAGCGCGCCTCGTCGGAGACCTATGCCGACCTTGTGCGCATCATTGCCGAGAGCTACTTCATCAAGGGCGACTATGCCAATGCCCTGCGCTATATCGCCAACTACCCCGAGGAGAGGATGACGCGCCAGGAGTACTACATCAAGGGTTACTCGCTCTACCGCCTTGCTCGCTATCGCGATGCTATCGAGCCGCTCACTAAGGTGTGTGGCGCTGCCGATGCCCTCACGCAGAATGCTTCGTACCATTTGGGCGACTGCTACCTGCGAATGAAGGATAGGGCCCACGCTGCCGATGCCTTTGCTATGGCCTCGACACAGGGCTTTGACGAGGATATTGCCGAGGATGCGTTGCTAAACTACGGCCGCCTGAAGTATGAGCTTGGTGGTGGCCTCTTTAACGAGGCTATCAACGTATTGCAGTCGTACCTCGAGCGTTACCCTAAGTCGGCGTACGTGGGTGAGGTAAAGGAGATATTGGTTGCCGCCTTCTACAACTCGGCAGACTACGATGCGGCATACAATGCCATAAAGCAACTTCCAAAACCCGATAACGAGCTTCGTGCAGTATTGCAGCGTGTTGCAGTGTTCCGCGCTGTCGATGCTATTGGTCGCCAGGAGTGGGATGTTGCCGAGGAGCTGCTCAACGAGTCGGCCGAGATTGCTTTAGTACCTAAGTACAATGCACTGACGCTCTACTGGCAGGGCGAGGTGGCCTACCATAAGGGTGACCTTAAGCTGGCAGCGCAACACTACGAGGACTATATACGTCGCGCTCCTAAGAGCGAGATAGAGTACCACTATGCCCACTACGGCGCAGGATATACCTACCTCGGCTTAGGTAAGATGGAGGAGGCGCAGGAGGCCTTCCGTGTATTTGTGCGCGACTACATCCAGCGCGATAGCTACCTCTACGACGCACATAACCGTCTCGGCGATGCTCACTTCGCCGTTCGCCAGTTCAAGGAGGCGCGCAATGCCTATAACGTTGTGGCTAATGCGCCCGTCGATGAGCGTCACTATGCCCTCTATCAGCTCGCTATTGTCGATGGTATAGATAACAAGCCGAAGAGTAAGATTGACCGCCTCAAGAGTATCGTGGCAAATAACGATGGCCCATATGTCGACGATGCGTGGTACGAGCTTGGACGTAGCTATATCGCCTCGCAGCGCTATCGCGAGGGTGCCGAGACGCTGTCGGAGTTTGTCTCGCGCGACACTCTCTCGCCATATCATACCGATGCTCTTTCGGACTTGGCCCTGGCCTACTATAACTTAGGTCGTAAGGGCGATGCACGCCTCTGTTACGAGCGTGTGGTGAGCTACGATCCACAGTCGCCAGCGGCGATGGAGGCTATACGTGGCATCCGCGAGATATACCTCTCGGAGGGTCGTATCGATGAGTATCTTGCCTATGCCGAGCGCAATGGCGTGCAGAGCGATATGAGTGCAGCGGCACGTGACTCGCTTACGTTTGCATCGGCAAAGAATGTATACCTCAATGGCGATATGAAGGAGGCCAGTCGTAAGCTCAGTGGCTACGTCGATAGCTTCCCCAATGGCTACAACCGTACCGAGGCCCTCTTCCTGCTCAGCGATAGCTATGTGGTGCTGGAGAACAACGAGTCGGCTCTCGAGGCTATGGAGCAGCTGCTCGACTGTGGCACTACGCAGTATAGCGAGCGTGTGCTCGACGTCTATGCCCGTATGAATTTCAATATGGAGCGTTACAAGGCATCGGCTGAGGCCTACCGCCAGCTCTACGACATATCGCACGATGCCAAGTGCCGCGAGATAGCCTCTGAAGGGTATGTCGAGGCTACGCTTAAGTATGGCTCGGCTGGCGATATTAAGCGTATGGCCGACGATGTGCTTGCGATGAGCGATGCTACGGAGTGGGCTGTGCGCCAGGCTAAGCTATCTAAGGCCAATGTACTCCGCGAGGAGGGCGAGCGTAAGCAGGCTTTAGACATATACGCCGAGCTGTCGAAGAGCCGCAAGAGTGTTGAGGGTGCCGAGGCCTACTATCGCCTTATCGAGGATGACTTCCAGACGGGCAACTACGAGCGAGCCGAGCAACGTGTATACGAGCTTGGTGAGTGTGGCTCGATGTATTGGCAGGCGAAGATGTTCATAATCTTGGGCGACGTGCTGGTTAAGAGTGGCAATACGTTCCAGGCCAGGGCTACATACCAGAGTATTGTCGATGGCTATACGCCTGCGGACGATGGTGTTGTCGACGAGGCTAAGCAGCGCATAGCGTCGATGTCGAAGTAGTATTTAGAACGATAATAGTATATTTGTTATGAGATATTTCAGTTTACAGCTGTTGCTTTTCGGACTTCTGTGTATGTTTGTTCCGCTATGTGCTTCGGCTCAGGAGACAAAGCACGTTGAGGTTACGACAATATATAATCCCGAGGTTACTCCCAAGTCAAAACTTATGCCTCCGGCCTCGGTTGCCGATAAGCACGATATGGAGCCAGATATAGAGTATAACGTGCACCCCGATACGTGGCAGATAGATCTCGCGAGCCATAACTTTAAGCCTGCAACGGCAGGGTATTGGGATTTCGATCGCGCACGTCGTTGCCATATGCTCCTCTCTGCAGGCTATCCCTTAGCCTCGGACTTTACATTTAACTATCTCACGCAGAATGTGCGCGTAGGCTATTTCGGTATAGGCCTCGGCCACACGGGTAGCTTCTCGTCGCGTGCTAATGCCGATGGCGCAGTACGTAGCATCGCCGATAGCTACGACACGCAGAACCACCTCTCGATAAATGGTGGTGTAGTAGCAGGATGCCAGACCTTCGAGGCTGGTCTCGACTACGACTTTAGTATCTTTAATAGCTATGCCGAGCTTACGTCTCCCTCGCGCCTCTACTTCCACGATGCCGAACTTAAGCTACGCTATGGCGATAGCTTTGTCGACTTGTCGCGCCTCAATTTCGGCGTCGAGCTTCACGGTGGTGGCTGGTTGCATACGCCCCCCTCGGATAGCGATGTTATTCAGAGTATCCCAGAGTTTCGAGCTGGTGGCTCAGTGCGCCTTGCTCGCGACTTTAGTAGCAATGTTGTAGGCCTCAAGGCTGAGTACGATATGTGGCAGTCTACAGTAAGTAGCTATCGCGATATTCGCTTTGGCTTAGGCTTCGAGTATGCGCGCGACTTCGGATTTATCGATGTCGAGGCGTCGCTGGGATATTTATACGACCGCGTGCGCGACCGTAGCAAGGCCTCACACTTCATAATGCCAGCGCTGCACGTTGAGTTTGACTTCGGCCTCGATGCACTTGCCCCCTATGTCGACCTAAATACTACAGTGTCGCAGAATGGTATCTCGGAGCTATATAAGGTCAACCCATTTATTGACTATAACGCCACCAACCAAAACCTCCTCTCGATGCCCAATACGCGTAGCTATAACCTCGCCGTGGGCTTTACGGGCGTAGCTGCTGCCTCGCGTGTGGCCTATAGTTTTGCTGTGGGTGCGAACTTTATGCGCGACCAGGTGTTGTGGTATATCTCCAATATGGGTATGTTCGGCGCTGGTGCTGGCGACAACAATCGCCTCTTCATTACGGCCGATGTGGAGTATCATCCCATTGGTGGCCTCGTTGTTGGAGCTAAGTTCTTCGCCCACGCCGATAACTCTACGGGTAGGTATGTCGCAAGTGATGCACGCCTCGGTGGCGATATAAACGTCAAGTACTCGCTTAAGCGTTGGACTATGTATGTTGCAGGCGAGCTTACAGGCACGCGCCGCTGGTCTATGCTCGATGAGGCTACGGGTAGTGTTGTTTACGAGGCATTTAAGTCGCCTACAACCTTCGATCTGCGCGCAGGCGTCAGCTTCCGTGCCTCGGCAGCAACGGAGATATATGTCGATGGCTACAACCTGCTCAATAGCCGTATCTACGACTATGCCTACTACTATCGCAACGGAGCGGGTGTTATGGCTGGCATAAGAATCGACTTCTAATTTGGTGTGAAGTATGGCAAGTGTAAGGAGAGAGTCGAGGAGGAGGGGGTTGCCTTCGTTTCGTGAGATAATCAAAAGTATGGTGCGCCGACCCGCCACCATATCCTCAAACAACGCACTGCTATGGGGTGTCGCTTGGCTTATCGCTGGAGCTATGATAGGGTGGCACTTCTCGCTCGTGCCTACGTCGCTGATAGGCTATACGTGGGGTGGTGGCTCGTTGCTATGGCAGGTGATCTATGCGCTGACGCTGTGGATTACCTCGTGCGTCGTGATCTTTGCCGCCTCGCTTATTGTAAATCGTAGGGTAGGTATTGTCGAGCTCTTTGGCCGTATGCTTTTTGCTCGCTGGCCAATATATCTGCTTATGATTCCAGGTATGGTTACCGATAGGGTGGCCTACTCGACCTTTATGTCTAACCCCGAGGCCTCGTTTTCGGCAAACCCAATATATGCTGCTGCTATGACGGTGGTCGCTGTGGCGGTATTGTTGTGGTATCTCTACTGGGGCTATTGTGCCTTTAGTCGCTCGACGCAGAGGAGGGGTGTCATCACGTTTGTGGTCTATCTGCTGTCGATGGTTGGCGGTTACTACCTCTCGCACATATCGCTACATATGCTTATGAAGGGTGTTGCTTAGAGTGTTAGCCAATAAATGATAGATTGAGTATGTAGAAAAAAAGAGGGTAAGCTACTTATATCGCACCGCTACAACCGCATACCCTTGCTCGATTCCTCGCCTGGGGGGTTCTGCAGGAGCTGGT
>JAFTWZ010000048.1 GCA_017465055.1 Alistipes sp. | reverse complement strand
TTAGCAGGCTCCGCCTGCGAACTACCCTTTAGCGCCTTTAGGCGCGAACTACCCTTAACCCCCCACGCGCAAGCCCCACGCGCAAGCTCCACCCCCCCCCAAAAAAATACCACCCACAAGACTATGCTCGCAGGTGGTTAACGAAATATGCTCTTCGGGCCTCTACTTAGCTCTTAGGAAGCCGATGCCGAAGCGCTCGACAGCCGCGCGCTCCAGATCCTCGCGAACCGAGGGGTCGGCAATCGAGATAAGCAGCTTAGCACGCTCTGCAAGCGACTTGTTACGCAGGTAGACGATGCCGTGCTCCGTAGCGATATACTGCGCCTGGAAGCGTGTGGTCACAACGCCTGCACCCTTAGTCAGCGTAGGCACAATCTTCGATTGGCCCTTGTTGGTAATCGAAGGCAGGGCGATGAAGCACTTACCCCCCTCCGACAGCGCGCCACCGTACATAAAGTCGTGCTGGCCACCTACGCCCGAGAAGATGCGCTCGCCGATGCTATCGGCACATATCTGACCCGTAAGGTCAATCTCGATAGCCGAGTTCACGGCCATAACGCGTGGATTCTGGCGTATGTTCTGAGGGTCGTTAGTCCACGCCACGTCGCGGATGACCACGTCGCGGTTGCCATCGAGGTAGTCGTACAGGCGCTGGCTACCGAGGCAGAGGCACGCTACCGACTGACCTGGATAGATCTTCTTAAGCGAGTTATCGATGATACCCTTCTGTATGAGTGGCACTACGCCGTCGGTCATAGCCTCGGTATGTAGTCCGAGGTGCTTATGTCCCTGCAGGGCGTCGAGCACAGCGTTAGGGATGCCACCGACGCCAATCTGCAGCGTCGCGCCATCGGGAATCTCCTGTGCGATAAAGTTACCTATGCGGCGCTCCACGTCGTTAGGCACTACGGTAGGCACCTCTACCAGCGGCTCATCGCCACGCACCATAGCGTCAATCTTAGAGACGTGGATAACAGGGTCGCCAAACGTGCGAGGCATATACTTATTCACCTGTGCGATGATGGTCTTAGAGCACTCGGCAGCCGAGAAGGCCAAGTCGGCAGAGACGCCGTACGAGCAGTAGCCCTCCTCGTCGGGCTCTGAGACGTTGAGCAGCGTGACGTCAAGGGGCACCTGTCCCGAGCGGAAGAGGAAGGGTATCTCGCCCAAGAAGGCAGGTATTGTCTGTGCCACGCCCTCCTTTATGGCGTTGCGCAGGTTGTTGGCAACGAAGAAGCTCAGTGGCTCGAACGAGTCGCGAAGCTCGGCCTTGGCATATGGTGCATCGAAGCGACCTATGGCGAAGGCTGTATATACCTTTACGTCGCGAAGCTCTGCGGCGCGGTCGGTCATCGCCTGTACCAGTACCTCGGGTATCGAGGTAGAGCCCTGGATGAATACCGAGTCACCCGACTTGATAAGTTTTACGGCTTCTGCCGCACTAACTAATTTCATAAGCGTATTGAGGTTTTAAAAAGGGCTGTCCAAGTAGCTCGGGCAGCCCTACATTTACACATTAATGGCTATTAGTAATCCTGTGAGAATAGGTGCAAGCGCTTGTCTAACTCGTCGTACTGATAGTCCGAGATCATCGACACGCAGCCACGCAGACCCTCGCGAGTACTACCCGTAGGAGCGAGCGTGATGGCCGAGATACCGTAGTAGATGAGCTTGTTGATAAGCTGCTCTCCAGTCATATCCTTATATCCGAAGGTGAAGAAGAAGCCGTCGCTGACATCCTGCTCGCAGTCCTTGTCGTAGACGATGTGGAAGCCGTTCTTTACCATAATCTCCTTGACGCGCTGGGCACGACGTGCGTACTCGCGCGTGTGGCCTACGAAGTCGAGACGACCATCCGACGCGGCGCGGAACATCGCCGCAAGGGCATACTGTGCCGAGTGTGGCACGCCCGACGACAACACGTAGAGGATGTTGAAGATGAAGTTACGGCGGAACTGACCATCGTTGCCATAGCGCTTGGCAAAGCCATCGTAGCAGCGCTCAGCGAGTGCTGGGTTCATAGCTACAACGGCGATACGCTGACCTGCGTACGAGAACATCTTCGAGCCAGACAACAGGTGTATGCAGTTGTTGGTGTAGTTAGCTACCGAAGGCTGGTATGGTGCCTCGAAAGGCTTCGAGCGGTCCTCGCGGAAGTCCATATTGAGGTATGCTAAGTCCTCGACTACGATGACGTCGTACTTAGTAGCTAAGCGACCGATAATCTCGAGCTCCTCGTCGTTGAGACACATCCACGTAGGGTTGTTGGGGTTCGAGTATATCATACCGCTTATACGTCCCGACGAGAGTATCTCCTCGAGCTTGGCCTCGAGGGCCTTGCCGCGGTAGTCGATAACGTCGAACGACTCGTAGCGTACGCCCTGCACCCTACACTGCGACTTCTGCACTGGGAAGCCTGGGTCGATAAAGAGGATAGTATCGCGATCCTCGCGCATCTGCGTGAGGGCCATAAACGTAGCAAACGCACCCTGCATAGAGCCCACCGTAGGCACGAAGCACATAGGTGGAATATCGAGGTTGATGAATGCCTTGACGAAGCGCGATGCCTCCTTTATGAGTGGCTCGATACCTGTGATAAGGGGGTACTTTGAGCCTACGCCGTTAAGCAGCGCCTCGTGCTCGGCCTCTATGCCTATCATCTCGGCAGGAAGGCCTGGCTCGCCAATCTCCATACGGATATACTCCACGCCAGTCTTAGCCTCGATATCCTTCACGACGCTCACAAACTGACGGATAGATGCAGCACCAAGCTCCTTGGCGTTGCGCAGACCGTTGGCGATACAGATGTTATCTACCGTCTGCTTATCTAATGGTCTGTCCATATGCTACTTCTTGATAGAGTTGTCGTAACCGGCGCGTACAGCCGCGAGGTTCTTCTCGATAACCACCTCGCCCTTACGTGCGAAGATGCGGCGGATACCAGCCTCGATCTTCTCGAACTCGATGTCGAGCATAGGGATGGCAGCGCCCAAGAGCACCATATTGGCAGCCTGCAGTGGAGCACCAGCATCCTTAGCGAGCTGCTCAACGTTGAGCGATACGCAGTTAGGCAGCGCTGCGAGGTGCTTATTTAGCTCCTCCTGGTCGGGGTAGTTGGGGATGTTTACGAATGGCACGTTCGAGGTTACCACCCAGCCATCCTTATTAAGGTACTCCAAGTAGCGGAGTGCCTCCATAGGCTCGAGCGAGATGATGATATCGGCGCCACCCTTAGCGATAAGATCCGAAGCGATAGGCTCGTCAGAGAGACGTAGGTTACTCTGCACATCGCCACCACGCTGGCTCATACCGTGCACCTCGGCCTGCTTGATGTTCCAACCCTCGGCCATAGCAGCCTCGCCGATGACCGTAGCAATCGACAGAATACCCTGTCCGCCGACGCCAGCTAAAATAATATCTTTTTTCATTTTTGGTTTCGTGTTATAGTTAGCAATAGCGGACTTACTCCTTGTTAGCGGCAGCAGCGGCAGCAGCAGCAGCAGCGGCAGCAGCGGCGCGTGCCTTAGCGTGACGCTTAGCGGTCTGGATACACTCGCGGCGTGGGATAACAACCGATACTCCGTTGTACTCGATCTCCTCGCGAAGGATACGCTTTATCTCCTCCATATTCTTTGGCAGAGGCACCACTACACGTACGTGGTCGGGCTCTACGCCGAGGCCACGGCATATATCCTCAATCTTACCCGTACCTGCTGAGTCCTGACCACCGGTCATACCTGTTGTAAGGTTATCCGAGATGACGATAACGACGTTGGCACGTGAGTTTATGCAGTCCAAAAGGCCAGTCATACCCGAGTGTGTGAACGTAGAGTCGCCGATAACTGCGAAGGCGGGGAACTGACCAGCATCCGCAGCACCCTTAGCCATAGTTATCGAAGCACCCATCTCTACGCAGGCGTGCAGTGCCTGGAATGGAGGCAGAGCGCCGAGCGTGTAGCAGCCGATATCGCCGAAGATGCGTGGATTCTCATACTCGGCAGCCACCTCATTGAGGGCCTTGTACATATCGCGGTGACCGCAGCCCTGACACAAGGCTGGTGGACGTGCCACTACGATGTCGTCGGCGTTGAGGTTCTCCAATGCCGCCATACCCAACGCCTTGCGTACTGAGTCGGGGTTGAGCTCGCCTACGCGTGGCAGGTCGCCTGTGAGACGGCCCTTAACCTCTACGGTCGAAGGCACGATGGCGCGTACCATCTCCTCGACAACGGGCTGACCCTCCTCCATAACGAGAATCTCCTTAGCACCATCTGCAACCATCTGCTCGATAAGAGCCACTGGCAGTGGATACTGCGATACCTTGAGCACGCTACGCTCCTTGCTGTCTGCAGCGTTCTCCATATAGTAGTTGTAGGCGATACCTGTGCAGATTACGCCACGCTCGGGGTTAGTACCCTTCACATACCAGTTGTACTTCGACTCTACCGCAGCCTTCATAAGGTCGTCCTGCTGCTCGAGGAGCTTGACATAGCGCTTCTTAGCAAATGCTGGCAGAAGAATCCAGGTGCGCACATCCTCTGGGCGGTTGATCTCGTTCTGCTTGCGTGGGTTCTCGGTAATCTCTACTACGGCACGCGAGTGAGCCATACGAGTAGTTACGCGCATAAGCACTGGGAGCTTCACAGCCTCCGAGAGCTCGAATGCTGCGCGTGTCATCTCGTAGGCCTCCTGCTGTGACGAAGGCTCGAAGATAGGCATCATCGCAAACTTACCATAGAAGCGTGAGTCCTGCTCGTTCTGCGACGAGTGCATCGATGGGTCGTCGGCAGCAACGACTACCAAACCACCATTAACACCGGTCATTGCCGAGTTGACGAATGGGTCGGCAGCAACGTTCATACCTACGTGCTTCATACATACCAGCGCACGCTTGCCCATATACGACATACCGAGTGCGCCCTCCATAGCGGTCTTCTCGTTTGTTGCCCAGCGGCAGAAGATCTTGTTGTCTGCATCGCCGCGCTTCTCCTCGCGCAGCTGAATGAACTCTGTGATTTCGGTTGACGGAGTACCTGGATAGGCATAAACGCCCGACAGACCTGAGTCGATAGCGGCCTGTGCAATAGCCTCGTCACCGAGAAGTAGTTTTCTCATATCGTTATTGTTTTAGGTTTAAAATTTAGTTACTATGTGTGTTATCTTGTCAAAGTTACGAATAATTTTTTATTCTAAAAAATATTTCGCCTATTTTTAGGTAAAAATACCACCTTGTGAGCAGGATATTGCTCTTTTGCAAATTGTTTCGTATCTTAGCCGTCAGAATGTGAAACTTAAAGATTGAGGAATATGAGAGACTTACGATTTCTGCTGCTCGGCTTGGTTATGCTTGTGCTCGGCGGCTGTACCAACGATCGTGGCGAGGTGTCGGGTGGCGATAATCCCACTACGCAGGATGACTTTATTGTAGCGATTACGGCCGTTACGCGCTCAACCGTTACGCTCGACGTCACACCCTCGGAGAGCATTGGCGACTACCTCTGCGTTGTCGAGGAGCGTGAGCGCGTCGACGAGTTTACTCGCGATAGCTTCGTCATCGAGACAATACTCCAGGAGCTTGGCGAGGAGGCCTCAAGCGGTGGTAAGACCTTAGAGGAGTATATGCCCGAGGTTGTCGAGCGCGGACGACTCGAGGGTGCTCAGTTCTCGGGGCTTAAGATCGATACCGACTACTACGTCCTACTCTTTGGCGTCGACGCCGAGCATGGATATACGGTCTCTACTGAGCTTACAAAGGTGGCGTTTAGGACCGCGGCGGTCGAGCAATCCGACGCTATGTTCGAGGTCGCTACAGAGGTCACAGATAATAGCGTTGCAATCAGCGTAACTCCTTCGGATAGCGATATTTGCTGGTATCTGTGTACTATGCCCAAAGAGCAGTACGACTACTACGTTACGTCGGACGATGGCTATAAGATGTCGGAGAGCTACTTCTATGAGTATTACTTTCAGCAGGAGATTAACACCCTCTTAGGTCAGGGGCATAGCGAGCAGCAGGTGCTCGACACGCTGATACATAGAGGCGCTCTCGAGCTCGAGGCTAAGGGCCTGCAGGAGCATACCGACTACTACGCTCTTGTCGCAGGCTTAGTGGTCGATAGCGAGGGTATCGTGGTAGTTACGGATGTCACGCGCGCAGAGTATCGGACCGAGGCTGCGGCGCAGTCGACGATGACCTTCGAGATAGAGGTGTGGGATATAGGCCAGATGGAGGCCTCGTTTAGCATAACGCCCTCGAACGACAAGGATAAATATTGCGCTCTGGTAGCTCCGTGGGATGGCGTCTCTACGGCCGATGAGCAGATGCACAAGCTCGTTGAGCAGTGGGGTGGTTGGATGGATCTAATGTCGAACGACAGGGGTAAGGTTGAGCACTCTGGCGCCAATCGTTTTAAGCTCCCTGCCGCCGATACCGACTACTATATCATCGCCTTCGGCTACGATGGTGGAATCACCACCGAGGCCGCGATGAAGACCTTCCGTACGCTGCCTGGCGGTAGCCTCGAGGAGGTGGAGTTCACCGTCTCGGCAACCAACCTCTCGCCCTATGGCTTTACGATGAATATCACCTCGTCTGACCCTACAATATACTATATCCCAGGCGCTTGTGTCGAGGGTGAGTATAACGAGGCGGAGTTTATCGCCCTCGAGGAGGAGGTATTTGACTACTACTACACTGGCTCGAAGGATTTTAATGCGGGCATCACCGTCTGCGAGGTGTTGGATCAGTACTACTATAATGGTAGCTGCTCGGTAAAGGTTAGTGGCCTGCTGCCCGACACCGAGATTATGGCCTATATCTTCGCGCTCGATGTGCGTACGGGTAGGGTGGCCAAGAGCTACACCTTCGATAGTGTAGCACGTACCTCTACTCTGGGCGTTGCCAACCCTACAATCGAGCTTGTCGGCTACTTCTCTGGTGACGAGGAGGCAGGTGCGCTCTTTGGCGATGCAGCAGCGACTCGCGGCAAGGCTATCACCGTGGTGAGATATAACGACTTGGACAACGTACGTACGCTCTTTACCACTATGGTCGAGGGCGACTGTAGCAACACTATGGCCTATCCCGATAACGAGCTGTGGAGCGTTGCCGATGGCTACTGGAATACCTGCAAGACATCGTCGCCATATACCTTCTACCTTGCGGACTGGAATCTCGAGCAGACAGCCTTGGCCTATGCCACAGATAATACGGGTAAGGCTGGTGCCATTGCTCGACTCTACACTATGCCTACATCCGAGAATAGGGGCGATATCGAGGTGTTGAAAGAGCTTGTTGAGGAGCTTAATACTGCCACTCGCGCCTCGTTGGTCGTTGGCGTTGTGGGCGATTAGCCTGAGTGCGAGGTGTTATAGAGAGATTAGGGAACTTAAAGAATTTAGGGAGATTAATGAGCTTAAGGAACTTAAGGAGCTTAGTGATAGTACAGTGACCATAGTGTCGCCGCCTATAAACTCCTTAAATTCCCTAAACTCTCTAAATTCCCTAATTTCCCTAAGCTCTCTAAACTCCCTAATCTCCCTACTCTCTTGGCACAGTCAGGCGCTATGCGTTGCCCTTGTTGCCGAATGAGGAGATTGCAGGCAGCTTAGTGCGCAGATTGATAGGGCCGAGAGTGCTCTCGTAGCGAGTGATGTTCTCCTGCAACGACAACAGGAGTCGCTTTGCGTGCTCAGGGGTCATAACCACGCGGCTGCGTACTCGTGCCTTAGGTAGGCCTGGCAACATTGTTGCAAAATCGATGATAAACTCCGAGGGTGAGTGAGCTATGATGGCGAGGTTGCTGTAGTGTCCCTGGCCAACCTGCTCGTCAAGCTGTATCTCAATGCCCTGCTTCTTCTCTTCGCTCATAGTCTTAAAAATATTAGGTTATTTACTCTTGTGTTGGGTGTGCACTATATTTGCGCAACACCAAAATCTCGGTAAAGGTACAGAAAAAAATCATAATAGCAAAACCGAGGGGGTGAGTGGGGCTGGCGCGTGTATTTTTTAGAGACTACAGAGACGAAAGAGACGCAGAGACCACAGAGACTACAGGGACGCAGAGAAATTAGAGACTACAGAGACCACAGAGACGCAGGGACAACAGAGAAAGATGATAGCCGACTTCGTTGTTGTCTCTCTCGTCCCTTCCGTCCCTTCCGTCTCTCTCGTCCCTTCCGTCTCTCTCGTCTCTCTCGTCTCTTCCGTCTCTCTCTGCTGTCTCTGCTGTCCCTGCGTCTCCTTAATCTCCCTTTAGCGCCTTTAGGCGCGCTCTACCCTTTAGCTGCAAATAATATCTCGTCGCACATAGTGAAAGTTCCATACTTTTTTGTAACTTTGCCACGATATATGCGCCTATTGCGAAAAATGGCAGAGAGTCAAGTTGGGCATAGGCATTGATATATACTATTGGCATATGATAGTCGAGCTTCTCAAGATACTTTTCGGTGGATTCTGCGTAGGCTTAGCCTCGTCGGTGACGGTGGGCCCTGTGGCGGTGCTCTGCATACAGCGCACGCTGAGCAAGGGGCACCTTTCGGGACTTGTCTCGGGCCTCGGTGTGGCGCTGGCCGATACGCTGATGGCCATCCTCGCGTTCTCGGTATATGCGCTGCTCAAGAGCTATATCGACGAGTATCACACCATAATACAACTCTGCGGTGGCGCCTTCGTGGTAGTCGTCGGAGTGGTGATATTCTTTAAAAACCCAGTGCCTCAGATTCGTAAGAATCGTGCTGGCGAGAGCGCCCTATGGCAGGACTTCGCCTCGATGTTCGGATTTACGATGGCCAACTTCATAGTGGTGATACCATACATCTTGGCATTCTTCACGATGTTCAACATCGACCTGGCGTTGGATGCCGAGCTGTCGGCCGAGGTGGTGCGAACAATACACCCGATGATAAACAACATCTTGGTGCTCGGAGGCTTCCTGCTCGGAGCTATGCTCTGGTGGATAGCGCTGACCTCGATAATCAACCTCTTCCGCCGAGGCTTCCGACCACGACATATGCTGACCATAAATCGCATCGCTGGAGTGGTGATATGTGCACTGGGAATCATAACCCTTATTTCAGTAATTATTAACTAACAATGGATAACAAGAGGATTATTATCGCCATCGACGGACACTCGTCGTGTGGTAAGAGTACGTTTGCTAAGGCTATAGCCGCACGCCTTGGATATATCTTTATCGATACGGGCGCTATGTATCGTGCCGTTACGCTCTATGCTCTCGAGCACGGGGCTATTGCTATGGGCATCGTCGACGAGGAGCGTATCGAGGCTATGCTCGGCGATATCGAGATATCGTTCCGCTTCAATTCGGAGCGTGGCGCCAGCGATATATACGTCAATGGCGACCTGGTAGAGGGTAAGATACGCACCATCGAGGTGAGCAACTGCGTAAGTGCCGTGAGCTCTATTGGCGCTGTGCGTCGCAAGCTCGTGGCTATGCAGCAGCAGATGGGTCGCAACGGTGGCGTGGTTATGGATGGCCGCGATATCGGCACTGTGGTGTTCCCTACGGCCGAGCTTAAGATATATATGACGGCCGACCCTATGGTACGCGCCGAGCGTCGCTATAAGGAGCTAACGGCTAAGGGCGATAGTGTAACCTTAGAGGAGGTGTACGAGAATGTCGTGTCGCGCGACAAGGCCGATATGTCGCGTGCTATATCGCCACTGCGCAAGGCCGACGACGCCATAGTGCTCGACAACTCGGCTATGAGTGTCGAGGAGCAGATGGCTTGGTTCGATGAGCAGTATCGACGTGTGATAGGGGCTTAATGGTTGTGATAGGGGCTTAATGATAGTAATATTAGGGCTATGCGTATCGTTATAGATGATAACTCGGGTTTCTGCTTCGGTGTGGTTCGTGCCATTGGCGAGGCTGAGACGTCGCTTGGTCGTTGTGGCGAGGTGTACTCGCTCGGCGACATTGTTCACAACCGCGTCGAGGTACAGCGCCTCGAGGCTTTGGGTCTTCGCTCGGTGACGCACGACGATATGGAGTCGCTGGCAGGACGTACGCTCCTTATCCGTGCCCACGGCGAGCCACCGCGCACCTACCGTCGTGCCGAGGAGTTGGGCATTGCGGTTATCGATGCTACGTGTCCCGTTGTTGCGCGCCTACAGCGACGTGTGCGCGAGGCGTATGCCTATATGAGTAGCGTGGGAGGGCGTGTGGTGCTCCTCGGAAAGCGTGGCCACGCCGAGATTATAGGCCTCACGGGCCAGGTAAATGATGATGTTACGGTGGTGGAGAGTCTTGCCGATATCGAGGCTCTCGACTTCAGTCGCCCTATGCACCTGCTGTCGCAGACCACGCAGAGCATAGAGCTCTTCAACTCACTTGCGGAGATTATACGTAGCCGTATGGCCGAGGGTGTGGAGTTTATCGTCACGGACACCATCTGTCGCCGTGTGGCGGGGCGCGAGCCTCTGCTTGCCGAGTTTGCGCGGAGTGTCGATGTGGTGCTCTTCGTATGTGGCAAGAAGTCGTCGAATGGCAAGGTGCTGTCGGAGGTGTGTCGCGCAGCAAATGCTCGATGCTACAACATCGAGGAGGCCTCGGAGATAGAGCCCAAGTGGTTTGAGGGGGTTGAGAGTATAGGCATCTGCGGAGCTACCTCTACGCCACGCTGGCTTATGGAGGATGTCGCCGAGAGCGTACGAAAGATGTGTAATGCGTAAATAGTAAAAATTCTAAGATATGAGATATATCATTCGTTCAGTTAAGTATCTGCTCTTTATCTGCGTGTTGTACGTTGCCTTAGTATGGCTTATGGCCATAACCTCCTACACCGAGGTTGTCGACGGATGGATGCTTCTCGAGGCGCAGCTACGCTCCGAGCAGGGCATATGGCTCGTGGCGGCATTCCTGCTCCTGGCCATCTTCTACCCACGCTTTGGCTTTATGCGTAGCGTGGTGCAGCACTGCGAGCTCGTGCGCGACAGGGTGCGCATCGACAATGCTATGCGCCTCTATGGCTTCGAATTTGCGGCTCAGGAGGGCGACAAGCTGATATATCGTGCTAAGGGGGTGCTCAAGCGTGCCACCTTCCTCTTTGAGGATAGGTTGGAGATAAGCGCTACGGAGGGTGGCATCGAGATTGTGGGCATACGTCGTGCTGTGGCACGCATAGCCTACCAGCTGCAGGCATATATCGATAACAGCCGCTTCGAGGAGCAGGAGTAGGCTATATAAACGTAGTTGTTATGGAGCGATTCAATAGATTCAACTTAGGGTTACGCTCGGTGCTTGTTGCCGTTGCTGTGGTAATCGGTTCGGTGGCGTATGGTCAGTCAAAAGAGCGCACCACGCGCGATTTCGAGCTGGGCCAGGCCTCGGAGGTGCTGGTAAACATTATGCGCGAGCTCGAGAGCGGCTTTGTCGACGAGGTCTCGGCTGGCGAGCTACTCGATGCGGCGGCAACGGGAATGATTGCTGTCACCGACCCCTACTCTGAGTACCTCTCGGAGAGCGATATGGATGGCTTTGAGATTATGACTACGGGGCGCTACGGCGGTGTCGGCTCGCTTATCCGCAAGCGTGGCGACTACGTCATCTTCGCACAGCCCTACAAGGGTTCGCCTTCGGATGTCGCAGGCGTCAAAATAGGCGATAAGATATTGGCCATCGATGGTGTAGATATGAAGGGGGCTGCGACCGAGGATATAAGCTCACGCCTTAAGGGTGAGCCTCAGACCGATGTCGTGGTGGTCGTCGAGCGCAACATCGACAGCCGTGTCGACACGCTCACGCTGCGCCGCGAGAGGATATCTATTCCGAGTGTCGACTATTCGGGCTTGCTCCGCGATGGCATAGGCTACATCTCGCATAGCGACTTTATCGAGGGTAGCTACGACGAGATGCGCCGCGCCGTAGAGCAGCTTGTGGCCACGGGTCAGCTGCGAGGCCTCGTTCTCGACTACCGCTCCAATGGCGGTGGCGTTATGCAGGAGGCTGTAGATATCGCCTCGCTCTTCGTGCCACGAGGCCAGCGTATAGTCTCGATTATGGGCCGCGACTCCTCGTCGCTCGTGCACTACGACACGCGCTATGCGCCTATTGCCGAGGATATACCCATCGTCGTACTTGTGGGCGGCACATCGGCCTCGGCCTCGGAGATACTATCAGGCGCGCTGCAGGATATGGATAGAGCTGTGGTTATGGGTACGCGCACCTATGGCAAGGGCTTAGTGCAGGGCACACGTTACGTGGGCTACAATGGCTACCTCAAGTATACTACGGCGAAGTACTACATCCCCTCGGGACGATGCATACAGTCGCGCAACTACGCTACGATGCGCTCCGAGGGTAGTGTGACTACCGTTCCCGACTCGCTAATCACGGAGTTTAGAACGCGTGGCGGCCGCAAGGTGTACGACGGCGGTGGCATAGTCCCCGACGTTAAGATTGAGCCTCAGTATATCAGTCGCTTCGCCATCACGCTCTACGCTATGGGGTATATGGAGGATTGGGCCGATGAGTATATGCGTCGCAACCACGCCAAGAGTATCGACGTGCGCAGTTTCTCGATAACGGATGAGGATTATGCCGACTTCTGCCGCTTCATCGAGGATAAGGATGTCCCCTACGAGTCGGAGACACGCGCGGCGCTGAGAAACTTGGAGAAGGCGGCCAAGAACGACCTCTACGACGAGCGTCTCGACGAGGCGATAGAGAGCCTGCAGAGCCTCATCAAGGATGATAAGATGTCGAATATGGAGACCTACCGCCAGGAGATTATCGATGCGCTCAATGCCGACATCATCCTGCGCTACGCCTACCGCAGTGGCGTGCAGGAGAACTTGGCGGCCAACGACGAGGTGGTCGATAGGGCAATAGAGCTGCTGCTCGACACCGAGGAGTATGAGCGCATACTTCGCGAGCAGGATTTGGAGCGCCGTTAAAGATACGCAGAGGTTATGAAGCTAAGTCGTCTACGATTCTCGGGCGAGATGTTCTCGCTACATCGCAATACGATAGTCATCGTTATCGGCCTTGCGCTTGCTGCGCTGTCGATATTCTATACGTGGCGCGTATCGGTCGATATGAAGCACGAGGATGAGATGGCCATCGAGCAGCTTCGTCGCGACGAGCGTAACGCTGTGGAGATGTGGGAGGATATCCTCCGTAATACCAATATCGGCGGCCAGATGGTCTACAACCCCGAGCTGCTCAACAAGCTCGCCGAGCATACCAACGTGCCCCTAATCATCGCCGACGAGCGACTCAACGTGTTGGTTACGAATCTGCCTTCGGAGATTATCGACAACCCCAAGCGCCTGCGCGAGGAGATTATGCTTATGAGCGATAAGAATCGCCCTATCTCGGTGTCGTATGGTGTCATACCACAGGTGACGTTTACCATCTATTTCGGCACTACGGATTACCAGCACTTGGTGTCGAGTGCTCATAGCCAAGCGTTGGTATTCTTCCCATACGTGCAGCTTATAATAATCGTAATATTTGCCATTTTTGCCTATATCGCCTTCTCGTCGTCGAAGCAGAATGAGCAGAATCGCGTGTGGGTAGGCTTGGCAAAGGAGACGGCGCACCAGCTCGGTACGCCCACGTCGTCGCTACTGGGTTGGATAGAGTATCTGCGTAGCCAGCCCGTAGATAAGATGGCTGTCGACGAGATGGCTAAGGACTTAACTCACCTGATGAAGATTGTCGATAGGTTCTCGAAGATAGGCTCGGAGACACAGCTTACGCCGATGAATATCAACGAGGTTGTGGGCGATACGGTTATGTATTTCCGCCGCCGAATACCGCGCAACGTCACGCTTACATACAATGGCCTGGCGATGTCGCCTATCAAGGTCTCGATAAATGCGGCACTCTTCGAGTGGGTTGTGGAGAACCTGATGAAGAACTCGCTCGACGCACTGCAGGGCCAGGGCACAATAGATGTCGAGGTGGGTGAGAGTGGCGATACGGTCTTTGTCGAGGTTAGCGATAGTGGCAAGGGTATCCCGAAGAGCAACTGGACGCGTATCTTCGAGCCCGGATTTACAACTAAGACGCGAGGCTGGGGTCTCGGCCTCTCGCTCTCGCGCCGTATTATCGAGGAGTATCATAAGGGCAAGATTGCTGTAGTGCGCTCCGAGCTTGGACGTGGCACAACAATACGCATCACGCTCAAGCGTCGCGAGGAGGACGAAGCGTAATGTAACGTAGATATATTATTAAGTATTAGTGATTTATGAGCTGGATAAAGCAGTATAGCGAGGCAGGATACCGAGTAGCACGCGCCGAGGAGATCTTCGGGCGAGGGTCGTCGTTGTCCGATGGATGCCCACAGCTCGAAGGTGCCTACCGCGAGGCGAGTATCGTCGAGCAGTTCGGCTACGGCTCGGAGCTTGGCGATGGTGGCCTGATGGAGGTCGTAGCACCACGCTTCAGCGACGAGCCACTCTTCCACCTGACACTTGTCGTTACGCTTGTCGCCTATCTATATATGCTTGTCCGCTCGCGTAAGTTCATAAGCACCATCTATACAAATGTCTGGGGCAATAGTAGCGAGGCGCGTATGGTTGCTCAGGGAGGCGAGCTGCCGCTGCAACGCTTTAAGCAGGTATCTACGGCCATAGGCCTACTTATGGTGTCGCTCGTAGGCGTGCGCCTTGCCGATGGACACCTCTCTACCGACGTGCAGCTCTTTGGCTACAACGTCGCGGGCTATGCACCCCTTATCTCGCTCATCTTTGTGGGCGTATATGTGGCGTGGTACTACGCTATGCACGAGGTCGCGGAGTGGTTGACCAATGACTCCTCAATGCAGCTACTCTCGTCGGTCGTACATATGGATTTTGTGCGAGGCGTGGTGCTGCTCTATCCATTAGTTGCGGTGTGGCTTCTGGCCGATGGCGGTAGTAGTCAATGGGTTTCTGTTGTACTGATAGTTTTTGCCGCGCTTGTCCTTCTATTATATTTGAAAGATACTTTTTTGTTCTTTGTTACGAAAAAAATTTCGATTTTGTATTGGATTTTGTACCTTTGCACCGCAATTTTGCTGCCGTTAAGTTTTTTGCTGCGACTGCTGCCCAGTCAATTCGCGTAGGCAGAATGGGTGTATAGCTCTGACACTTAGCTTGTTGTGTCGATAGCGTAAGATGATATAGCAGCGATTGTATAAAGAAAAAATTAGTATTATTGACTATAAATAAAATATTAGTACTTTGAAAGTAAATAAGATTTTAGTCTCTCAGCCTCGTCCGGCTGTCGTCGAGAAGTCCCCCTTTTATGAGTTTTCACAGAAACACGAACTCAGCATCGATTATAAGCCGCTGATACGTGTTGTGGGTGTCACGCTTAAGGAGTTTCGCGCCCAGCGTACCGAGATTTTGGAGCATACGACGATGATCTTCTCGTCGCGTACGACTATCGATAGCTTCTTCCGCATCTGCGAGGAGGCGCGTATCACGGTACCAGAGACTATGAAGTATATCTGTAACACCGAAGCCGTAGCGCTCTACCTGCAGAAGTACATCGTCTATCGCAAGCGTAAGATATCGTTTGCCGATGGTACGTTCAACTCGCTGCTCGAGCTTATCGTTAAGCATAAGGATGAGAAGTTTATCTTGGCGCTCACCGAGCCCTTCAAGCCCGAGCTGCCCGATACGCTCTCGAAGCTCAAGCTCAAGGTGTCGCCCGTAGTCTTTGCGCGCACGGTGTCGGCCGACCTCTCGGATGTTAAGCCCGAGGAGTACGATATCATCGCCCTCTATTCGCCCAACGATGTCAAGGCTCTTGTCGATAGCTTTGGCGTCGACAACCTACCTGTGGTCGCTACGTTTGGCGAGGCGACGCTTAGGGCCGCTAAGGAGGCAGGCCTCAAGGTTAAGGCTTCGGCACCATCGCCCGAGGCTCCCTCGATGGTCAAGGCTCTCGATATCTACTGTGGCAAATTGGCCGAGGGTCAGGAGATTGACGATGCTGAGGTTAAGGAGGATCTTGCTAAGGAGGAGTTTATCCGCGCCCAGCAGTCAAAGCTGCAGAAGAAGACTCGCACGCGCGCGCCTAAGAAGAGTGCGCAGTAGCGATTTAACTATATAGATGAACATAGTTATGGGTAACACGTTATCGGCCAGCGAGCGCGTCAAGCTCCGCCGCGATGTGGCACAGCTCTTCGGTGACTGCGCCTCGGGCTTCGTGTTTCCTATTAAATATAAATATATCGTCGAGGAGAGTGCCGCAGCGGGTGTTGCGGTGCTCTTTTCGGTACCTAAGAGGCTGCATAAGAGGGCCAATAAGCGCAACCTCCTACGCCGCCGTATGCGCGAGAGCTACCGCCTATCAAAGGAGGCGCTTGTGGCCGTAGCCGAGTCGCGCGGCCTCGCCATAAAGATCGCCTTTATCTACGTCAGCAAGGAGGAGCTAACCTATAAAGCTATCGATGATGCCATCGTCAACATCTTGGCAGAGATTCAAGAGCGCTGCTAAGCGTGTGCTGGCCTTTCCGTTTATCGTGTTGGTGCGATTCTACCAGGTGTGTATCTCGCCGCTGAAGCCACCCTCGTGTCGCTTTACCCCCACCTGCTCGCAGTATGCCATCGAGGCGCTGCGCAAGTATGGGCCTATCAAGGGCCTCTACCTCACGGTGCGTCGCCTGCTGCGCTGCCACCCCTGGGGCGGCTCGGGCTACGATCCTGTGCCGTAGTGACATAAATAGAGAGTGAATAAAAAGTGTATTTTGTCGTTATGCTCGCCCTCAAAATGCTCATTTACGCCTAGTAAACTCCGCTTTTTCGGGCATCGCAGGCCTAAAACTACATCTTTTTATTCACTCTCTTGTACATAAAAACCAGGCTAAGTTACTTTTTAGTCAGCCCCGATTTGTTATTGGCCTATTTTAGTCCAGCCTACTCCCAGCCACCAACTGAGCCGCCGACATTGATTTCGATCTTACTTGGTGAGTTATCCAGAGTGATAGATACGACATACTCCTTACCTGCGTGATATGTAAATATCTCCTCGGTCATATACGATATGCCGCCCATTACAATCTCGACAAATGGGGAATACTCCAATATGCTCTGTGGCACGACTATAAGCTCGAAGGTGTCGATTGCCACCTTGCGAGCCTTAATCTTCTGTGCATCGCCGTGGGGGTCTTTCGACACAATGCCTGTGGTGAAGTTTATCAACGCCTCGGGCACTGTGCTGTAGAGGTAGACATCGATATCCTCGGGGAAGGCATCGGTGTACTCCTCGCCCTTGACGAGCTTGATGACTACCCTCGAGCACATATGCTTAAACTGCAGTTGCACCGCGCCATCCTCCTGCGATACGCCCTCGGCCTTAGCCCATAGGAAGTCCGATGCCTCGTAGCCTGATAGTGAGTCTTCGGTTGCAGGAGTCGACTGGTCGGTCTGCACTGCCCACTTGTGCTTGTTGATAACTGTAGGCTCCATATATGGGTAGTAGCCGTAGACATCCATCAGGCCCTCGTTCCAGTAGAATGTTCTGCGACCAGTCCAATAGCTACCATCATAGGTCAGAGCCTCGTTGTTTATCCAGTTACCCGAGATTAGCAAAGGCATCGCCTGCTCTCCCTCGTAGCTCGTGGCATAGAGGCCTATTACGTCGCCATCTTCGAATGATGTCGCGGTTGCGCGTGTTGTCGATGGGTGTAACGCCTCAATACGCATCACACCATCATCAACAACAGGGGTAGTATCGATATTCTCTCTCTCGCAGCCCATAGCAACCAATGCTAAAGCTGCCAATGCTATATACTTTTTCATATTGCTATGTCTTAGAAGTTTAACTCTGGTTTCTCGCCCATAATCTGAGGCTCGTTATGCATTGGGTCGGGGGTGTAATTTACCTCTGCCGAAGAGCGTGTCAACGCCATAGGCACAGGACCGAGCGTGTTTACATCGTTAGCCTTAAACATCTCGAAGGTGTACTCCTCGCCTGCATACTCCATAATACGCTTTACTATCGCCTCGCGCGAGATGGCCGAGTAGTATGGTATGTTGTTGTTCATACACGAGTTTACCTCCGAGCGATATACTCCACGCTGATGGAAGAAACCTCCCTCGTACATATCGACATACATCTGGAACTGTGGATCGAAAATCAGGTGACTCCACGGCACTTCGTAGTGGCTCGAGTTAAGCGATAGATTCTGATACCACCCAAGTGATTGAAAATTTAAAAAATCATTATGGTGCTCACAACAGTAACATCCACACATATCGATGAAATCTCCGTGGTGGATATACTCGTCGGCAAGTTTGCCAAATGCGTGACCTCCTACCTCGTGCTGAATAACGCCTCTAAAGTCTTGCGGATAGGGATTGCGATGAATACATTGCACCGAAAGAGCTGTATTATCCTCCCACATATATGTCACACCACCATAGACATTAGAGTTCTCTATCACCACGACAGGAGTTTGATGGAGGTTATCTTTTGTTACAGTAGGCACTTTGCAGGCGTACTCCAAGCACTTCTCTTTGTTAATCTTGAATTGGAATCCACTATCGCCATAAGCATACTGCGACTCAAACAACGACTCTTGATTCATCTTGTAGGTTGTAGGCATACCGCTATCGGTTGAGTGACCAATGACGGTATAGACATTAAAGTAGTCGCGATATGTTGTGTATGGCTCTACCGCAAAGAAGTGCTCGATAGCCTCGTTCATAATCTCCTCGTAATATCCCTCGGCAATATCCTTAGCATCGAAGCAGTCGCCCATAAATACAATGTTTACGCCATTACCCTTAGTCGCCGTCTGGTTGGTGATAACATCTCCATTATCATACTGGTAGTCATACTGATCCACCTTGACTACTTTGTAGTGGTCGTAAGCCGTTGGCTTGAATACCAACGAGTCGGCACGGTTGCCGTTTCCGCGAGCCATCTCGTCAAACGCGATAGTCACCTCTACCTTACCCGAGCCGCTCGAAGGTGTTACGGTTACCCAATCGGGCTTGTGTGTTACGCTCCACTCCATCTCCGATGGTGCACGCACCACCATCTTTCTTGAGTGCGCTGCATTAAGGGCGCAAGTACTCTCCAAGTCGAGGTTAAAGTCGCGATATACCGATGGGATATAGTCGCCCCAGTATTGAGCCGTCTGATACTTATATAGTGCATCCTCTGGCACTTGAACACTAACAGCACGTATTGCTTGCTCTGTATCTACTCCTCCTGACCAATCGGTTTTAAAAAATGAATGCCCATACATTGTTGGAGGAGTCTTAGCCAAGCAGACAACCTCTTTAAGATAAAGACTAGAAGACGAGCCCCGTATCTCCTTTACACCCGTGTGTAGTATTATTTTTGAGATGTTACCATTGAAGGCTGATAGATCTACAGCATTCATTCCCTCTGGTATTTCTAATATACCACCATTTTCAACAGCAAAACAATGAAAAGCTTCTTCTCCTATAAACTCAAGACTTTTGGGCCACTTCGGAAATACATTAAACTTACAACCATAAAAAGCTCTATTGCCGACTCTCACAAGACTTTCTGGCAATATCAATTCGCCCGTAAATCCAGCGTTTTCAAAGGTATTATTTCCTATTGAAATCAATCCTTTGGGTAATTCCAAACATCCTGTAAAACTGCAACCTCTAAAGGCGGAATCACCTATAGTTTTCACCTTACTTGGTATCTTTAGGCTTCCCGTCAACCCAGTGTATGAAAACGCATCTGCTCCTATTTCCTCTAGATTATCAGGTAGTTTTATCTCACAGTTTAAGCGTACACCATCCCAAGGTGTTGATTCAAATGCGCCATCACCAATCTTTCTCAATGAATCTGGCAAGTAAAAGTTATCAAAATGGATTTTTGCTTGATTGAAAGCCCAGCCCCCTATTTCTTCTAAGGATTTTGGTATTGTCAAAGCAAGGCTTTGGGATGAGTACTGTCCACAACCACAAAACGCACTATGACCAATAAGTTTTACACTCTGAGGCAAATTTAAGCTAACAATGTTGTTAGACCAACCAAATGCACGCTCGCCAATAATTTCCGTCGAATTCGGAAGGATAATTCGTAGAAACTTCTCCGCATCTCGAAACGCATCTTCAGGGACCTTTTTATTTTCAATATTCTCTCCATCACACAAAACAACATCAGAGAGGTTTATGTTTGTCAACGACAACATATTTTCTCGCATAAATGTAAAGTCGGGTTCATTAAGTCGGCCGATTACCTTCATATTTATAATACGGTCGGAGTCCTTGCCCGCTGCCTCAATAGCAGCCTTAAGTGCGCTGCTACCATCTGTCGAGGCCTCAGGCACCTCTATAATGACATATTCCTTTGTTTTACCATCGTGCGATATTGTCTCGCTCTCCCAGGGGGTAATCTCCTCGCCAGCGAGTTCGAATTCCACGCCCGAGAGCTCCTTCTTTGAGACCTTGACAACAAACTTGTGGAGCTTGCCTGCCTGATACTCGAAGGCCTCGTTCTTGCGGAAGAGGAAAGGTGTGCCATCAACCGTTATGCGCAAAAGTGCTATGGAGGCATCAACACTCTGTGGCACAACAACGGCACGGTAGTAGTTACCATTGATAGCGGGAACGATATCCATAATCTCGCGCTCGCCTACTGGAGTTACTACGCCAGTAGCGAGGTCGATAGACGCCTTGCGGATGGTGTTAGCAACAAGCACGTGCTTCGAGAGTGTCGACCACTCGCCATCGCTCCAGCCATCGCCCTCGGTAAGCTCCACCTGTACACCCGACATACGGTGGTGGTAGGTGATATGTATACGCTCGTCTGTAGGTTGCACATTCTCAACCTTGCCCCACAAGAAGTCACTCGCCTCGTAGCTACCCATTAGCGACTCCTCGACAGTAGTGGATTGGTCTTGCTGCACCTCGAACGAGTAGTTGTTTACATTTTCGAGCGCACCGTTATAGGGATAGTAACCAATAATGTCTACGGGTGTAACATTGTCGCGATAGTAGATTGGATAGTCGGGGGTCCAGGTACGATCCTCCTCGTTGTATACATAGCGCACGTTGTTGGCCTGATTACCATTCTCAATAAGAGTCCCGGGCACGCCGTTGTCGTAGTTTACGGCATATATACCCACGCCATCGCCATCGCAGAAGCCGTTGTCGTTAACACGTGTGGTAGATTCTTGATTGATATTGCCATTAATCTTAATCTCCATAATCTTAGGTGCTGATGCCTCGGGAACGTTGACCTCGACATCCTGCGTGCAGCCCACAAGTGATAGAACTGCAATGCCTAAAGTTAATAGTAGTTTGTGTTTCATAGTGTTATGTGATTTGTTTTAGTCGCTTGTCTATAATGTCGTTGCGAGGAGAGCAAAGGCCCGACACAGCAATCCTCTTTGTGCCGTTGCATCCTCGCCCTACTCAGCCTCGCCATCCTCGGTGCCGCCATCGCCCCACTCTCCTACCGAGAAGCTATTGTCGTAGCCGCGCTCAACCACAACTTCGACAACCTCCGCCTCGGGGGCTATGTACTCTGTTGTATATCTTTTCATACTCTAAAAATAGAATGCAGCATAGACCCTAAAAAGAGTCTACGCTGCATTGCGTATTAATACCTCGGGAGAGAATCTATAAAATACCCCCCCCTATTGTTAAATTGCTGATAATCTGTATGTTGTGATTCTCAAACATCGCTCTCTATTACTTCCTGCTATCGCTAAGGTAGATATTCACCGTCACAGGCTCCTCGCCCAGCTCGACGGCGACTATATGAAGCTCGCCTGCGGCGTCGTAGTAGCGCAATTCGTAGCTGCGGTTCTTCTCAACCAAAACAGAGAACACGTCGTTCATATCGCGCAGAGGCCCTGCCGTGAGGCCGCCACCCATCTGCTCCGTGCCCCAGAATACGTCGACACCCATAGCCACGCGGTCGTCCGAGTGCTCCGTGTGCGCTGCATCCTTATATCCAGCGATGCGGATAAAGGTGTGTGTACCAGCCTCCATATGGCGTGTATACTGCTCGTAGGCGAGTTTCTGGTAGCGCTCCGTGACATTCTCGGCACCCACGGTGCGAGGCAAGCTCTCGATGTCGGTATCCTCGCTCTCGTCGGCCCACACCATAGGGAACCAGTCGTCGGCCTGGCCGAAGCGCGTAGCGTAGATGGCGTAGGTGCGGTCATCCTTGTTGGCCTTCGAGGCGTCGGGCATAAACCATAGGTGGTCGAGCTTCGAGGGGAAGTAGTACTCCGTAACGCGCCACTTGCCATCCAACCACACCTCGGTCCAGCTGTGATTACCGCGGTTGTCGTGCCACGAGGCTGTGCCAGCAAAGCGCGCAGGGATACCCACAGCGCGGTAGGCATCGACGAGGAGTATCGCCAAGCCTGTGCACGAGGCCATACCCTGACGCATAGACTCGCGAGGACTCTGGTTGGTCTTCTCGCGCTTGGTGTTGTAGTCTACGCCTGTGAGGCGTGGAATGTTACGATTGACGGCACACACAGCATCGTACATCGTCGCGCAGGTGTCTACCGCTGGGGCGAACATCTCGTATAGCTCCTTGCGCCACGAGTCGCGCACCTCGTCGACAACGTGGTACGGAAGCACATCGTGGAGATATACGCTCTCGGGGAGCGCCTCGGCCCAGCTATACTGCTTGTGGGCCTTGTGTGCGTAGCTCACATTCTCCTTGAGTAGCTCAAGGTCCATACCGTCGCGATCCGAGGCCGGCATATTGGCGATAAGGAAGGCCATATCGCGTAGCTCGTCGGCAGGCGTCGTAGAGAGCAGTTCGCGAAGCTCCGCAGCACGCGGTGACGACTCGATAGCCTCCTGAAGCTGCTTGTCGTTCTCGGGGTTATACTCCTCCGAGCCCTTATTCTCTCCGGGCCAGAAGATTATGGCAAGGGCCGTAGCCACTCCTGCCAAGAAGCATAGTAAAAGTCTTAGTTTCATACATTTATAAGTTTTAGTATCTCATTAACTTCGTTTTCGTCGACGCTACGAATGGCATACTCGTCTACGGCACTGCTACCACCCATCGAGATGCGTGGGTTGCGGTACTTCATACCTCCAGCCACCATACGCTTGGCACTAAAGTGTAGGGCATCAACGCCCACTGCAGCTAACTGTGCGGCGTTAGATGCTAAAACACCACTGCCAGCCATAATCTCTATGCGCCCTGAGCTTATCTCTACGGCGCGACGTATATTGTCTATGCCGTCGATAGCCTTGTCGTAGCCTCCCGAGGTGAGTATGCGGCAGCACCCTGCCTCGATTACCGCCTCTATGGCACGCTCGTAGTCGCGCGTCATATCCACTGCGCGGTGGAAGGTGCACTCCATACCGCGAGCGGCCTCTACCAGCGCACGTGTGCGCTCCACATCTACGTCGCCCTCGGCCGTAAGTAGACCGAATACTACGCCCGTAGCCCCCGCCTCGCGCGCGTACTCGATGTCGCGAAGCATCGTTTGAAACTCCTCATCGGAGTATAGAAAGTCGCCACCGCGAGGGCGTATCATCACGCTGACGTCGAGACCCTCGATGCGTGCAACGCGCTCGATAGTAGCCACCGAGGGTGTCACGCCTCCCTCGGCAGGCGAGGCGCATAGTTCGACACGATTAACGCCTAAGCGTGCAGCACATAGGCACGCCTCGACCGAATAGGCACATAACTCTGTCTTCATATCTAATTATACTCTTATAGTTGTTCGCTGTCGATAAGTTTGTTAAGTACTGCATACACCGTAAGGCCAGCTACCGAGCGTATGCCCGTCTTGTGTACGATGTTCTTGCGGTGCGACATCACGGTGTGGGGCGATATGTTCAGCTCCGAGGCTATCTCCTTGTTCGTAAGGCCACGCGCCACCAGTACCAGTACGTCGCGCTCGCGCTCCGAGAGCTCGTGACTCTCGGTGTAGTTGTGCTCCTGAGGCTGCTCACACGCCTCGCCGATAGCCTTGATAATCTCCTCGGCGGAGGCATATATCGATACTACGGAGCTAAATCGGCGTATCGTAGCCTCCTCTGCGGCATAGCTCTGTATGCCTATTATAGGCACAGCGCCCTGTATGCTACTACTCTCGAGCTGATGGCCCAGCGCAAGCGACATAACAACTACGTCGACGCTACAGCTACTCGCAAGCGTCTCGACGCTCGCCACGCTATCGTATATGCCCACAACAGATATCGATGCCGAGCCCCCTAACGTAGTTCTCAGTCCCTCGCCAATGATCTCCGATCGCTCGACTATTGCAACCCTATATCGTCTCATCACTCCTTGTTTATATGCTTTTCAACTAATGGCTTTAGTAGGTACTCCTCGACGTTGCCGTGGCGTCGAAGGTCGTCGCGTAGTGCGTATATATGCTCGAGCATCGCGCAGCGCAGTGCTGTGGGAGCACTCTCGGGCAGGCTCTTAAATATCAGCGAGGCTATATCGTTCGAGCGGTCATCGATGTCGGTGTGCGGCATATCGAAGAGGCTGCAGTCGGCCTTCACCGTGCCCTTGTCTCGGCCCTCAATCAGCGCAAATATACACTGCTCCTCCTCGGCAAAGTGCGAGATTATATATCGCGTGTAGTCGTCGTAGAAGCGTCGTAGAACGCTACGCGATAGCTCGTCGCAGTGGTCCAGTATTCGCTCGAGGTGTGTCGAGGTGTGGGGGAGCATATGGTCGGCATAGTAGCGGTGCGAGGCGCGTAGGTAGCCTACCACGTCATCGAGCATCTCGGCTCTAAGCTCCGAGGGGTCGGGGCGGAAGTTGTGGTCTATGTGCATAGCGCAGAGCATTAGAAAGAGCTCTACATCGTGGCCATCTCTTGAGCACATCTCGCGTATGGATATGTCGCCAAAGGGTAGGCTGATGCCTAAGCGCGAGATTATCGATAGTAGCGATGGCGCAGACTCGACTAACTCGAAGAGCTTCATATCGGGCGATAGCATCGCGTGGTGTACTGTCTTTATGGTGCTATTCATTGTGTTTCAGATGTTTATATCTATATTTTGCATATTATTCTATGTTAATGCAAATATACGAATAATTTCGAAACCAAACAAATACCTAAATTAGGGGATTGTGAAACTTCTAATTTCACTATATGTGGTTATTGTGTGCTTGGCAAATATGTGCCATCTTTGCACTGTGAAAAACAGCTCCTTTGGTTAGATTGCCACGACAGTAAAGGAGCAGTGTAAATAGGATTCTTTTTAGTTTTTATTGGGTGTCTCCTTAAGGAGAGAGAGTCGGCCTCGCCAAAGGCCGACTTTTTTGTTCGACCCATAAGTTAGTAGGCCACTGCGATGTTGTTTCGTTTTAGGAAACGGCTCCATCTTGTCGCTTTGTCGAATCGAGTCTGCTCGTAGCCCGCTTCGCCATAGCCTCGCTCCTCCCAGAGTGTACTGTTTGTTAGCGTTATGCCATAGTATACGTCGTCGATGTCGTTGAGCGACTTGCTGTAGTGAAGTATGCGCGTGCTCTCGGCCTGGGTCTTAATAGTTGAGGCTATCTCCTTTAGCTGGTCGTCATTTATCGCCGCGGCAGCACGATGGGCTATGTCCACAAGGTCGTAGCTAAAGGCCATACGCAGATACTCCGTCGTGGCCATATCCTCGGGCGCGATATGTGCGCTTATGAAGTAGTATGATTGGGCGATGGCCTCTTCAAGCGTGGCGATGCCGCCCTCGTCGCCCTCGTCATATATCTCGTTAAGATGTGCCGCGAGCTTGGCTATACCCCTATTTAGCGCCTCCACCTCGCGTGTGTCGGTAAGCGCAAAGTCTAAGGTCTCAGCCTCAAGGTCGTTCTTGCCCTCGATGTCGGCCTCGATATAGTCGAAGTAGTTTTGCATAGCTTCGACAAACGACTCTGTCGAGTTGTTGTCTATCTCTTTGAGTGCCATCTTGAGGAATCGTAACTCGGAGCATAGCATAACCGATATATGGCTCGAGCCGAGGATGTAGTCGCAGTAGGGGGCAAGCGATGTTATGTACTCAACGTTGTTCATCAAGCACGATACCATATGAATCATACGAAAGTGCGTCTGTGAGTTCGCAATGCCCTGGCTTAGCTCCTCGAGGCTCGTGTAGCGGTCGAGGTCCGTATCGCGCAGTGTACCTCGTGTATACTCTTGGTCATTTGTTAGATTTACTTGTGGGTGCCAGCCATTGCCGTGACCTGCGAGCACAAGGATATAGTTGTCCGCTGGAGCGACCTCTTTGCTCCAACGTATGAAGTCAGCTATGTTCTCTGGCTCGTGCATCGGATAGTTGTTGTCGCCTATCTGTTCGAGTTCAATTGTACTCTGTTTGCCATCGAGCCTAAATCTGTATACGTTACCCTCGCCATTGCTTAGCTCCGATGCGTAGCCTTTTGTCCACTTTATGCATCCCGATAGTGCAACGTTCTCGGGCAGACCGCCCTTTGCCATTGCAGCTATCGACTCCTCTATAGCCTTATCGAGCGTCGCACCACCTACCGCATAGTATATAATCGTGTATGTGGGCTGCTTTTCGTCGTCAGGCATTATGACTATGGGTGCTCTCTTGCTGCACGCGCATAGCGATGCCAGTGCCACGATGAGCAATATGGAGTATATGGTGAAGAGTCTTAGTCTCATAGCTATGCTGTATCTGTGCTGCAAAGGTAGATAAAAATTAGCAATTAGCAATGTCGTAGCAAGACGTGTTAAGTGCGGCGACGGAGTATGTACGATATTGCCTCGTGCCAGTATCCGTTTAGTCTGCGTCTAAGACTATCTGCAAACTACTTCGATAAGTCAGTTCGCGTGGTCTCGCTCCATCGTAGACCCCTATATTAGTACATCGCACCCCTCACGATAGCCCCCTTATATATATAATATAGGTATACCTCCGTGTTTTTAAAAAAATATATGAATTTCTAAAAATAATTAATGAAATGCTTGCAGAATAGAAAATAAGTACTACCTTTGCACCCGCAATTGAGAGATATAACGGCTCTCAAGAGCGCAAAGGTTCTTAAGTAAAAGTTTTTTGAAAAAAGTTCATCAAAAATTTGGTGGTTTAAAAAACTTGTCTTATCTTTGCACTCGCTTTCGCCTCTAAAACGGCGAGGCGAAAAGAAAAGGTTCTTTAAAATATTTTTGAAAAAAGTTTCCGAAAAATTTGGAAGTTTCAAAAATATGACTTACCTTTGCACCGCTTTTCCACTTTTAAGTGGAGAGGCAAAAAGAAAAGGTTCTTTAAAATATTTTTGAAAAAAGTTTCCGAAAAATTTGGAAGTTTCAAAAATATGAATTACCTTTGCACCGCTTTTCCACTTTTAAAAAAAAGTGGTTAACGATGGAAGTTCTAATGAAAATTAGATAGGTTCTTTGAAGATATTGAGCAGCTAAAGTTTTATCTATCTCCTATGAGATAATTTCAAAACAATACATTTGAGATTTGAGCTAACGATTAATTTTTTATTTTTTTACAATGGAGAGTTTGATCCTGGCTCAGGAT
>JAFTWZ010000043.1 GCA_017465055.1 Alistipes sp. | reverse complement strand
TTTCGGCTTCTTTGAGGCTCTTTTCGGCAACTTTTCATTTGTGATAATTGGAAATAGTCCACTATTACCTGCATACCCCAAATGAAAATTTACACGAAATTAGCTCTCAAATAATCTCGAAATAAAATTCAAACAGCTTCTAATAGAGACTTCATCTTATACAGAATATGCGTGCAAGAACTACCCTGCACGCATATTTTGTATAAATATAGCAATTAGATAGGTTAAATCCCTAAGACAAACATCTTAGGGATTTATTAGTTAGAAGCGATAGCCGAGCTTTACGTATCCGAAGTGCTGGGTGATATCGTGAACAAGAGCGTGGTAGCCAATGTTGACGTTGAATTGCTTGATATCGACGCCGAGACCTATCTGCGAACGGAAACCGTCGAACCAGTGCTCTTTATAGAATCCAAAGAAGCCACCGAGAGAGCAGTTAAGGTATGGACTCCAGTCGCGATCCTTGAAGAGATAACCCTTGAGGTTCACGCCCAGAGGTACATAGCCCTCGAAACGTGAATATTGGAGCGCCCCGAGCTTATTATACCGCTTAATCATAGTATCAAAGCCTGTCTCGGCACCTACATACAGATGATCGAACATACGCACTCCGACACCCAACGTTACCGTAGGGCCTCCGGCATCATCCAAGAATATAGTTCCCAGGTCGGCCTGTACCTGAAGTTTAAACCTCTCATCGCCGCCCTGAGCCGAGAGCGTAGCAACAGAGAGTAGTGCCAAAATAGAAATAATCAATCTCCTCATATCTTACCGTTTTAGTTATGTTTACGCCACAAAAATAATATTTTCTTGCGATCGTGCACTATATTTGCGACCAAAATCGTTATACGATTACAAGCATAAGCACAATGAGAGAGCTAATATCGATACTCGCAATGCTTAGCATTGCCTTTACCACCACGGCACAAAGCACCGAGGAGGAGTATGACATTAGTGATATTGATAGTAGCCACGCTATGGCTATACTCGATAGCTACAAGGATATGCTACCACTGTTTCACCTCTCCGACACCCACTCGCCCATAGAGTATTGGCGTCCTACCATAGGACTGATACCCCAGCGACTACCAGGTACCAACCATATGTTGTGGATGAAGACCGAGATGCAGAAACGTGTTAATATAGAGCCTCCCAAGTTCCTCGACTACAACTCCATAACGCTACGCTTAGGCAGCGGTAGTAGCTCGATAACCATATCTAACGGCTCGGCCTTTAATCATATGCCGTGGCCAGGCTCGCCTGCTGCGTATCGCGATGCTCGAACACTCTCGTTTCCCGTGCCTCGATAATGGCAAAAAGCAGAGGCTAATGGATTTATCAATATGGTTCTATCTCCATTAACCTCTGCTATTACTTTATATATATCCTATAGTGTTAACTCGTCATACTGCAAGCCCCACGCCTCGGCAACAGGCTTGTAGACAACCTTTCCCTCGACAATATTCAGACCCTTGAGTAGCTCCTCATTATCGCGGCAAGCCTGCTTCCACCCCTTATTTGCAAGCTGAATGACGTATGGCAGCGTGGCGTTGGTTAGCGCCAATGTCGAGGTATAGGGCACAGCGCCAGGGATGTTGGCAACGCAGTAGTGCAGGATGCCGTCGACATAGTATACAGGGTCTTCGTGTGTAGTAGGACGCGAGGTCTCGAAGCAACCACCCTGGTCGATAGCCACGTCGACCATAACCGTGCCAGGCTCCATATCCTTAAGCATATCGCGCGTAACGAGCTTAGGAGCCTTAGCTCCTGGGATAAGTACCGAGCCGATGACAAGATCGGCGCTCTTAAGCTCCTGGCGGATATTGTACTCCGACGACATAAGCGTCTTGACATTCTTAGGCATCACGTCAGCAAGGTATGTAAGTCGCTGGAGCGATATATCGCAGATGGTAACATCAGCACCCGTACCTGCCGCCGTACGCGCCGCGGCTGTACCCACCACGCCAGCGCCAATGACAAAAACCTTAGCAGGTTTTACGCCTGGCACGCCACCGAGCAACTTACCCTTGCCACCGCGAGGTTTTTCGAGGAAGTAGCGACCCTCCTGCGTCGACATACGACCTGCCACCTCAGACATAGGGATAAGCAGTGGCAGTGAGCGATCCTTGCGCTCAACGGTCTCGTAGGCGCAGCATATAGCACCACTCTCGAGCATAGCCATCGTTAGTGGCTCGCTGCTGGCAAAGTGGAAGTAGGTAAAGACTATCTGACCCTTGCGAATGAGCTTGTACTCAGGAGCAATAGGCTCTTTTACCTTAACTATCATCTCAGCTATGGCATAGACATCCTCGATGGTGGGTAGAATCTTAGCACCTTGTGCTACATACTCCTCGTCAGGAAAGCCACTATTTACGCCTGCGGTAGACTGCACATAGACCTCGTGACCGCGGCGAGTAAGTTCCATAACGCCAGCTGGTGTGAGGGCAACACGATTTTCATTGTTCTTAATCTCTTTTGGTACGCCAATAATCATAGTCGCAAGTTTTTTAAAGTTTAAGACATTTTGGGTGGCAAATATCAAATTTACCATTTCCGAAAACTAAGTTAATATATTTTTTCGTAAATAGAGTGCTATTTATGGCAATTTTTACGCATCAAGCAATATTTTTCTGCGGCAATAGCGCACACCGTATATATAACGGCTAAGAGTAGGAGCTGTAATATGTCGCTTCTAACATCCCATAATGACGCCCCAGCTGTGCCAACCATAACAAAGGCACTGACTGCACTACTACTCGGGAAGATGCGCCCTATGGTATAGAGCCACTCGGGAAATGCCTCGTGCGGATAGGAGACACCAGCGAGGAGGAGTATCGGTACAGAGCTCCATAGTAGCAGCATAAGTGGTGCTTCGCGACGCGTAAAGAGGTGCGAAAGTGTAAGACCTAAGGCAGTAGCGGCCACCATATAGATAAGCATCAAGATGGCAATAGCAATAGGCTTGCCAGCGTTTGGAAAGCCGAATAGAGGCCATATTGTAAGCAATACTATAGTTAAGTTGACACTATATATAACAACGTAGACCAGAATCTTAGCTATAACATTTCTTGTTGTGATAAGTAGACTATTTGCTTTTGGATAAAGCCCCAAGTTCCTGCGCCGCACTCCCACCATAGCCAAGCCGATAACCAGCGTCTGTTGTATTATGACCACCACGACAGAGGGCATTACAAACGAGCCGTAGCCGAGCGATGGGTTGTAGAGCACGTGGCCATCGTAGCTAACGGGCGAGGCAATAGAGAGGGCCGCTGCGGCATCAACATCATTGGCTACAAGGCGCATAACCTCGACCTCGGCGCCTTGAAGTAGTATATCCTTTGTTGCCTGCTCCAAAACCTGACGATAGACAAGTAGATGGCTACCATCGAGCATAAGTGCAATATTGGCTTGCTTCCCAGCAATCAGATTGCGCTCAAGACCTTCGGGGATATAGACTACTGCGTGAACTTTACGCCTTAAATACAGGTCTTTAGCGCTGTTCATATCCACTGGATTATAGACAACGCTCGTATTCGGCCCAGAGCGCAGACCAGAGACGATACGCCTGCTTGTCTGAGTGTTATCCTCGTCGACAACAGCGATGTCTACACACTCGACCACCTCGCGACCATAGGCTATCGAGTAGATGGTGGTATAGATAAGCATTGCAAAGAGCAGGATAAGCATAGCACCGCCATCGGTGAGCACCATACGTATCTCGACAATAGCTACACCCAAGAAGCTATCACTATTTATTGATTTTAAATTCATTGCGCATTCTATTTCAATCTCTACACCAATACTTGCTATCACCTACTACCCTACTTAATCGGCGCCATACCAATGGCACGAGAAGTACAAAAACAGTCATTGCGAGGTAGTCGCCGATATCGTACGATATGCCTACACCAAGCATAGCTTTATCGACAAATATATTGCTAAAGTAGGTGAGTGGAAAGAGTTTTGAGAACCACTGAGCCACGTCGTACATAGCCATCACAGGGAAGGTGACGCCAGAGAATGTAAAGGCCATAACCGCATAACCTCCTCCTATTGATAGCCCCAAGCGCAGGTTTGAGGTAAGCGTTACTATAGCTATGGCAACAGATTGATATGCAATAATAAATATCAAGCTACCTAATGATAACTCAAGGTAGCTCCCAGCGCACTCCATACCCATAACTACAAATATCACGAGCATCGCAAGCTGCAGGTTTATTACCATAGCAATGGTAGTTGGCAACATCTTGCCCACCACCGCAGCTGCAAGTGAATCATTCGCAGTAGATAACCACTCACGCGCCGTAGCATAGCGTAGTTCACGACCAAAGGCATAGACCGTAGAGACTACAATAAATATCACTACACCCATAAACATAAAGACTGGAGCGAGATAGTAACCGTAGTTTATATACGGGTTGCCAATGGTGTTTGTCAATATTTTAATAGGCATTATATTAACCATTGCTTGACTATGGCCGATACCCATAGCCGCCATTCTATTAAGCGCTACGCCCGATGAAAAGGTGAGTACCGCCTGCTGAATATCGCGCTCGATGACGCCACTGGCCGATATATTCGTACCAGGTAGATAGCACTCCACCTTAGTGGGAATACCAGCATAGATATCCGACTCGAAGCCACGCTTTATATAGAGCACGGCCAAAGCCTCAGAACTAAGCAGTTGTCTCTCTGCATCGCCGATCGACTGCGCACTAAAAGCTATCTCAACACCAGGGGTAGCATCTATCATAGAGCATAGCTGGCGCGACATCGGAGTTCTGTCATTATCGACAACGGTAATAGGCAACTCATCGATAGTACCGCGGTAGAACATTACCGTAAAGAGCGAGAGCATAACCAATGGCAACAATACCAACACAGCGAGGTAGAGACGCGATTTTGCTACCTCACGTAGCTCTCGCTTAAATACCGATAATACGCTACGAACAAACATATTAACAGCTATAATCTATTGCTATTTACAACTACGCTCATACCAGGAAGTAGGCCACTATCATCTTTCAATGGTCTAGCCCTCACCTCAAACGTGCGGATATCAAAACCGCCGCGCGCACGCGTTGCGCTCCACGTAGCAAAGTCCGCCTCGGCTGATATGTAGTAGACCTCGAGGTCGACACTACTATCTAAGGCTGGGATAGAGCCTTTGAAGGTGTCGCCGAGCTTAAGAGCGTGCATATCACTCTCGCGGATATTAAATGTAACCCACAACTCTCCCAAATCGAGCAACGTGATAACGGGGTATCCCGAGGATACAAGCTCGCCAGGCTCGGAGACAATACTCGACACAGGTCCCGATATTGGTGCATAGACGCGTGCATCGCTCAGATAGGAGTCGACCTCGCGCACAGCCGCCTGGGCCTCGCGCACCTGAGCCGCCACAGCCTCTTTCTGCTCCGACGTAGCACCCTCGATAACAAGATCGTATTCGGCCTTAGCGCTATTTGCCGTTGCCACCATAGCCTCGTAGTTAGCCAACGCCTCGTCGTACTGCTGACGAGGTACAACGCCCTTCTCATAGAGATTTTTCACCCTTACGTAGCTCTTTTGCGCAAGGTCGCGCCCGACAACAGCCTTCTCGTAGAGGTTTCTTACGGCGACAATCTGCTCCTTGCGAGCACCTCGCTCCACCTCGCGGTTCATAGCCTCGGCGGCTGCCTCAAGAGCTGCCACCTGACTAAGCTTTGCATCTAACTCGGGCGTAGATATTGTATAGAGCAACTGACCCTTGCGAACATAGTCGCCCTCGCGGACAAAGAGCGAATCGATACGCCCAGCCAGCTTAGACGACGCGCGATAACTACGACACTCGACAACACCCTGAATAACTGGAGCATTCTCGCGACTAACATAGCGTACTACGGCCCAAATAATAGCCACTACTACGACCAATATTATGCTTAATATAACAATCGACTTACGCTTCATAAATATGCTTTTACAACGTTTATATAAATGTTATTCTATATAGATAACTTCACCTCTATCGCGATACTCCCAAAAGGTGTCGCTTAGTCCAGCGGCCTCGAGCAAGCGTGCCAGCGCCTTACACGATTCGTAGGCGGCATTGAGATACTCTACGCGCGAGGCGGCCAGCTCGGCGCAGGCGTCCATAAGGTCGGAACTTGATGTTATACCCTCGACAAAACCCTCCTTCGCGGAGTTGTAGTAGCTTTCGGCAAATGCGATGGCTTGGCGCGATGAGTCTGCACTAAGCAGTGAATTGACAAGCGTATAATACTCTTTATCAATAAGTAATAGAATGTCATTTCTTGCACTTCCGACAGCCTCATCTACGCCCTCTGCACGACTCTTGGCAGCCTGCATACGTCTGATGCTTGCAAGGCCATCGAAGAGCTTAAAGTTAATGCCGATGCCCACCATCCAGCGCGGCACCATATCGCTAAGTTGGTAGCTATACAGCGCAGCTCCACCCATAGCAGCGACCTCGGGGAGGAGCGCTGCGCGAGATAGTTTCTCGCCCTCGTTGGCAAGGCTGCGCGCTATATCGGCCTCCTGAAGTAGCGGGTTTAGCTTAATAGCTATATCTTTATAGTAATCAATAGCTTGTATATCACTACATAGAAATATTCTATCCGAAGGATTAACACCATTATAGCCCACTAAGGCGTCTAACGCACGCTCAGCAATAAGCGCACGACTCTCCGCATCACTAAGCTCACTCTTAGCCTCCGAGAGACGATAGCTTAGGTATAATACCACGCTATGCGCAACGATACCCTCGGCCTCCATAGCCTTGGCATCTGCAAGGTGGCGGTGTGTAGCTGCGACAACCTCGCGTCTAACGTTTACCACCTCGCGAGCAACGATAACCCCGTAATATCTCTCGACAAGCTCTGTCAGTAGGTGCGACTTCGTAGCATCAAAGTTTAGTCCAGCAGCCTCGAGCTGCAACCGAGCTACCCGGTTGGCGATGTTTATCCTGCCGCCAGCATATATAGGCATAGCAAAAGTGACGCCCACCGCTCCGACGGAGCGCTTCTGTAGCGTGTAACGCCAGTCGGAGCCTACGATAGGTGCTAACCCCTGGGCTATTAGCGATGCTGCCCCACTGCTTAAGATGCCGTTTGCAACGCCCTCTTTAATAAGTGATCCTATAGAGTTGGTGACAATACCTTTAGGACCTCCGAGGTCAATATCTATACTCCGCTGCAAGAGCGTATAGCTGCCTATCACATTAACTTGCGGCCATCGCAATCCCCTTGCCGCGCGCATATCATCGTAGGCAGCATCGGCCATATGTCGCTGGCTCTCGAGCGCGTGATTTTGCGCAAGCATAGCCCCTAGAGCCTCATCAAAGCTCATATCTTGCTGTGCCGATAGTGTGGCACAGACCAATAGCATAAATATCGTTGTAAATAGGACTCTCATAGATATGGTTTTCGACTTCGCCATCAAATATCGCGCACAAAGAGCCGTGGAGCCGCAAAATGAACCGTTTCTGCCTTTGGCATATTAGTTGTGCCAGTCGCCGTAGCTTACAAACAACACATTTTGTTAACTAAAAAAACTATCAGCTATGAAACGAATTAGACACTTCTTGCTTCCGTTGCTATGCACGACACTGGTAGCATCGACGCTATCGGCGCAGAACACCATCTACTACGAGATGGAGGAGTATACACCTACAATCTATATGATTGCTGTAGGTGAGACACTCCAAGAGTATGACCCTGAGGCATCGAAGCAACAGGTTATCGATGACTTTATGGAGACTCGCAGATGCGGTTTCCAGCAGGCGCACAACCCTCAGTTTATCTTCTCGACGCGCAATAATCGTTTTGCCCTCGGTATTGGTGGTATCGTGACGCTACGCACAAGCTACGACTTTAATGGCGCTATGGGCAACATAGATTTCGTACCCTACGACATACCTATGAGCCGCGGCTACGCCAACCGACAGCGCGTAATGATGGATGCCTCGACGTCGCGTCTCTTCCTCAAGGCGATAATCAACAGCCGTATGCTCGGCCGCGTGCACATATACACCGATATGGACTTCCGCGGTGGCGACGAGTTTAGCTACCTACCACGTCTAAGGTCGGCATATGTCGAGGTAGGAGGCTTTACTATAGGCCGCGACGTGACAACCTTCTGCGACCTTGCAGCAGCGCCCGAGACTATTGATTTTCAAGGCCCTAATGCCTATAACTTTGCCTTCAACGAGATGATACGCTACGAGTACAGCTTCCTCAGAAATCACCTCACCGTGGGCGTTGCGGCCGAGATGCCACAGGTGTCGGCCACCTACGGCGAGCACTTCTCTCCTATATATCAGCGCGTGCCCGATGGCATAGCCTATATCCAGTATGCGTGGGGCGAGAATCGCTCGAGCCATATTCGTGCCTCGGGAGTAATTCGAGATATGTACCTGCACGACAATGTTAACGGTAAGAATACTACACAGCTCGGCTGGGGAGCACAGTTTAGTGGTCATATTGACCTCGGTCGCTGGGTGGACCTCTATATGAACGGTGTCTACGGCCGTGGCATCACACCATACATTCAGGATTTGGCTGGTGCGCCCTACGACTTTGCCTATAACCCCTCGAATCCCGAGCGTATGCAGACGATGCCGATGTGGGGATGGCAGGCTGCAGCACAGATTAATATAATCCCTGGAAAAATGTGGCTTGCAGGCGGTTATTCTGAGGTGCGCCTCGAGAAGCATAATGGTTACCTCTCGGATAATCAGTACCACAAGGGCGATTATATCTTCGGCAACGCCTTCTGCAACCTATCGCCTAACTTCACCATCGCGGTAGAGTATCTACACGGTAGTCGCGAAGATATGGGAGGCTCGAAGAGCAGTGCCAATCGCGTCAGTCTGATGGCTCGGTATAACTTCTAACAAAAAAACTATCATAAGTGATAGGCGAGCAGCTCCTTCGGGAGCTGTTTCTTTGCGTATCTTTGCACTAAATATATGATAGCATATTAATGATTGAATCTATGGAGCTACACTTTACGGGCGTCGTTATAGGCGTTGCAACCTTTCTTATTATAGGTCTCTTCCACCCCATCGTCATCAAGGGCGAGTACTACTTCGGAGTCGGCATATGGTGGATATTCCTTATCAGTGGCATCATCACGGGCATAGCATCGCTTATGGTCGAGAATGTACTTATCTCGACACTACTTGCCGTATGGGCCGCCTCATCATTGTGGGGCATAGGCGAGCTCTTCGAGCAACGACAGCGCGTGGCTAAAGGGTGGTTCCCCTCACGCCCTGGGGGTAAGCTATGGCAGCGCAAGGCTAAAGAGTCGCGCAAGGAGGCTAAATAGAAAAAAGCGGTTGCAATGTTACATTTGCGGCCGCTTATCGTTTTATAGGCAAACAAGCAGTGAAAACCCAGACGTTTTGAACACCGATACAGAGTACATAACCCTTATTACCGAGCTGCGCGATACGCTCTACCGCCTTGCGCGAAGCATCCTTGCAAACGATGCAGAGGCCGAGGATGTGGTGCAAGATACGTTGGAGAGGGCCTGGAAGCTCCGAGCATCGATAGCCGAGAGCGACTATCCTCGAGCCTACGTCTGCCGCATAGCACACAACATAGCGATAGACCGCTCGAGACGCCTATCCAAGCAGAGTAGCTTTAGTGAGCAGTTGACATCGATAGGCATCAGCGATGGGCGCAGCAGAGCATCGATGAGCGATATGACTGCGATAACGCTATCGCTTATAAGCCGACTCCCTGAGCGGCAACGGATTGCGATACATATGCGCGACGTCGAGGGGTATGAGCTTGAGGAGATAGCTTCGATGCTCGAGTGTGACCAGACGAGCGTAAGGATGAATCTATCGAGGGCAAGAAAGAGTATTAGAGAACAACTTTTAAAGATTATAAACTATGGAGTTTAACGACATTAATAGCATTATAGACAGATATTTCGATGGCGTTAGCTCACAAGAGGATGAGCAGACACTGGCGCGCTATTTCGACCAACACAGTGAGCTGCCAGAGGAGCATCAAGCCGTTAAGGCGATGTTCGAGTCGTTCGCCTCGTTGCGCGCCACCACGCTGCCAGAGAGTAGTGCCCCGAAGAGCATCAAAACTCGCGTGACGATTAACAGCAGGGTACTTGGCAGGGCAGCATCCATAGCAGCGGCAGTAGGTGCTATCGCTATAGTTGCGGCTTTGACGCTTGTCAAACATAGCTCGCCTACTACCTCGACCGAAGAGCTTATATGCTACGTCGATGGCGTGAAGATCGAGGATCAGAGGATTGCGCGTGCCGAGACAGAGAGAATTCTCGGAGGAGTATCGACCAATCTTGAGACCGCTATGCTCAAGGTATCGCATATCACAAATATATCTTCATCACATAAACAATAACCTTAAACTAACTAAACTAAACCGCTATGAAACACATATTTCTAACTTTAGCATTGATACTACTAAGCATAGGAATTGCCTCGGCACAGCAGGGCGATATAGTCATCCACCTCGACAGCGACGGTAGTAGCGCCATATCGTCAAGCAACGGCAGGCTGTCGCTCCAGCTCAACGGCACACGCTTTGAGTTGGGCACTAAGTCGGCACCGCAAGATAGCGTTGCCTACTACGTAAAGCACAAGGATGGCACTATGCACCAGATGTCGAAAGAGGAGCTGTGTCGCGCTGCCGTAGAGAGCCACAATAGCCACGTAACGCCGGCTAAGAACCAGAAGGTATACTTAGGATTTGGTGGCATCGGCTCGCCCAACATCAACCACTTCGCTCTGCTGGAGATGGGCATAAACACGTTGGCAAATACCGACTATAGTATGTATCCGCCAGAGGAGGCAAATGCTCTGATGTTCAGCAATTTCAAGGCGGTCAACTTCAATATCAATTTAATGACTATGAATATCCCGCTCAACCCACGGCGAACACTGGCATTCTCAATGGCCTTTGGCTTTGGAATGGAAAACTACACTTTTGCAGGCAACTACACAATGGAGTTTCGAGATGGTATGGTACACGCCGTTGCTCTGGATGACAATACGAAGAAGTCGAAGTTGCTGGCGATGTACCTACATATGCCTATGACCCTCGACTGGAATATAGGTCGCAACTTCTTTATATCGGCAGGTGTTAATTTTGACATACTTGCAAACTCTCAACTAAAGTATAAATTTCCCAAGACGACCATCGATGGCGTGGCACGACTTACGCCTATTCAGCTCGGTGCTACGGCGCGTATCGGATGGAAGAGATTGTATGGCTATGTCAACTACTCGTTTATCGAGATGTTTAGAGCTGGTACTGGTCCTAAGGCTAAGAGACTCTCGGCAGGCGTGGGATTCTGGTTCTAAGGAATAATATAAAAACGACTCTATATGAAACGCTTAATACTGCTAATAATCGCGCTGTTGCCTGTGGCGGTCTATGCACAGCAAAAGAGCTTTAACGAACTTATGACCGAGTATTCGGCCACCGAGGGGTGCACTACGCTAAACATATCGAAGGCGATGTTTGAGTCGATGGGCGTGAGCGTAGGCGCCGACTCTATAAAGGCTATATCTATCGAGAAGAGTGAACTTATACCCCACTTTATGGGGCAGTTAGAGCCGCTAATTGCCGATATGGAGGCACTAATGAGAATAAACACAGATGGTCAGGTTATGGATATCTATCAGCGCTGCATAGATGGCTCGGTATGCGAACTGATAATAATTACGACAAATAAGGATGAGTGTATAGCTATGCTCCTTAGTGGCAAAGACCTCGAGTTGCATAAGATAGATTCGCTGATTAATGGTAATTGACACTACGCACGAGCCAACGGTAAAATAGCAAAGAGTAGTAGAAGAGTGGCTACAACCCCCTCGCTACTACTCTTTTGGCTTCAATGGCGCGCTGATAAGTACTCTACGCCTAATAGTTGTCGGCCATAGGCTCGAAGTAACGCTGCTCGTGCTCGCACGATGGGCACAGCTTCGGAGCCATCTTAGCCTTTACGATATATCCGCAGTTGCGACACTGCCACACAATCTCGCCATCGCGACGGAAGAAGTCGCCATCGGTCAACCTGCTGAGTAGCTTGAGATAGCGTCGCTCGTGCTCCTTCTCTACTTCAGATACGTAGCGAAATGCAAGAGCCACCTTCTGAAAACCCTCTGCCGCAGCCGTCTCGGCAAATGCCGAGTATAGCACCTCCCACTCCTCGTGCTCGCCCTCGGCTGCGGCCACAAGGTTGCGCTCCGTAGTTGATATCACGCCTGCTGGATACGAGGCGTTGTGTATCGTAGCCATACCGCCCTCCAGGAATTTGAAGAATCGTTTGGCGTGCTCCATCTCCTGATCTGCCGTGGTTGCAAATACCGCAGCAATCTGCTCGTAGCCATCCTTTTTAGCCTGCGATGCGAAGTAGGTGTAGCGGTTGCGCGCCTGACTCTCGCCAGCAAATGCCTTAAGCAGGTTCTCCTCTGTAAGTGTTCCTCTAAGTGTGTTTTTCATAGTGTTAGAATTTATTGTTAGCAAACATTCCGACTGTTGCAAAACACGGGCCATTGTTTATTAAGTGGCTGCGCGTGGAGGGGTTGTGGTGTTGTCGTTAAACGAGAAAAAACGAGAGGGACAACAACGAAGTCGGGCATCATCTTTCTCTGTTCTCTCCGCTGTCCCTGTAGTCTCTCTGTCTCTGCGTCTATGTAGTCTCTGATTGCCCTTAAGCACCTTTAGGCCCGCTCTACACATTAACTACCCTTTAGTAGACTTTGCCTGCGAACTACACTTGTCTATATAAAAACTTTTACGTATCTTTGTCCGATAATGCGAAATTAAATAACAATATTATATATGGCAGACGAGAAAATTATATTTTCGATGGTTGGCGTGAGTAAGGTGCTCAACAACAACAAGAAAATCTTGAACAACATCTACCTATCGTTCTTCTACGGCGCAAAGATCGGTATCATCGGTCTTAACGGCTCGGGTAAGTCTACCCTGATGAAGATCATTGCAGGAATTGACAAGAGCTTCCAGGGCGAGGTGGTATTCTCTCCTGGCTACACCGTGGGCTACCTCGAGCAGGAGCCTCAGCTCGACCCAACGAAGACCGTGAAGGAGATTGTCGAGGAGGGTGCCGCACAAACCGTAGCACTACTCAAGGAGTATGAGGATATCAATATGAAGCTCTGCGAGCCTATGTCCGACGACGAGATGGCACGCCTCATAGAGCGTCAGGGCGAGCTATACGAGAAGATTGACCAGGTGAACGGCTGGGAACTTGATAGCGTCTTAGAGCGCGCGATGGATGCACTGCGCTGTCCCGATGGCGACCAGCCAGTAAACGTACTCTCGGGTGGTGAGCGCCGCCGTGTGGCCCTCTGTCGTCTACTCCTGCAGCAGCCCGACGTACTGCTCCTCGACGAGCCTACGAACCACCTCGACGCCGAGAGCATCGACTGGCTCGAGCAGCACCTGCAGCAGTATAAGGGTACGGTCATAGCCGTTACTCACGACCGTTACTTCCTCGACAACGTAGCAGGATGGATTCTCGAGCTCGACCGTGGCGAGGGAATACCCTGGAAGGGCAACTACTCGGGATGGCTCGAGCAGAAGACCCAGCGTATGGCTATGGAGGAGAAGCAGGAGAGTAAGCGCCGCAAGACACTGGAGCGCGAGCTCGAGTGGGTGCGTATGTCGCCCTCGGGACGTCACGCCAAGTCTAAGGCACGACTCTCGGCTTACGATAAGATGATGAATGCCGATACTAAGGAGCGCGAGGAGAAGCTCGAGATATATATCCCCAACGGTCCACGTCTGGGCGATGTGGTCATCGAGGCTCACGGCGTAAGCAAGGCCTTCGGCGACCGCGTACTCTACGAGAATCTCGAGTTCTCGCTACCACCAGCCGGTATCGTGGGTGTCATAGGCCCTAACGGTACGGGTAAGACTACACTCTTCCGTATGATTATGGGCCTCGAAGAGCCTACCTCGGGTTCGTTCCGCGTAGGCCCTACGGTTAAGCTCGCATACGTAGACCAGCAGCATAAGTCCATCGACCCCGAGAAGACCGTCTACGAGGTTATCTCGCAGAACTCCGACCTTATACAGCTCGGTAACCGCCAGGTGCCAGCACGTGCTTACGTGGGCCGCTTCAACTTCAACGGTGCCGACCAGGAGAAGAAGTGCGGCGTACTATCGGGCGGTGAGCGTAACCGCCTACATCTGGCCCTTGCACTCAAGGAGCAGGGTAATGTACTCCTCCTCGATGAGCCTACCAACGATATCGACGTCAACACGTTGCGTGCACTGGAGGAGGGCCTTGAGAACTTCGCAGGCTGCGCTGTGGTAATCTCGCACGACCGTTGGTTCTTGGATCGTATCGCCACACATATCCTCTCGTTCGAGGGCGACTCTAAGGTGGTATTTTATGAGGGTTCATATTCGGAGTACGAGGCGTGGAAAAAGGCTCAGGGCGAGGACACAACCCCTAAGCGCGTAAAGTATAAGAAACTATTAGCAGAGCAGTAACAATGGCACAGAAACCATCAATACCAAAGGGTACGCGCGACTTCTCACCTGAGGAGATGATGCGCCGCACCTATATATTCGACACCATCAAGAGCGTATTCCGCCTCTTCGGCTACGCGCCACTCGAGACCCCATCGATGGAGAACCTCTCTACCCTACTGGGCAAGTATGGCGACGAGGGCGACAAGCTACTCTTCAAGATTCTCAACTCGGGAGACTACGGCGCTAAGCTATCGGAGGAGGAGCTGCGCCAGCCATCCAAGATATCGGAGAAGGGTCTTAGATACGACCTTACCGTTCCCTTTGCGCGCTATGTCGTGCAGCACCAGAATGAGATAGTCTTCCCGTTCAAGCGCTACCAGATACAGCCCGTATGGCGTGCCGACCGCCCACAAAAGGGTCGCTACCGCGAGTTCTACCAGTGCGACGTCGACGTCATTGGCTCAAAGTCGTTACTATCGGAGGTCGAGCTTGTGGATATCGTAGCGCGCGTATTTGCCAAACTCGGAATCTCGGTGACTCTGAAGATGAACAATCGCAAGATATTGTACGGCATCGCCGAGTCTATAGGTCACGCCGACAAGATGATAGATATAACGGTGGCCATCGACAAGCTCGATAAGATAGGCTTGGACAACGTTAAGGCGGAGCTCAGCGAGCGAGGCATCGACGACGAGGCTATCGCTAAACTTCAACCAATACTCGAGCTTAGCGGCACCAATACCGAGAAACTCAGTAAGCTGCGCGAGGTTATAGGTGCATCGGAGACTGGTCTGCTCGGCATCGAGGAGATGCAGACCATCTTCGATAATGTCGCAGCTCTTGGCATCGCTCTTACCCCCGAGCTCGACCTATCGTTGGCTCGAGGTCTGAACTACTACACGGGGGCTATCTTCGAGGTTAAGGCCAACGACTTTGCCATCGGCTCTATCTCGGGCGGTGGCCGTTACGATGACCTTACGGGCATCTTTGGTATGCCAGGAATGTCGGGCGTAGGTATCTCGTTTGGTGCCGACCGCATCTACGACGTTATGCTCGGACTAAACCTCTTCCCCGAGGAGCTTGCCTGCTCTACGAAGGTGCTCTTCACCAACCTCGGCGACGAGGAGCAGATGGCCTCGATGCGTCTTATCTCGCAGCTTCGCAACAAGGGAGTGGCCGCAGAGATATACCCCGACCAGGGCAAGATGAAGAAGCAGATGGAGTATGCCAACCGTCGTGGCATCCCATATGTGGTAATCATCGGCTCTAACGAGCTGGAGCGCGGCGTGGCTACGGTCAAGGATATGCGCTCGGGCGAACAGTCAGAGATGACCTTTGAAGAGCTTGTAAACGTTATGTAACACGTTGAATGGTTAGATGAAACGTTGGGTTATCTTAGTTATCGGTTTACTTCTCGCAAGCCTTACTGCCTCGGCACAGCTAAGCGAGCAGCAGCAGATACAGAAACTCAACCTCGTCTATCAACAGATACGCAGCAACTATGTCGATAACGTGCCTCTTGAGCCGCTGGTTCAGGAGGCCGTTATTGCTACATTACGCCAGCTCGACCCACACTCGTCATACCTCGACCACGAGCAGATGACAGCGCTACGCACACGCCTGCGAGGCGAGTTTGCAGGCGTAGGTATACGCTATATCGTCCACCGCGACACCCTTGTCGTAAGAGGCATTGTAGCTAAGTCGCCAGCCGAGCGAGCTAATATCGAGATAAACGACCGTATTGTGGCTATAGATGGTCGCCCGATAGTCGGCATCTCGACAGATAGTGTTTCTCAGCTATTGCGTGGTAACGCGGGAAGTAATGTTTGCCTGACTATCAAGCGTCGCAGCACTAACAATCCGTTGAATGTCAAACTAAAACGCGCCAATATCGAAAGTAGTGCTATAACAGCCTCGTTTCGTATAGACGACGTCGGCTATATAGCCATCTCTAAGTTCTCAAAGCCCTTAGCCTCGGAGTTTTTAACTGCACTAAAGAGTCTTAGGGAGATAAGCTCGCTTGTTGTCGACCTTAGAGATAATAGTGGCGGTGCTATCACCTCGGCTATAGACCTCACGGGACTCTTCCTGCGCAAGGGCGACATCATCGTTAGCACCGAGGGCCGCACAAACAACATTGTCTACGACACCAAGAGGGATGGAGCACTTATTGATCTACCGTTAGTTGTCATCATCAACGAGAATAGCGCCTCGGCAAGCGAGATATTCGCCGGAGCGATTCAGGACCACGACCGTGGCGTTGTCATAGGCCACACAAGCTACGGCAAAGGTTTGGTTCAGCGAGTCATAGACTTCAAGGATGGCACTGGTATGTGCCTTACCGTTGCGCGCTACAAGACCCCCTCGGGGCGTATTATTCAGCGTCCATATGTTATGGGCCACGGAGAGGAGTATATGAGCGACACTCTGCGATATATGCACCCTGACTCCGTGTCTCACAACCACGAACTTCTCTTTAAGACGCTACACCGCGGTCGAACGGTCTATGGCGGCGGTGGCATCACGCCCGATATATACATCGACACAGATAGCTTAAAGCTCTCGCCATCGCTCACATCGCTCTACCGCGAAGGTCTCTTTGAGCACCTCAGCGTCGATATCTGGGACAGCATCTCTGCGGACTCACTACTGGGCGACTACCCCACCGTCGAGGCGTTTAACTCTTGCTACAATGTCGAGAACAGCATTGTGGAACGACTCTACCAGCAGGCAGCTCTTAAGGCCGACTCGCTAACTTCGCTCGACCATAGCTTTATTCGGGCGATGATTCTCTCGACTATGGCCGAGAGACTCTATGGCACAGATGCCCGATACCTTATATATAATAGCAGCTTCGACCCTATGGCTCGCCAAGCTCTTGCCATTGCCAATGACCGACAGCGTATCGAGGCTATACTCTCAGGTGCAGAGGCCGAGTAACCTCCATTTACCTCCATTTTAGTTATAAAAATTTGGTAGTTTATAAATAATTTTGTATCTTCGTTTTACGAATTTTCGAGATACTATAAAAACTACTAAGCTATGACACCAGATTTACGTAATCATCACGACTCAGACGATCGCGGCGAACATATATGCTCGAAGGTTGTTCGAGCTGGCAAGCGTACCTACTTTATAGACGTCAAGGCTACGCGTGGCGACGACTACTACCTAACCATCACCGAGTCGCGCAAGCGTATTGACCGCGATGGCAACGCCACGTTTACGCGCAACCAGATATACCTCTACAAGGAGGACTTCGCCAAGTTTGTAGATGGCCTCGGCGAGATGGTCGATTATATCAAAACCCATAAACCAGAGTACTTTACCGAGTCTGACAACGAGACATCTACTTTAGACGAGGAGTTCGATAACCTATAACCAACAACCACAGCACAAAGGTGTAAGGTAGCTATCGTATGAAGAGTGTGTTATTAGGATTTAGTGGAGGTATGGATAGCACCACCGCAGCGCGACGCCTCAGCAGCGAGGGCTATGAGGTTGTTGCGCTCACCATCGATACTCTACTTAGCAAAGAGAGCATAGATAAGGCTCAGCGCATAGCCCAAGAGTTAGGTATCGAGTGGCATTTATACGACGCACGAGAGCGTTTTCAGCGTGACATTGTCGACTACTTCTGTCAGGAGTATGCCTCGGGACGCACTCCTGCACCCTGCACGCGGTGTAACACGCTTATAAAGTGGAAGATACTTAGCGAGTTTGCTGATGCAATGGGTATAGAACACATAGCTACGGGACACTATTTCAACATCGAGCAACGATACGGACGATACTACGTAGCTAAGGGCGTCGACCCCATTAAAGACCAGTCCTACTACCTCTGGGGGTTGGAGCAGGTTACCCTTGCACGCGCCTTAACGCCTATGGGCAACATCATCAAGAGCGACGTACGACAGCACTTTAGCGACAAGCGCGAGAGTATGGGCGTATGCTTTCTCCAGGGTCGCCCCTATGTCGAGTTCTTAGAGAGAGCAGGCATCTCTATGGCCGAGGGCGATATAGTCTATGAGGATGGCTCACATTGTGGTCGCCACAATGGCATTGCGCGCTACACCATAGGTCAAAAGCGAGGTGTAGGACTTACGGAGGGCTACCGCGTCATCGATATCGATGCACACAGAAACAGGATAGTCGTCGGAAGGACCGAATCACTACTTAAACATAAGCTCTATGTAACCGACTGCAATATAGTAGATATCAACGAGCTACTATCAAGCAACGATATCACCATCAAGATTCGCGGATTAGGGCGTAATCCCGAGCTTGCGGTGCGCATATCTGCCGAAGGCGATAACTTAGTTGTCGAGACTCAGGATGCGGCCTATGCACCTGCAAAGGGTCAACCTTTGGTCTTTTATCGCGACAATTTGGTTGTTGGTGGAGGCATTGTTGTCGATTTCGAGTAAATGTTGTATATTTGCGCGCCTCAAATGTAGGCCACGTAACACATTTATTCGCAACAACTATGGTTAAGAAGTTATACAACTGGGTATTGTCGTGGAGCGATAGCCGCTGGGGGTGGCTTGCTCTGCTCTTCATAGCACTCTTCGAGGCGAGCTGGTTTCCACTGCCGCCCGATATCCTACTAATAGCCCTCTGCCTTGGAATGCCCAAGAAGTCGTTCCGCTTTGCTACGATATGCCTTATAGGTTCAATAGTGGGCGCAGCCTTAGGCTACGGCATCGGCCACTTCCTGTGGGTAACTCCATCGGGCGACCATACAGCTATAGCGACATTCTTCTATGACCACGTATTCAGCGTAGAGAGTTTCAATAATGTAGGCTCGCTCTATGACCGCTTCAACTTCTGGATTGTATTTACGGCTGGCTTTACACCACTACCGTTTAAGCTCTTTACCATCGCAGGCGGTATGTTCAGCATCAACTTTGTGATGTTCATCATCGCCTCGATAGTGGCGCGCGGTATGCGTTTCTTCCTAATTGGCTGGCTCATATGGCGCTACGGTGCTCCAATTAAAGTATTTATCGACAAGTATTTTAATCTCCTTGCCACACTTCTTGCCGCAATGCTTATAGGATTTACAGCGCTGGCCTTCTGGCTCTTTGGCAGCGGCGATAGTGGCGAATCAGCAACAGAGGAGAGCATCCAAATGGTCGAGAGTGCAGAATCGGCAGATAGCGAAGATAACGAGACAGAGTACGATGTCACGATTGAGAAACTATAGATAGTTGCTATGTTACACTTTGGACTTATAGGCCGTAGCCTCGGCCACTCATTCTCAAAAAAATTCTTCTCGGCAAAGTTCGCAAACGAGCAGATTGATGCCGACTATGAGCTTATAGAACTTGATAGCATCGACCAGATAGACCAGGCCATTGCTGAACACAGCCTCTCGGGCTTCAATGTCACCATACCCTACAAAGAGAGCATCATTCCCCATCTTGACGAGCTCTCGGACGAGGCAAAGGCTGTGGGTGCTGTCAACTGCGTAGTCATCAAGGATGGCCGCAAGATAGGCCACAACACCGACATTACGGGCATCGAGGCCTCACTCGAGTGGTTGGATATAGATGCCGACACCCGAGCACTCATTCTCGGCACTGGAGGCGCATCAAAGGCCGTACAGCACGTCTTTGGCCGCTACAACATTCCCTTCGACATCGTATCGCGCACCAAAGGCAAAGGCGACTACACCTATTCGGAACTTAGCTCTGAGGTGCTCGCCCAACACAACCTTATAGTCAATACCACACCCGTAGGTATGAGTCCCGACAATGACTCGGCCCCCGACCTATGCTACGACCTATTGAACAGTGGCCACCGCCTCTTCGATTTAGTCTACAATCCTGCGCAGACACGCTTCCTCGAGTACGGCAAGGCTCACGGCGCTAAGACCTTAGGTGGTATGCTTATGCTTCAGACCCAGGCAATAGCCTCGTGGCATATATGGCAAAGAGAGCTGGCCATCGGCACTACGGAGTGTACCAACGGCAATGTATGCTAAGCCTCTGCGTATCGCTTAATATCCTCGCTATTAGTAGTTATCGTTAGCTAACAAAGTCTTAGCCTCCTCGGCATCGACATCGCGCACCATCAGGCGCACAGGAAAGGCTATGGGTGAGTAGATAGTGGCCATATTGTCGCCGTTAAGCACGCAGAAGATGCCTGCGCTATCGAGTATCGACTTAGCTATCTCGGCCTGCGTAGGGTTGTCATACACCTCGAGGACAACCAATGTAGTAGTTGTTGTCTCCATAGTCGCGCTGTTTTAAGATTAATCGATGAGTAAAGGTAGTGATATATATCGAGAAATACAAGCCTTGGCGCAATATATTTTCAAAAAAATATCGTTATATTTGTACGCTGATATAATATAGGATTGAAATTCACTATGCGCCCCTTTGTACACCTACACGTTCACAGTCAGTACTCGCTGCTCGATGGTCAGGCAAGCATCTCGAAGCTTGTCGACAAGGCCATTGCCGACGGTATGCCTGGCATTGCACTTACTGACCACGGTAATATGTTTGGTGTCAAGGAGTTCTTCAACTACGTAAACAAGAAGAATGGAGCGCGTAGAGATAGAATCAAGGACCTTAAGGAGCTAATCGAGCGTTTTGAGAATGGCACGGCTACGGAGAAGGATAAGGGCGATGATGCCGATGTGGCGCTGGCTAAAGCGCGTGCCGAGCTCGACTCTCTGCCCAAGACCGACTTCAAGGGTATCATAGGTTGCGAAGTATATGTGGCTCGCAGACGCCTCTTTAACAAGGAGAAGGCTATGGGCGACTACAGCGGCTATCACCTCATCCTGCTGGCCAAGAATATGACCGGCTATAAGAATCTTATCAAGATAGTATCAAAAGCCTATACCGAGGGTATGTATGGCCGTCCTCGTACCGATAGGACAGAGCTTGAGAAGTACCACGAGGGACTAATCTGCTGTTCGGCTTGTATAGGTGGCGAGTTGCCGCGACGCATACGCGAAAACGAATTAGAGAAGGCTCGCGAGGCAGCACTATGGTACAAGAATCTCTTTGGCGATGACTACTACTTTGAACTTCAGCTCCACAAGGCTACTGCTGAGCGCGCCAATCACGAAACGTGGAAGATTCAGGAGCGCGTAAACGAGGAGTTGGTTAAGATGTCACGTCAACTGGGTATTAAACTGGTATGCACTAACGACGTTCACTTCGTCGACGAGGAGCACGCCGAGGCCCACGACAGACTTATATGCTTGGGCACGAGCAAGGATCTCGATGACCCTAAGCGTATGCTCTACTCTAAACAGGAGTGGCTCAAGACCACAGCCGAGATGAATGCCATCTTCGACTATATCCCCGAGGCGTTGGACAACACCATAGAGATATGTAACAAGGTCGAGGGCTACTCTATCGACCACTCCCCTATTATGCCCACCTTTGCCATCCCCGAGGATTTCGGCACCGAGGAGGGTTATCGCGCAAGGCTCACCGAGCAAGATCTCTTCGATGAGTTCACGCGTGACGAGAATGGCAATGTAGTACTCTCCGAGGCCGAGGCCAAGAAGAAGATTGAGAAGCTCGGAGGCTACGACAAACTATACCGTATAAAGCTCGAGGCCGACTACTTGGCCAAGTTAGCTATGGATGGCGCACACAAGCGCTATGGCGAGGAGCTTGATGACGAGACACTTACTCGTCTTAAGTTCGAGCTTCACATTATGAAGACAATGGGTTTCCCTGGCTACTTCCTTATCGTGCAGGACTTCATACGTGCCGCGCGCGAGGAGTTAGACGTATCTGTAGGCCCTGGTCGAGGCTCTGCTGCAGGTTCTGCCGTAGCCTACTGCCTTGGCATCACACAGATAGACCCTATTAAATACGACCTGCTGTTCGAGCGATTCCTTAACCCCGACCGTATCTCGCTACCAGATATCGATATCGACTTCGACGACGATGGACGTGGCAGGGTGCTTAACTGGGTTACGCAGAAGTACGGCAAGGAGAAGGTGGCCCATATCATCACCTATGGTACTATGGCCACAAAGATGGCCTTAAAGGATGTGGCACGCGTGCAAAAGTTACCACTTGCTCAGGCCAATCAGCTGTGTAAGTGGATTCCCGACCGTATCCCCGATCCTAACGACCGCGACAAGCTACTCAAGGTAAACCTGCGTAACGCGATTATGGCCGTTCCGGAGCTTAAGGAGGCCGAGGAGTCTAACGACCCCGTAATGCGCGATACCATTAAGTATGCTAAGATGCTCGAGGGCAATGTGCGTGGTACAGGTGTTCACGCCTGCGGTACGATTATCTGCCGCGACGACATCACCGACTGGGTGCCAGTGAGTACGGCCGTAGATAAGGAGAGTGGCGAGCTTATGCTCGTTACGCAGTACGAGGGTGCCGTAATCGAGGATACGGGACTTATCAAGATGGACTTCTTGGGCCTTAAGACCCTCTCGATTATCAAAGATGCCATCGAGACCGTAAAGCAGACGCACGGCGTTGAAATCGACATTGACAACATACCTATCGACGATCAGAAGACCTACGAGCTATACTGCGCAGGTCGCACCGTAGGAACGTTCCAGTTTGAGTCACCCGGTATGCAGAAGTATCTCCGTGAGTTGCAGCCCTCGACCTTCGAGGACCTCATCGCGATGAACGCTCTCTACCGTCCAGGCCCTATGGACTATATCCCCGACTTTATCGACCGTAAGCACGGCCGTAAGCCTATAGTCTACGATATACCGATTATGGAGCGCTACCTGAAGGATACCTATGGTATTACCGTCTATCAGGAGCAGGTGATGTTGCTGTCGCGACTGCTTGGCAACTTCACGCGCGGCGAGTCCGATACGCTGCGTAAGGCTATGGGTAAGAAGATCAAGTCGAAACTTGACGAGCTAAAGCCCAAGTTTATCGCTGGCGGTAAGGCCAATGGTCACGACGAGAAGGTTTTAGAGAAGATCTGGGCCGACTGGGAGAAGTTTGCCTCGTACGCCTTCAATAAGTCGCACGCTACGTGCTACTCGTGGGTAGCCTACCAAACGGCCTATATCAAGGCTCACTACCCCTCGGAGTATATGGCTACGGTGCTCAGCCGCAACCTACAAGATATCAAGGAGGTGACCACCTATATGACCGAGTGCAAGAACATCGGCATTCAGGTACTTGGACCCGATGTCAACGCCTCGATGATACGCTTCTCGACATCGAAGAGTGGTGACGTGCGCTTTGGCCTTGCAGCTATCAAGGGTGTCGGAGCAGCAGCCTCGGAGGCCATCGTTCGCGAGAGGATGGAGAATGGCCCATACAAGTCGATATACGACTTTATGGAGCGCACGAACTACACCGTTGTTAACCGCAAGTGCTTGGAGAGCATTGCCTATGCAGGCGGTTTCGACTCGCTCATAGATCACTGCCGTTCGCGTTTCTTTGCCGAGGATAGCAATGGTACGGTATATCTCGATCTACTTATTCGCTACGGCCAGCGCGTGCAGTCCGAGAAGAACAACGCCCAGCAGAGCCTCTTCAGTATGTTCAGCGAAACGGGTACGGATATCCCCCAGCCGAGTGTCCCCGAGGCCGAGGATTGGTCGAATATTGCTGTGCTAAACAAGGAGCGCGAGGTCATAGGTCTCTACCTCTCGGGCCACCCATTAGACCGCTTTGACTTTATCCTTAGCAAGATGTGTCAGGCCGAGCTTGGCGACTTGGACGACTTGACACTGCTCAATGGTAAGGAGCTTGCCGTCGCAGGCATCGTCACCTCTGTCACGCCGCTCACTACTAAGGATGGCCGTCGGTATGCACGTTTTGTGCTCGAGGACTACAACTCACACCACGAATTTCTGCTATATAGCAAGGAGTACGAGCGCTTTGGCCTCTTCATTGAGGTCAACAACTACCTCTTCGTGCGTGGTCGTGTGCAGCCACGCTTTGGCAAGGAGGGCGAGCCTTTGGTCTACAGCATACAATCCATCCAGCACCTCGCCGAGGTAGCGGAGAATGTGTCAAAGATACGCATCGAATTCGACATCAACGAGATATGTCCTACGCTTACCGAGATGCTTATGGAGGCGGTAAAGGCTAATCCTGGCAAGACGACTCTCCAGCTGATGATTGTCGATAGGCAGAACGATGTAAAGATAAAGCTCACGTCGAAGAAGTATCGCGTGGCTACGAGTGCAGAATTTATGAACTTCTTGGTACGCAACGAGTTCAACTATTTCATTAACATATAAAACTTTAAAGTTATGGCATTGAAACTAAACAACGAGAATTTTGACGAGGTAATGGGCAAGGGTATGCCCGTAGTTATCGATTTCTGGGCTACTTGGTGTGGTCCTTGCCGAATGGTGAGCCCTATCATCGACGAGCTTGCTGAGGAGTACGACGGCAAGGTTATCATCTGCAAGTGCGACGTAGGCGAGGATGGCGACGAGATTGCAGCACAGTATCGTGTTCGCAACGTGCCTACAATCCTCTTCTTCAAGGATGGCAACCAGGTTGACAAGCACGTAGGTACTGCCGACAAGGAGCAGCTCAAGGCTAAGATCGAGGCGATGCTCTAATGTCGCGCCCTATCTCTGAAGTAGGCCGACTAACACCTTGCTGTTGACAATAAGTCTTCGGCAAGGTGATGGTCGGTTATACTACTATAACACTACTACCCAATACATCATAGGCTCTATCTCGCCATTAAGATAGACACTAACCCACTTTACTATCTATGTTCAGGAGGATCAACTTATACTCTATCACTAAGCATTATAACATAAGCGATAATCAAAAGGATGATATTGAGAATCTGGTCAATTATATCGAGCAGCGAGTAAACTTAAACAAAAGCGGTAGCAGTAGGTTTGCCAATCTGTGGTATGACCTATTATACAACTGCTCGTCTGTGCGTCGCCGAGCATCTTTAGACATCACATCGTTGATGATACACTTGGAGGGTATGTTGTACTACCTGCTAAACAATTCTTCCGGTTCTTCAAATAAAACACAGAACTTCCAAGATTATATAAATGAAATACGCACATTTCTTAAATTAAGTAACGAGACAAAGAAATATATGGATGGTTATGGCCCATTAGATATCCGCCCTGGGTCAAACTATGCCTATTTTTGGATTGCAGCAAAAGTGCACGACTGTATCGCCACACCTCCTCGTAAAGCTAATTATAAATCTGCTTCTGATATCGAAAATCTATTAAAACTATTATCAGAAAGAAGAGAGCTCTCACCTGCAGAGTATAATATGCTTGAATGTTGCTCTGGTTACAAATATGATCGCAATAATGAACCGAACAAAGATCGACCCCTCGAGATTTGTTATAAAAGTGTGGATAATATCTACACTTCTGTAAGTTCAAATATCGGACACTTCGCCCTGTTGATTAACCTCCTTAATAGACTTTATATGGGCACGGAGTACGAAACAACGATGAAGACTTTGATCACATACAGAAACAGCGTCGATCATAATGGAGTTATTGATAGTACTACGACAAGCAATGCAACCAGCAGAAACTATTCAGCCCCGATAGATAATATTGTCCGATACATTCTGCTTCTGGCATCAAAGATATGCCCTCCAGTTACTCGCCAAACTAATAATAAACGAAGTTCGCGCGATATTACCGAGCGACTAACCGATTTTTTCTTCTCTGGCACGTTGCTTAAGAAAACGACAACGTCTATCGACAATGTGGAGAAGTTTAGTAAAGTCTTCGGCAAAAAGGGGGTACTTATTACCATCATAGTCGCTATCGTTGGGCTATTAGGCTACTATATGTATCTTAACATCGATAGAAGGACTATCGACTTTAGCAATGTGCCCAAGACAAAACGGATTGAGCTCTTCGATAAGATTATCACGGGGCGCGAGACTGAGGAGGATATGAGACATATGCAGCGAGATATACGTAATTTTGACTCGATTAAAACCTATATAAACGACTATGAGGAACATTAGACAAAAGCTCAGTAAGTATAAGGTCGACTCGTTCTGTACGAACATATTTATCGATTATATGATACAGAGTGCTCCACTTGGAGACTCTACATACAATATGTTGCGAATGTTTAATAGGAGGAGTAACGACACTCAATCGAGCCTAAATGTATTCGCACGCTTGATTGCTGGCGTAGAGCCTATAATCGAGAAAATGATTAAACAAAATTCTGCGCTTTGCATAGAGTTCAACAAATTCATCGTCGAATACTTTTTCGATATCAAGTACCGCTCGTATGATATTGTCCATAGAGATGATGTGAAAAATTTTTGGCTTCAAGAGGCCCAAAAGAAGGGAAAAAGTATTGAGTTTGTATCCCCTAAATGTGAGTATATTGAAGATGATAATAATGAAAAAGATAATCAAAATCAGAAACGCAAAATCTTACATTTAGGTGGATTCCTAATTGAATACTATCTTAAATTTGCTATTAAGCGTATCAATGAACATGCCAAGAAAGGCCAAACTAAGGAAATACTTCCCGAAGAATTAGTCAAAATTATCCAAGATGCTCGCAATGAGTATGTACACACTGGCGCTATAATAGCTGCTAAAAAAGAGTGGAGCATCGAAGATATTAATTCACAGATATTTGCGCTTTTGGCTAAGTTCTACGTATCAACCACAAAGTATCCCACGATACTCAACAGTATTGCAGCACAATGGAGGATTAATAAATATAGGTTTGATCTTTTTGTCGATATCGTAAAGTCATCGTGGAGGGATATAACAGATACTTTAAGGGAGATTCGCGAGCTGTGCAGGAGCATTGTGAGTCTGCTATGGACTTGGACAAAAAATTTAATGAAGTGGGGAGTCGCTGTAGCTGTCGCTTTGCTCATTACTACTGTGGTATACCAATTATGGGACGAGGTAACAAGCATCCCTTTTGAGCGCGCTTCGTTCGAGGAGATCAAGAATATGGACAATGCCGAGCTTGCCAGACTCCACGGCGATCGCGCTTGGCAGGCCGACCGTCTATGCTACAACGACTTGGAAAATAACTCGGCAAAGCAGATCAACAAGCGTACCGAGCAGCTGAATACTATGGCTGCTGAAGATGACAACTACCCTAACTACCTGGTCTACTGGATACCATTTATCGAGGATGTCCCTGGTTATGGCATTATCGAGCCACTCTTCAGCAATTGGAACAACGCTCAACAGGAGATTGGAGAGATATCTAAGACGCGTAGAAGCACGAGTGAGCCTTTCGACAATACGCCAGTCATAGATCTCTACTATAACTACTACTATTGTGACTTTATAGAGCTAAGTTACCTGCTGAGCTATACAAGCGAGAAGTACGATGTTTTGGATCAGCTCGAGCGACTTAGTCACGTTGTTAATCGCAATCCATCGATGGAGATATGCATTGTCTACGACAAATATGAGAGCGACGTTAAGGAGGTGGCAAAGATTGCACTTAGGGAGCTGGGAGTGCCCTCACGACATATTTCTACCATTGAGTTTCCCACCTACTTCGGACCTAAGGTATATCTTCGAATGGACAAGAAGCGAAATATATAGTCGCGTTCACAACAGCTAATAATGGGCCTATATGGATGAGAGGAGTATTCTGTATCTCTCTGAAATATAGGCCTCTTTTGTTACTTATCTGAAGATTTCGTTCCACGTCTGTTGTAGCGCACCATAAAACGAATCATAAGCGCAAACGACACTACGACAATTACTGCCGATGCTGCGTATATAACGAGGTAGTATTGGCGGCTATCAACAAGCTCGAGTAGCGGACGCTCGCCATACGACAACACCTTGAGGGCATAGGCTAAGGCGTTGTTGCACATATGTAGTATGACCGGTGCAAATATAGACCTCGAACGCAGGTAGGCATAACTAAAGAGTAGTCCCATAAGCACGCCCTCAAGCATAACGGCAGGCTGCAGGTGCATAAGGCCAAACATCAGCGACGATAGCAACACCGAGACCATAGGCGACGCCTTAGTTCGAAGCAGACCATAGAGTCTGCCGCGAAAGAGTACCTCCTCAAATATCGGAGCAGCAAAGACCACCAAGACCAATGTCCAGAGGCTGTCGCTAAACTCGCGACTATCTTCGGGCAGATAGCCCCCCAGTGGAGCAAGCACGATGCTCAGTGCTATCGTCACGACTACACCATAGAGTATCAACAGAGGGTTAAATCCACGACGCGAGTGCATAATAGGCTCGGCAGGAAGTAACGACTCACGGTTACATAGCCTAAGAATCACAATCATAAGCGACATCGAGAGTGTGTAGGCCAAGATGCGCCCTAAGTCTGCATCGCCAAACGACAATAGCGGCATAAGCCACGCTGCAATGACCTGCATAAGCAGAAATAGTATGGCAAAGAGGCCGAGCCTCGCGACGATATCTACAATAAACTTCATTATTCAAACACTATAAAATGCTCGCACACATACTGCATAGGAGCAAAATTCAAACAAAGATATATAATTTTTCAAAAACAAGGGAGATAAATCGGAGAAAATGCTTATTTTTGCAAGAATTATTTAGTAACGAAAACGAAATAGCAGAATATAGATGGCAAAAGTTGTTGCATTAGCGAATCAGAAAGGTGGCGTAGGTAAGACCACAACGGCCATAAACCTCGCAGCATCAGTGGCTCTCTTGGGCAAGAAGGTGCTGCTCATAGATGCTGATCCCCAGGCCAATGCTACCTCGGGACTCGGCTTCGACATCAATCTCCCGGGCATCTACGAATGTATTGTGGGCGAGTGCAAGGCCGAGGAGGTGATACTCCACTCGGAAGATGTCAAGAAGCTATGGTTACTTCCATCGTCGATAAACCTTGTGGCGGCCGACACCGAACTATCGACTATGGAGAATGCCCACCATATCATCAAGGGTATTGTCGACTCGGTACGCGACAGCTACGACTATATATTCATCGACTGCTCGCCATCTTTGGGTTTTACTACCGTGAACATCCTTACGGCCGCCGATTCAGTATTGGTGCCGGTGCAGTGCGAATACCTCGCCCTCGAGGGACTAAGCAAACTGCTTAATACCATACAGAAGGTCAAGGGACACCTAAACCCAAACCTCGATATCGAGGGCTTTGTGCTCACTATGTATATGCGCAACAAGCTCAACAACCAGGTTGTCGGCGAGGTGCGCGAACATTTTGGCGATCTCACGTACGAGACCATCATCCAGCGTAACATACGTCTTGGCGAGGCACCGTCGCACGGCAAACCTATAATGCTCTATGACGCCTCGGCCACAGGCTCGACAAACTACCTTAGCCTTGCTCGCGAGTTTTTGAAGCGCAACCGAAAAAGAAACGACTAACATCATTGTAATATATGACCACACAGAAGAAGAGAGGCCTCGGCCGTGGCTTAGATGCCATATTTGGAGCAACCACTCCAGCACAGCAGACCACACCTATGGCCGAGATGACCGAGGTAGATATAAAGGATATAGAACCCAACCCCACGCAGCCACGTCGCAACTTCGATCAGGAGGCCCTTGACGAGCTGGCGACCTCCATTGCCCAGCTTGGCGTGATACAGCCTATCACCCTTAAGCGCCGCGCCGATGGCAAGTATATAATCATCAGTGGAGAGCGTCGCTGGCGTGCTGCCCAGCAAGCAGGTCTTGAGCGTCTACCAGCCTATATTCGCGATGTTGACGACGAGAACCTACACGCTATGGCACTTGTTGAGAATATCCAGCGCGAGAATCTTAACGCCATAGAGATTGCACTCGGAATGCAGCGCCTTATCGAAGAGTGCGGACTTACACAAGAGGCTATGGCTGAAAAGGTGGGTAAGAAGCGCTCTACGGTATCGAACTATATGCGTCTGCTGAGTCTCCCTTCGGAGATGCAGCTCGCCCTTAAGGAGGGTATTATATCTATGGGCCACGCGAAAGCATTGGCTACGCTCGACTATGAGGACCAGATTAAGGCACTTAAGAGGTGTGTACGCAAGGGACTCTCTGTCCGTCAGGCCGAAGAGTTAGCGCGCAAAATGGCCGAGGCACCTAAGCGTGCGACCTCCGACGACGAGGAGGAGTATCCCGAGTCATACTCACGCTTGGTGATGGAACTTGAGCGCGTACTTAGTGACAATATATCTATCAAGCGCACAAAGAGTGGCACAAGCCGCATAACCATCGAGTGTGCTAACGATGCCGAGGTAGAGGCTCTCGTAGCAAAACTTGGCAAGATAAAATAATCGGCGACAAGCTACGTTATAGTAATGTCGAACAAATCAACCTTAGCTATGCACAGGCGAATATTCATAGGCTTTGTAATGATGGTGATGGCACTCATAGCTACCACCGCGACACTCTCTGCCCAGGAGTATAGCCGCGAGAGGCTACGAGGCAACGTTCGCACCATAAATCAGGGCGGCCTCGTGCCTATTGACTCGGCTGCCCTACTGCGCGCTAAGGCCGAGGCTGCAGCACGACGCGACTCGCTATATTTCTCTTATATCGACTCCATTGCTCAGAACGAGTATATGCTCTACGAGACGCTACCGACTACCACTCGTGACTCGATTCGTAGCATCGTAGCAGAGCGCGTAAGACGCGACTCGGCCGCTCTAATGCGTGGTGATAGTATATCGCCCGACGGCAGACGTATACACCTTAACAAGCGTGGCGAGGTGCGCAAGCCCTTTATTAGCGACTCTATGGGTCTATCGAGGGTATGTCTACTCTCGGTGCCACTACCTGGTTTCGGACAGATATATAACAAGCAGTACTGGAAGCTCGGTGTACTCTATCCAGTAGTGGGTGCATCGGTAGGTATGTTCATACACGAGAATAAGCAATACAAGCCCCTCAAGGCCGAGTATGATCAATATCTCATCGATCACGGCTATATGCGCACTAAGGAGCTTGACGCTCTTCAGACTAAGCTCATACAGCACAACACGCGTCGTCAGATATATGCAGGTGTAGCTATTGCCACATATCTCTACTTTATTGGCGATGCTGCGGTAAATTACTCGACCAACGAGGTATCGCGCATTAAGAAGGCAACTACCCTATCGACCATATTCCCAGGCGCTGGACAGGTATTCAATAAGAGCTATTGGCGTGTACCCATAGTACTCGGAGGCTTGGCCTCGACGATATACACTATCGACTGGAACAATCGTGGTTATCAGCGCTTTAAAACAGCATATACCCTGCGTGTAGACTACGATAATAATCCCGACAAGTACCCTGGTGGTGCTGCCGACGAGTTCCGAGGCGCCTATTCAGCGACATTCCTTAAGAACCTCAAGGATAGCTACCGCCGTAACCGCGACCTCTGTATCATCCTTACGGCAGGTGTCTACCTACTTAATATCCTCGATGCCCACGTCGATGCACACCTTCAGGACTACGATATCTCGGACGACCTGTCGATGAACATTGAGCCTTATTTCGACTACACGACCGTCGGGACACAACCTGTATACGGCGTAAATATGAGTCTTAAATTCTAAGAAAGAGACACTTAACAATGAAGACCCTAAACCTTAAGCCCATACTACTAATGCTCGTGGGCACGCTATTCACAGCAACAACACTCTATGCCGACGCCGTAGCACAGCGCCCTGGACGTCGCGCACGCAAGCAATACACCTCGCCAGAGGCCATCAAGGCCGAGCAAGATAGCCTCGCGTGCGACACCTCTGCAGTAGCCGCATTCGAGGCAAAGCCTATCGCCGAGGCTCCACGACGCAATAGCCTGCAGCAGATTGACTCGGTGCTGGCTATGTGGCGCGCAACAACCACCGTAGAGTACTACGAGAACTACTTCAATAGCTTTGTTGCAGTCTCAGAGCGCATAGATTCAACTCTTAAGACCGATAATCTCGACTCTATATACGTAGCACGTCTCGAAGCCCTTATGTCCCCTGTACCATTGGAGTACAACAGCGAGGTGCGTAAGGCTATAGAGCGATTTACATCACCAGCTTATGCCACAATAATGGGATACGCCTATTACTACTTTCCTATGATCGAGGAGGAGTTTATCAATGCAGGCATACCTATCGAGCTACGCACACTGGCAGTCGTTGAGTCTGGCCTTAACCCTCTGGCAGTCTCGGGCAAGGATGCCGTTGGCCTTTGGCAGTTCATCCCCTCTACAGGTCGCGACTATGGCCTCGAGATTAACTCACTGGTCGATGAGCGTTGCAACCCCCAACTGGCTACACGCGCTGCAGCGAGATATCTTAAGAATATGTACGTGCAGTATGGCGACTGGACGCTGGCCATCGCCTCATACAATTGTGGTCCAGGCAATGTTAATAAGGCTATAGCGCGCTCAGGAGGCAATGTTAAGGATTACGACGGCTCGTTTTGGGACGTATACTATATGCTCCCACGCGAGACCCGCAACTACGTACCACTATATATGGGTGCAACCTACGCTTTTGCCTACCACAAGGCACACGATGTCGACTACCCCACGCCCCCAATGCCTCTGGCCACGGATACCATTATGATACACAGGCCTATGCACCTCGATCAGGTGTCGTCGACAATAGACATTAGCCCCGAGCTTCTCAAGATGCTAAATCCTCAATATACACTGTCGATAATTCCTGCTACGACCAAGAGCTACCCTCTTACGTTGCCTGCGGAGCTAATAACTGAGTATGTTCTAAACGAGCAGACCATACACTCAAAGGATAGCACATACCTCAAGGAGTATGTCATTCACGCCAATATCGAGAAGAAGCGCCATCAGGCTCCACCTGCAGTATATCACACCGTTAAGCGTGGAGATACCCTGAGTGGCATCGCTAAAAAGTATGGCTGCACCGTCAAGCAGATTATGGCCTGGAACAATCTCAAGAATCCCGACTCTATCCGTATTGGCCAGCGCCTGCGCGTTAGTGCTCCATCGAGATAACTAACCTGTTGACAGTTATTTATAGCGATTATATAGTATGGCACTACAGCATTTCGACACCGACACCACCATCGTAGCACCCTCGACAGCTTCGGGAGGCGCTGTTGCGGTGATTCGTCTCAGTGGGTGCCACTCTATATCTATTGCAGATAGGATGTTTCGCGGCTCTAAGCCACTAAGTTCGGCTAAAGGCTACACGCTACACTATGGCGACATCATCAACGAGTATGGCGAGGTTATCGACGACGTCGTCGTAGCCCTTTTTCGCACGCCCCACTCCTATACGGGCGACGATACCGTGGAGATTACCATTCACGGCTCGGAGTACATCACATCAGAGGTACTGCGTATAGCTATCCACTATGGTGCTGTTATGGCCCTGCCTGGAGAGTTTACACGCCGCGCCTTTCTGGCTGGCAAGTTAGACCTCAGCCGTGCCGAGGCTGTTGCCGATATTATCGCCTCAGACTCGCGATGGTCGCACACTATCGCCTCGACACAGATGCGCGGCAACTACTCCGCTAAGCTCGTTTCGCTACGCTCTGAACTTCTGCGCCTATGCTCACTTTTAGAACTCGAGCTCGACTTCTCGGAGGAGGATGTAGAGTTTGCCGATCGTAAGCAGCTACGCTCAATGCTCGACAACGTAGGACGCGAGATTGAGTCTCTTATGTCATCTTTTTCATTAGGCAACATCCTTAAAAATGGTGTAAATGTGGCAATTATTGGCGAGCCTAATGTTGGTAAGAGTACACTACTTAACACCCTTATTGAAGACGATAGAGCTATGGTCTCGGATATTGCAGGTACTACGCGCGACACCATTGAGGTCACCACGGTGATTGACGGCATACGCTACCGCTTTGTCGACACCGCCGGACTTAGAGATACCGATGATAGGCTCGAACAGATGGGAATAGACCGTACTCGCCGTGCTATTGAGCGCGCACATATTGTTCTGCATATAGCCTCGTCAGACAATGTCGCATTTGAGGCTATAGAGCATCAACCACACCAACACTATATACGAGTAATCAATAAGATAGACTTAACCACATCAAGTAGTTTTCCAGATAGTGATGCAGTTATGATATCAGCCAAAGAGGGCATTGGCATCGACACATTGCGAGCAACGCTTCGCGGCGTGGCCAATACCACATCGCTCGATAGTGGCTCGGTTGTGGTATCCAATATGCGCCACTACTCGGCACTTGACAAGGCGCTCTCTGCATTACGTAATGCTCTCTCGGCTATGGATAATGATGTTCCCACAGACCTCTTAAGCGAGGATATCCGTCAAATACTTCACCATCTCGGTGAGATTACTGGCGAAATCACCTCTACCGACATCCTTCAAAACATCTTCTCCAAGTTTTGCATTGGCAAGTAAATTTACATACCAATGATAAAATGATTTATCATCGTTTATCGCAAAGCGCTCATTTTGAGCGCTTTTTTTGTTCTTGGTGATAAAACCATTTATTACTGTTTATCATCGTTACGCAATATTTCTTCGCCCTATTTCACCCCCAATGT
>JAFTWZ010000004.1 GCA_017465055.1 Alistipes sp. | reverse complement strand
GGTTTGCTTTTGAATATCGTTTGAATAGTGTTTGAAAAGCGTTTAATTTCCGCTCAAATGGACGCTTCAAACGCTCGCAAAAATTTTGGATTTTTGCACATTTCGTTTTACAAAGTTGTACAAATCGTTTTGCCGATTATACAATTGTTTAAGAATAAATATATCTGTTTGTCGGAAAATTTATCAACTTCGAAATGGAAAAAGTAACCACTTAATCGTGTTTCTTTGTAACCAACTATTCTAGAAGAGACTATAATTTTTATTTCAGGATATTGAGCAGTGAAAGAATTTATTTTTTCTACTACATTATGTCTTTGATTAGTGATATTTATCTCATCTAGACCATCTATTAACACAATTAATTTGTTGTTCTCTAAACTCTTCGAAAACAACAAACCGTATTTAGTATTAATATCTATAATGAACTCTGACAAACTTCGTCCCGTATCAAAAAGGTATTTTGCAAATTCTGTTGCTTTTAGATATATTGGGATATATGTTTGTAATTGTTCATTACCTGCTCTATGTGCACATATAGTATATGCTAAATATTTCAAAGTCGTAGATTTCCCCGAGCCAGGGTCTCCTAAAATGACAATCTTATCAAAATTCGTTAGTGCAGTAATAATATCATACGAGGTTTTTTTATCTTTTGGTATGTTCTCATCTGAATTATTTGAAAAATCGAATTTAAATTTCAATGGTACATATATCTTGTCTATATTCAATCGAACCAAGGTGTTATTTACTCGCGGTGAAAATCCTTTAATATCAAAATATGTGTATAAATTTTTGATATATTGATCGTATTCGTATAAGCCTTTACAATATAACTCCCATTTATCAAATTCATTTTTATTATCCGCAAATTGACTCTCAAGTAATTTACATACATTTATAATGTTTTGATCATCATTTTGAGCATTTAGGATTTTGTATAAATCTGTTTTATCGATAATACATCCTGTTGTAAATTTAATTTTATCTCCAATTATCTCATCAATAGAACTCTGCTTATATTTTTTCTGCTTTTCTGTGATTATGTATACATATAAAGTGTCAAAATTCTTATATAATTCGTTTGAGATAAAACCTGACAAGGTATGCTTAATTTTATCTAAACTAGAAGTGGATGTTACTTGTATGGCAATTCTTTTATCATAATCTCTGAGATCAATACTTGGATAAATCTTATTTTCTTCATAGTTTACATTCTTTAGATTACAGTCATATATGATGTTTAGAATATTTATTAAAATATTCTCAGCATGGATGTTAATACTAAATTCCCCATTTGAATTTAGTATTTTAACTTGTTCTGTAAAACGAGAAAGTAATTGCGATATTCTAAATAAGGTTTCTTGCCGATTCATAATAAAAACAATTTTAAGTTTATCAGAATTGCCAGTGATTCTATTAAAAGTGATTTTATAAATTCTTTGACTTTCTTATTTCATCCGTTATTAATTCTTGCAACTTATTTTTAGGCAACAAGTATTGATATTCAGCTACACCAATAGGTTTGTTTACATCTTGCAGAGCCAACTCTACCTCCAAGTGGTCTTTCTCCGCACAAAGTATGATTCCGATAGATGGATTTTCGTCTGGAGCTTTTTCAAACTTATCCAATAGCGACAGGTAGAAATTCATTTTTCCCACATATTCTGGCTTAAACTCGCCAATCTTTAATTCTATGGCAACCATAGAGCGAAGTCGGCGATGGAAGAAGAGTAAATCAACCCTATATTCCTTATCGTTGAAAGTTAGCGTATGCTGATTACCAATGAAACTGAAACCGCTGCCCAATTCCATTATAAATGTGGTAATCTTCTGCACAAGGCGACGTTCCAACTCCAACTCCTTCAACGGCTCAATAGCATCAATGAATCCAAGATTGTAACTGCTACGGAACACCTCATTTGCATACTCGGCTTGTTGTGTGGGGAGTGTTGCTGTAAAGTTGTTGGATTTTTCTACTGCATCAATAGAAAGATGGTATTCTGATTTCAATGCGTGGCGAAGCATATCTCGTGACCAACCTTTTGTAATCACTTCATTTGCGTAAAATACCACATATTCAGGAGACAAATCATAGCTCATAAGAAGCAAGTTGTGACCCCACGGTAAAACTGCGACAGCCTGTCGCAGTTTTGTATCACACTCATTATAACGAAGATAGAACTTCTTCATATCCCATAGGTTTCTCGGAGACAAGCCCATATCGGGATATTTAGACTTCAAATCAATAGACAATCTTTCTACAACGCCATCGCCGTGTTTGCTATCAAGTTTACATTCTTCCAACAACTTACCAATCTCCCAATATGAAGACATAGCAACTGTGTTCAGTTGTTTGGCAATCTGTAATCGAGAGGTCTCTATTACTGCGACAGCCTGTCGCAGAAGTTCGTTATACTCCTCTTCGTTTAATGCTCTTGATACGGTTATATCCTTCATACTCTTATCTCTCTATTGCTTAAACCTGATGCAAAGGTACAAAAGATTTTCGATTGTAACGCTTGTCAAATCAGCTTAAATAGCTTTACTATCATACTTTTATGATAATAGACAATGGCTATGCACACTATTACCCAATGTACCCATTCTCTTTTCGCTGGCATAAACCCTCCAACACCCTTTGCCTTATCCTGCTTGCCTCATAGGAGTTCAAGCGAAACGCAAGTGCAATGACCACTTCAAGATTGTAGAATGTTGCCCAACTTGCAGAGGCAGCAAAATCGCATCTTTGGGTTGCTGCAGGTTTAAGCGTTCCACTCTTGTATATCGCTCTGATGGCGGCTCGGAGTGTCGGGACTATCAACCCCGAACAACTCCACCAACTCCACTTCAGACATCCAGACATTACCGCTTGGGATATTCACCCTGCCGCTTTCACTGATTGTTATGATTGCTCGTGCCATAGTTACATCGCTATTGATATTTCACTGAATGATTGATTAAGGCGGTTGCCGAACATCGTCAAATCCTTGTCGATTTTCTCGGTGGTAATCTTGGCATACTTTTGTGTGGTGACAATGTTCGTATGCCCCAATACTCGACTTACACTCTCAATTGGAACGCCCTTACTGAGAGCAAGCGTAGCGAATCCATGACGACTTGAATGGAATGAAATTTCTTTGTCGATTCCACACTCTTTTATCATCTTTTTCAGCGGTTTACAGATATTCCAATAGTTGAGATTAGGGAACACCAACTTGTTCTCCTGAAACCTCTCGTAACGCTTGATTATCTGCAATGGAATATCCAACAACTTCACTTGGAAATTGACCTTTGTCTTGTGTCGCTTCGACAGTATCCATTTCTCACCGTTTACCTCTACAATGTCATCGGTGGTAAGTTCTTTAATATCCACAAATGACAAGGCGGTGAAACTTGCGAATACGAACAAGTCTCGGATATAGGCCAACTTCTTATCCGCAAATTCGTGTGTCATCACAGCCTTTATTTCATCTTCGGTAAGGTATTGCCTCTCCTTGATGTTCTGATTAACCCGATATTGGGCAAATGGATTCCTCGGTGTCAGTCCGTTATAATGTGCCTTTGATACGATTGTCTTTAACCACATACAATGTGCCCACACACTGCCATTGTGTAGCCCTGCATCGGTAGAGAGGTAGATTTCGTACTCCTTGATAAAGTCGGGAGTAAGTTCAAGCATAGCAATATCGCTACGCTTGTAACACTTCTTAATGAACGCTGCCAAATGATTTCTTGACCTTACACGTACCTTGTAGGAACTTGCTGCACGGTCTATGCCGATACGCTTCTTGAAGCTCTCGTTGTCTTTATCAAATGCACCGAGCAATGTTTCATACTCTGTTCCTATACCTTGATAGGCATTGCGTACCATTTCGGCTGTTACAAACGCCTCTCTATCCGACAGGCGTTGATAGTGCTTGATGATTTGAGCCTTGATGTTATCCAAAGCCAAATTGATGTCCCGTGCCTCCTTACTCTTGCCTTTTGCCCGATTACCTTTGGCATCCCACATCGTTTTTGCGATGCTCTGCTTGCAACTGAATTGAGCCACCGAACCGTTGATTGTCACTCGTCCCATAATGGGAACAATACCGTTTTTCTCCTTACTGCCATTCACATAGAACAGCACCTTAAATGTACTTCGCATAATCCAATCTTTTTTGGTTACAAAATTAGTTATCAGCGAGTTGTACATTGTTATGCAGAATATGGCAGAGAGTAGAAATAACCTCCAACGACCTATAAACTTACTTCGTTATCGGGTAATGGATAAGAAACCGTCCGCACGCATTACCTTTCATTTTCTTGCACTTTTGCTTCGGCGAGGCTTTCATCGTAAGTCCTCATAAGTCATTGAACACCAGTGCCGCCATCATTATTTTCCCTCATTCGTTCGTTTTTCCCTGAGATAATAGTTATATTTGTATTAGGCGATATACCATAATTCATATATTGAGAACCAAACTTTGCCTCCTTAATGGTATTCATAGTTCCTAGGCCGCTATCGTTGGACATACCCACTATCGTACATACATTGAAGTAATCACGGTATGTATGGTATGGCTCAATCGCGAAATAATACTCAATAGCTTCGTTAATACCATCCAAATAGCTTCCCATGGCGATGTCTCTTGCATCGAAGCAGTCGCCCATAAATACGAGGTTTACTCCATTGCCCTTTGTTGCCGTTTGGTTAACAATCACATCCCCATCTCTATACTCACAGTTGTACTGTTCCACATCCATAGTTATGCGATAGTCCTTGTCGTTAAGTATGAATACGATCTCTCCAGCTCGTCCTTCATGGGTTTCATACTTAGGATTATTATACGAACCTGTATTGATTTCGAAAGAATCTACCTCCGTAGATGCCATCTCATTAACAGTGATAATTACGTTCTGCGTACCTACTCCGCTAGATGGTGTTACTGATATCCAGTTGGGCTGACTTTCGATACTCCATGTATAATTTGCAGGTGCTCGCAAAACTATTTTTCGGCTATATGTAGCATTAAGTACTCGCATCTTGCGGCATGAAGTAGAAAAGTCATAGAATGCACCTATTCGTTCAAAATCACTCCATCCAGTATCTGTTTGATATCGGTTTACTGCGGACTCTGGAACTTCTACAGCAAAGTTTGTTTTAGATACTCCATTAAACACTCCACTTTGAACCATTGGTGGTTCATTCGATTTACAAACTAATTTATTTATGTAATAACAACCACTAAAAGCATTTGTCTTAATAACCGCTAAATCACTTGGTAAAATAACTCCTTCTATATTACGGCAATATTCAAAGGCTTGTATGCCCACAGATACTAATGATTCGGGGAACTCTATAACTCCAGATAAACGATCATTGAAACTGAATGCTTTATCTTCAATACTTAACAATCCTTCTGGGAAACCTGCGATAGAGGAAAATTGACAGCCACGGAAACAGGCTTTTGGAATAGTCGTAATGTTGTTGGGGATTTTCAGTTCTCCCTGAAACCTGCAATTTTCAAAGATGCCAACATTAGTTCCCCCATTTGGGCCTTCATATTTATCATTGCTCAAAGAGAGGTTATCATGTAAAATTAATTGTCCATTCAGTCCCGAACAGCCATAGAATGTCGCACCATATATGGTTTTTAATGATTGCGGTATAGATAGAGACCCTGTAAATCCTGAGCAATCTGCAAATGAATGAGAACCCAAATCTTTCAAATTATTAGGTAGTATTAACGAACCCGTAAGTCCTGAACAATCAGAGAAGGCATCTCCTCCTATATATATTACAGATTCGGGGAGGCAAAGGGATCCTGATAACGAATGACATCTATGAAACGCAAAACTTCCTATTCTCTCTAGTTGAGCAGGCAGTGAAAGTGATGCGATATTTGAACATCCAGAAAATGCTCCCGATGATATCTCTACCACTTCGTCAGGAATTATTAACGCCCCAGATAAGAGTATACATTCAGCGAAGGCTTGTTCTCCAATTTTTACAACTTTCTCAGGGAAACAAAATTGCGTAAGAGTAGACTTGTTTTTTAAGGCTCCTTGAGGAATTTCATGAGCAGGATAGGTGTCATATTCTGCAATTTCACTCTCTTTTAAATTAATAGCTTGCAAAACCATCATCGAATCTCGCATAAAATAGAAGTCAGCAGCACCTATCTTACCAGAAATCTTCAAGTTCTTAATTTTGGCGGGGTCCTTCTTTGCTGCTCGCAATTTAGCAGATAGAGTGTTTGGCTCCTCCTGATGCACCACATAGTATTGACGAGCCTCGCCACCGTGGGTATCGAGATCTGCAACCCAGTCTATAATCTCGGTATTGGTCAAAACAAACTCATATTCGCCTGTGTGCTCTTTCTTGTTGACAGTGATAGTGAACCTTGACTGTTTGCCAGATTCATATACGAAATCTGTGTCTTTCTTGTATCGATAACTGATACCATTTATTGTGATTGAGAATAAGGTCTTACCAGCTGGCACACTCTGTGGAACGACAATAGCCCTAAAACCATCTGTATTATGCTTCATTACAATTCCTTCAAGTTCAGAATCGCCAGTGGCCGTAACCATTCCTGTTGCAAGGTCAATGGTAGATAGACGAGAGATGTTCATTGCTAATACGCTTTTATTTAACGTATTCCATTCATCGCCTGTGAAACCATTACCTTCAACCAATATGACATTAGCACAAGCCATTTGATGGTTGAATTTAATCTTCACCTTTGTTTCGCTTGGAACTATATTCTCTGCCTTACCCCACAAAAAGTCTGACATCGCATAACCATCGACAGCATTAGCACCCGATTGATCTTGCGCAACCTCAAATTTGTATGCACTAACACTCTCAACATTGGCATAAGGGTAATAGCCATAGAGATCAATATTAGTGTTAGCATCCTTATAATATATACCTCCAGTTGAGTTCCATGTAAAATTTTCTTCATCGAAGGTATAGCGAGCATTATCCACCTGATTATCTTTGTCAAGAAGCACCCCAGGCACAGTATTATTTTCGGAGTAGTTAACTCCAAATAAACCTATTTGATCGCCATCGCAAAAACCTCCATCATCAACACGTGTAGTGTAGGTCTGTGCAATGCTGCCACTAATGTTAATGGCGATAGCCCCTTCAGGAGATGGCGTGATAGGCGTTGGCTCGTCGAAATCTTGTGTACAACTCGCAAATGTCAACAAACTAATGCCTAATGTAAATAGTAGCTTGTGTTTCATAGTGTTATGTGTTTTGTGGTTTATTTTCTATTCTGCTGTCCCCTCATCGGAACTGCCATCTTCCCAGTCTCCAATCTCCGATGACAGAGAGAATCCTTGTTCTACATCAACGAAAATCTGTTCAATGTGTGGGCTATTGTAAATTTTACTCTGAGTCGTCTCCATATACAAAGACTCTATTTGTGACTACCCGCACCTCGATAGTGATTTATAAAAAAGAAAGCGTGGTGCTGAAAACTTATTTTAAGAGAATGGGCTCTGGTAAAGCCTTGAAGATAAAATAAGCAACAGCCCCACGCCATACCCAATATGAAGGTATGACGCAGGAAGATGTCCGCCTATTCACTCTTCTAAATTTACCAGATTTATTCTCTGTGAATAAACTTACACTTTCCGCGTAAATAATATGTTACCACAAAGATAGTAAACTTTTGGCAGATTGTGCAGTTTGGCGGACATTTTTGCTGTTGCCTTATAAAAACAGGTATAAAAGAACGATTTTATCGGAGTGCAAATTTCAACAAAACATTCCCAAAAATCAATATTGAGATATAATAATGTTATATGTAGCTTGGGTAGTATTGTCTTATTACGCCCATAAAGGTGTGTTCTGGCATACCTTGTGAGGTAAATCTCGCATAGCATATCTAAAATATAGGGATCTCGACAATGTTAGGCCTTTCCTTATAGTAATCATAGTTGCATAAGCTATTGATATGGCTCAAATAACGCAGTCAGTTGTCTCCACATATATTGTGTTTTACGATACAAAGCAAAATACCCCTGCAGCCGAGACTGCAAGGGTATATCTGCGGTTAGTCGATAAACCATCGATAAACACTATCGCCATCCAAGGCGTGTGATATGCCTGTAATAAGATTGGTAGCACCTAAAGAACGATCCAGAAAGGTGTCTATATAGCTCGACTTATTAGCCCCTGTGAAGAGGTTATATACTCGCCATAGGTCGATGTCTACGCCATCTACTCTACCAAAGTTCTCATCAGCGTAATATGCCTTGGCTACGCTATTGATATGGCAGTCAGTAAACTCCATAGCGGGTAGCATCTTTCGCTCAGCAGTAGGTAAGTACTGATATAGTCGAGTCTTGCCTATAAGCTGTGCAAACTGATGTTCCGTAAGCGAATAGTTGAGCATATTCGACATTTGGCAAAGGTGTGCCTCGGTATTGTATGTCTCAAACAGCCTTACAGTAGCATCGAATAGTTCCTGTACACTCATTACTCGAAGGTCACTCTTTAGTCCATCGGTCGATACACAGAGGTTACAGCAAACGAGATTCTTGAAGCCTATAAATATCTTAAACTTCTCAACGCCCTTACGGGAGTATAGGTTCTCGTGGTTATAGGCTCGTACTCCACCAATGGATAGGTTTAGGCGGTTGCCGTCAATATCCTGGTAGATAGTAGGTATCTCTATGCAGAACGCCATACGCTCATAGTATATCGTCTTGTCGCTATCCAATAGCTCTCTTACGGGCTTGTGTATAGCCTCTGGGATACGCCCCTTGATAATATGTGACACCACAATATCAGGTGCATCGATTGCTTCACGAGGGAAGACTCGATATGCTGCACCGAGTAGAGTCTCGATAAATGCTTGATGTGAGATTGTCACCTCGTTATCTTTGCTAAATACAGGAACAACACAGTCATCGCGCAGATGCTCGATAGTTGTGGGCGTAGTATTTGCCTCTATAAAGTGTCGAGTGTGCTGCACCTGAGGCTTAAGCTCGGCTATCTGTAGGGCAAACGGATTAAGCTCAATGCTGTTAAGCTGTAATGCGGGCGGTGTCATAGCTGCTATGTGTTTGAGGTTGAACATTGTTACACCACGCAAGAATAGCTTTGCCTACCTGTGGCGTAATCTGAAACTCGGCACGACCAGTGAATAGCCCCGTACGATCTTTAGAGGCTGTTGCACGATGGTTCATAGCAATATCGAGGACTGCGGTAAACTCATAGTCTACATTGTCACGCTGCACGGACTTTAGACCCACCTTCTCGGGTACCATCTTACCGTTCTTCTCCGAAAGCACATAGTCCTGCTTTGAGCGCATTGTGCAGATGATGTGTGCATTTGAAGATAGTATGCGCTGGATAAAGGCGTTCTGTCGAGGAGTAACTTTCGACCAGTTGGTAAATGAGTTGCCTTGCATAGAGGAGTGAAAATCGAGTAGATAGTCCCAGCAGTGAGATATGCTATCGATAATGATAACCTCTGCTCCAGCCTCCTCGCAAATATTGATAGCCTCAATATAGGTCTCTGGCGAGAAGCTGTCAAGAGTAAGTACATTGTATGCACCAAGGTGAGCATACAGATCTGCTGAACAGTTCTCGGAGTCGATAACTGCGATTTTCGACCAGTCGTTGGTCATTCCGTAGGCGATAAGTAGCGATGAATAGGTCTTCCCCGCGCCACTTGCACCTGTCAGCGCTAAACGCATTTTAGCCGCCTGACGCATTGTCTTTCTTAACTGCATATACAAGCTGATTTTAATTGATTAATAACTAATTAATTTTCAGCCTGTTTTAGTGAGAAATCGTTAAGTAAACTGACTTTGCATTTTACGATGGGGCGGGGGCGTTTGTTTAGGTATGTATGTGTGTATAAGATATACAATATAAAGTGACGGACTATGACGGGAGGTATATTTCTAGACCTCCCGCGTAGTCTGTCACGACATATTAAAATTCAAACTTCTTCTTGCCTAGGACATAGTATCTAGCTGCCCTGTCTCGCTTATCCGTAATCTCAAAGTACAACTGTATCAGTGTGCGATCAATGTGATGCTTGTAAAATATTCCCTTTTCATTAATCAAGTTCTTCATAAATTGGGTTATTTCTGCAACGGACACCATGTCTCCCTCACTATATTTACCATATACTGCTTTCTGCATCTCATCCGATGTAAGTAATATATTCTCGCGAATATTATCTAAAGCCGCCTCTATTTTGTGTCTGTCGTATCCTAGTCTCTTTATGCGTTCTGATCCGAGAATGGTGTGAGCCTCGATCATCGTCCTAAATTCTTCGCCGAGTTCGTCGATGATAAATGCACTCTCTTTATCTATGTTAGCCTTGCCAATATTGTCGAGCAGTGTCATCGCTCCTCTCCATAATGAACATGTGCTTATAAGTCGCTCCTTGGAAAATCTGAGTCTATCCTCATCAGTAACAGGAAGTGTTGATGCTTTAAATTCTGTAACGAAAGGCGCATCCTTATATGCGTTCTTTATACTCGCCTCATTTTTGTAGTAGCCTTTGATCTTTTCGTCTTCCCATGCGTTATCCCACATTAGGTAGTTGCGGCTTCCAGAGGTGGTTAGGAATCTACTATACTCCATCTCGTTAAGCGACTTTTGAATAGCCGCTTTGCCTATTGGGTCAGACATGCGCATCACATCCTCTACGCTTCTATATGCTAGTTCCAAGCTATTTAGGTTGTGGAATACGGCATCATGAGACCTTGGAGTAATGTTGGCATCCCAATTAGTGATGTGGTAGATATTGTGTACACCATTTCTAAATCTTCCTACCGCCTGATAAACCTCTGTTGAAGGGTCTATTGTTGAGTATGGAGCATTGTATACATCAGTGAGCACAATCACAACAGGCTTCTCGTTAATGCTGATGTCCACAGCAGAGTAGAAGCGACTTGTGAAGAAATTTACATCGGCAAGATCAGACAGTTTATCGCTAACATCCTTATAACCCTCTTTCTTCAGTTTCTTCATACTCTTTTCAGAGCAGAACACCTTGCTCTTTCCCTCGAGTTTAAGTGTGTGAATAATCTTAAGGGTTGCATCTGTCGAGTTGAAAAATATACAAGCCTTCTTGTTATGTTCTTCACATAGCTCTATGACCCTCCTAAGTACCCTCACAGTGTTGGTAGTGATACGTACTCGTAATTTCATTTTATATGCATAGGTTGGTTTCAGCCTAATCATATCGAACTCTCTAAATCGAGGGTCGCTTGGCATAATGGGTGTCGCTGATACCATCGCCTTACCCTTAAACTTGAAAAAATCCTCTATTGGTAGGTAGATGTCGCCTCTATACCCGATGTCTTGTATGGTCTTTTCGCACTCGTCAAAAAGTAGGAAGTAATCGTTGTAGACATTCGTGTCAGTCTCGCACATTGCAGGCATTACCTTCTTAGCAAACCCTTCAGGGGTGGTTATAATTTTGCGGTATCCATCATACTCTCCTGCGAGGTAGGCTTTGATATCATCCTTGTTTATGCCCTCGTATACGGCTAGTATCTGTGGGTGTTGTACCTTCTTACCAATAATTACGGGTACATTAGGCTCGATGATGATAGAGTTGCGAGCTGCGTTAATCTCTAGTGTAGTTGCACCACATCCTGTGAGTGTCTTGTTGAAAATTGTATTTGTGGGTATCTCCTTAAGCACATCTGAGAGCCACTGATTCTTATTTATACTTATATAATGTATCATCATATGGATTAATATTAAAGTTTACTCCATTGGGGAGCTCCAGTCGTCCTCGATAGCCGCGGTTTATCTGGTCCGACATTGCAAAGATAATGGTGAAAAATAGTTGTTTCCAAAAATAAAAAATGGAAAGAATCAGTCCTATATGACATAATTCTTTCCATTTGATAATAAGATAGTTAAACTATTCTAATAGATATCAATATACTCAGCTCGTCCAGATGAATTCAGTTCTTCTAAACACGTTTTATTGCACAGTAGTTGAGGTTCTTTTTTTAAGCACGATTTTATGGTTGCTCCAATATTATCCAAAGTTATGTCCGTGGGAAACTTCCCCAACAAGGCTGCGTGTAGCTCTATAAAGTTTGCTGTAATCTTGCGAATACAGTTAGGTATCATGGTGTCTTTATCTCCGTTGTAAAACTCTTTAAGTAGGTTATAGGTTCCATACACAACAGATTTGTAATCGCCATCTTCTTTGTGCCCGATAGGATGCCTTTTTTTCCATAGTTCATCTGCCTTATCTAGAGAGCACTCTATTTCTGGCAAGTGTTCGCTGCTATATTTTACAAGGTGATGAATTATCCAGTTATTCCAGTTGCTGAGTTTAATCGTTTTTTGTAATTTGGGTATATGTAGTTCAATAGTGCCAAGATAGTCATTATCTTTCTCAAGTGCTTGCCGACAACCTATATATAGCCTAAGCATATCATCAATCGCGAGATCTTTTATGTAAGCATTAATATCAGGTATATACTCATCATCTTCTGTCACATCTTCTTCATTGCGTATATAGCGAATATGCCACAAGTATTTACTAACAATATATAGAGCCTTAGCTATAGTGTCTATATCATTAAATTTTCCGAGATAACCTTCAGTATTGAGGTTGTATAGTAACGACCTGGTAAAAGACTCATATCTGTCGTGACTTTGTATAGAGATTGATTCTCCTGCAGAGATATCGGAGATATTCCAAACTTCTGGATGCACCATAGATAGTACATATTTATTAATTCCATAATACTTATCAGTCATCTTTAGAACTCGATATAGCTCTTTATCACTTATGAATAGCATATAACTTATGTTAAAGTGTTATTATGCAAATTTAGTAAACAATTTTTAATAAGAGATGTGATATCGTGACAGACATCTGTCAAGGGGTATTTTCTATACCCCCTAACAAAGTCTGTCATCAAGTATTACTCCCCATACACCTCCTGAAGCCTATCCATCTCGGCGGCTATGTAGTCATCTACGACCTTGGCGTAGTGCGATGTCATACGCGTGTTGGTATGCCCCATCATTTTAGCAACAACATCAATCGAAACACGATTTGTGAGAGTTACCGTTGTAGCGAAGGTGTAGCGTGCTGTATGTGTTGATACACGCTTGTTGATACCACAAAGAGCGGCTATTTCCTTCAGATATTCGTCGAATGTTGACAAGTCCCCCACGGGCAACATCTCTTCACTCTCACGATATTTCTCTAATATCAGCTTGGGAATAGGTAATAGTGGTACTCGAAACAAGACGCCAGTCTTCACTCGATGCTTCTTTATCCACAATCTACCACTATCATCCTCCGAGATATGCTCCTTTGCGAGTGTCTTTAGGTCACTATACGAAAGACCTGTATAGCACGCAAAGACAAAGACATCCCTGGCTCGTTCAAGTCGGCTTGTAGAGAAACTGTGGTTGATGATGCTCTCCAACTCATCATTCGTTAGAAAATCACGCTCCACAACCTCACGCTGAATCTTGAACTTAACAAATGGATCAGTTGGCAGATGCCTATCAGCTAACGCCACATTGATTACCTGCTTGAGTATCCGCAAAGACTTAACCGATGTGTTCTGCTTCATCTTGCGGTTGTTGAGTAAGAATGTATGGAACGAAGCGATAAATGAGTGGTTGAGCTCTAATAGAGCCATATCGCTACGCTTATAGCGGTGTTTAAGATACATCAGCACCAATTCGTATGCTCGCTCTATATTCGTATAGGTATCCTTCGCTATCTTGCCACACTCCATATCACTCTTCCTATCGGCAAGGTACTCTCTAAATAGTTGCATCAGGCTCTTTGCCTGCAAGGTGTCTATTCTATCGAGCATTGCATCACGCAGAATGTTGGCATTAACAATGTAGCCACGCTCCAATAGTTCATTCTCCTTATCATAGAGCCTAGTTCGTAGTAGCTGAAGATGATCGTTTATAGCATTAGCCTCATCGCTGCTGCCTCTAACTCGTTGTCTCTTGTTGTCCCAGTCCTCAAACTTTACCTGTCTACCAGTAGACATAGTAGCCCGTGAGCCATTATAACTAATGGTAAGATTGATGGGTGATAAGCCATTTCTGCGTGTTCTACTCGGAGATACACAAAAAGTGGTAGCAAAACTTCTTCGTTTCATAGTAAAAACTAGTGATTTTTGAGCCTTGAAACACGAAGTTAAAAAGAGCGTATCTTGCCGATATACATTTAGTTACAACGATTCCTGCTACCAGATTCTGAAAATCGAAAAATGGTAGCAGATAAGTAGCAGAAAATAGGTGATATTACGCCTAATCGTAGCCACAACCATCATGACGAGGAGTCTAATCTATTCGTCTATACAGACACAAAAATCCCCGTAACTCTTCACGAATTACGGGGATATCTATTCACAAGATAGCTTCAAATAATTGACGCTACCGATTGTGTAATTAGTTCATTGCCTGCTGGATAGCTACTGCAATAGCCACAGTCGCACCCACCATAGGGTTGTTACCCATACCGAGGAAGCCCATCATCTCAACGTGTGCGGGAACTGACGACGAGCCTGCGAACTGTGCGTCTGAGTGCATACGGCCCATTGTGTCGGTCATACCGTATGATGCAGGGCCTGCGGCCATATTGTCGGGGTGAAGAGTACGGCCAGTACCACCGCCCGAGGCTACAGAGAAGTACTTCTTGCCAGCGAGTGTGCGCTCCTTCTTATATGTACCTGCTACGGGGTGCTGGAAGCGTGTAGGGTTGGTAGAGTTACCCGTGATAGATACGTCTACGTCCTCCTTCCACATAATAGCTACGCCCTCGCGTACGTCGTCGGCGCCATAGCAGCGCACCTTAGAGCGAAGACCGTCAGAGTAAGAGATGGTCTCCACCTCGTGAACCTCGCCAGTGTAGTAGTCGAACTCGGTACGTACGTAGGTGAAGCCGTTGATGCGCGAGATAATCTTTGCGGCGTCCTTACCGAGGCCGTTGAGGATTACGCGCAAGGGGTTCTTACGCACGCGGTTAGCCATCTCCGCAATCTTGATAGCGCCCTCGGCAGCGGCGAACGACTCGTGGCCTGCGAGGAATGCGAAGCACTGGGTCTCCTCGCGGAGAAGACGTGCTGCGAGGTTACCGTGGCCGATACCTACCTTACGATCCTCGGCTACCGAGCCGTTGATGCAGAAGGCCTGGAGGCCCTCGCCGATAGCCTCGGCAGCGTCGGCAGCGTTGGTGCAACCCTTCTTAATAGCGATAGCGGCGCCCACAACATAGGCCCACTTAGCGTTCTCGAAGCAGATAGGCTGGGTCTCTTCGCACATCTTGTATGGGTCGATGCCCTTCTCGTCGCAGATTGCCTTAGCCTCCTCTACTGATTTGATACCATATTGTGCAAGCACAGCGTTGATCTTATCGATTCTGCGCTCGTAGCTCTCAAATAATGCCATAATTTCCTAAAATTTAATGGTTAATAAACTCCCGAACGCTCGCATTACTCGTGACGAGGGTCGATATACTTAACAGCATCCTTGAAGCGGCCATAAGAACCCTTAGCCTTCTCCAGTGCCTCGGCGGGCTCGATGCCCTTCTTGATGAAGTCCATCATCTTGCCCAGGTGTACGAACTCGTAGCCGATAACCTCGTCGTTGGCGTCGAGGGCCATACGTGTGCAGTATCCCTCGGCCATCTCGAGGTAGCGAGTACCCTTAGCGTTGGTGCCGAACATAGTACCTACCTGCGAGCGAAGACCCTTACCGAGGTCCTCGAGTGATGCGCCGATAACAAGGCCACCCTCCGAGAATGCCGACTGCGTACGTCCGTAGACAATCTGCTTGAAGAGCTCGCGCATAGCGGTGTTGATGGCGTCGCACACAAGGTCGGTGTTCAGCGCCTCGAGGATGGTCTTGCCTGGGAGAATCTCCGATGCCATAGCTGCCGAGTGGGTCATACCCGAGCAACCGATAGTCTCGACGAGAGCCTCCTCGATGATACCGTCCTTAACGTTGAGCGTGAGCTTGCAAGCTCCCTGCTGTGGTGCGCACCAGCCGATACCGTGCGTAAGGCCCGAGATATCCTTAATCTCCTTAGCGCGTACCCATTTTCCCTCCTCGGGGATAGGTGCAGACTCGTGGTTAGCACCCTTCTTCACGCAGCACATCTGCTGCACTTCGTGTGAGTAAATCATAGTCTTTGTTGTTTTAATTTATTGTGTGTCAATACATTATTTAGTTGTTCTTGTGCCCTGCGATGGTCGCTACTGGGGTCGTAGCCTTTACCGTAGCACAAATCGTGACAAAGTTACGAAAATAAAATGGAATTACCAACCTGAGTTAGTAAGTTTTTTTAAAAACTGGGGGAGGGGGAGTTGAAGAGTAGGGCGCTCGCTGGCGCGAGCTAAAGGGTAGTAGAAGGGTAGCTCGCGCCTAAAGGCGCTAAAGGGTAGAGCGCACCTACGGTGCTAAAGGGAGATTAAGGAGCTTAATGAGATTAAGGAGCTTAAGGAACTTAAGGAGTTTAAGGAGTTTAGCGTTAGCGACAACGCCACAACCGCACCACCCCTGCCGTCATAGTAACCCATAGTAACTCATAGCAACTCATCGTAACCCATTCATTCGCCAGCGACAACGCTTTAGCCGCACAAAGCTCCCTGCTCCCTTCGCTACCCTTTAGCTCGCTTTAGCGAGCGAGCTACCCTTTAGCAGGCTCTGCCTGCGCCCTACCCTTCAACTACCCTTAATCTTTCACGCGCAAGCCCCCCTGTCACCCCCTGTCACCCCCTTGTCACCCCCTGTCACACTTGTCACACCCTGTCACACTGGGCCACACCCCTGTGACAGTGTGACATTGTGACATCGTGACAACACCCATCAGCAACTACCCCCAAAACACTCGAGTACAGAAAATTAACTCGTAAAGTAAAAATATTTATCAAAACACTTGACAAACGTGTTTAAATATTGTATATTTGCAGCGAGGTAGTGGTGCTAAGCCACGATGGGGTAATATGAGTTAAGATGGGGTAATATGAGTTACTATGTAAGCGACTACGAGGTTAACGCACACACCTCTCCGTCATAGAGACTCATTATAACCCATCGAAACCCATAGTAACCCACAGCGCCCAAAGCACGCAACACTAACAACAGCATATACAAACCTATAAACCAACACGTAACACTTAGAATTATGAGTACAACCGACACAATGCCTACTGAGCCACAGAGCACCAGTGGGGTAGAGGGCATCACTGCGGAGCCCCCTAAGTTCAAATTTTTACTGCCTAACACCAATCAGACGCTACTCAAGGCTGCGGAGTTTGACCGTGTAGAGGCACTTATTCAACCATATATTATAGATATGGATAAGCCTCTACCCGAGGAGCAGCCACTGATATCTATCGATGGGGCGTGCGTCTGCTCGCGCGGTAACATCTCGGCCATATGTGGCGAGGCAAAGAGCAAGAAGACATTCCTTGCCTCGGCCCTCGTAGCTTCGGCAATGGCCATACCCTACAACGGCCTCGACAACTTCCAGAACGTTGCTAAAAATATGAATATCAACGTTCTATGGGTCGATACCGAGCAGGGTGAGCGTCACGTGCGCAGGGTGGTAGACCGCATCTCGACGATGACGGGTGCCAAGCGTGCAGGGTTAGTCTCCGAGCCTAACCTCACGACGCTCACGCTCCGCGAGCTATCGCCTCAGGAGCGTTATACAATAATGTTAGAGACCATATATCACTATCCTGTTGACCTGATAGTGATAGACGGTATCGCCGACCTGCAGCGCAACACCAACGACCTCGAGGAGAGCGATGCGCTGGTAGGTCAGCTTATGTCGCTCAGTACCAAGACTAATACACACATACTCTGTGTGTTGCATACCAATCCTGGTAGCGACAAGGCGCGTGGTCACCTCGGCTCGGCGCTGCAACGTAAGGCCGAGAGTGTCATCTACGTGCATCGTAACGGCGAGTGCTCTATTGTCGAGCCTCAGTTCTGCCGTAACGAGCCCTTCGAGCGCTTTGCGTTCCGCGTCTCGGAGGAGGGTATCCCGCAGCTCTGCGACGTGCCCCAGAACTTGTCGCAGCGACCTGGCGACCGCATCATAGAGCTTCTACGTAGCGAGTATGGCGGTGCTGTGGAGCGCGCTACGCTGACACATAAGATAGAGAGTCTATTCTCTCTTAGTCGCACTACGGCGCAGATGCGCATCAAGCGACTTATCGATAGGGGCGAGCTTATTGCGCGCGATAATCTGGTATGTGTTGCTGCGACCGAGCCTGTCACGGTGTCACAATGTCACAATGTCACAGGGGCGTACCCCAGTGTGACAGGTGTGACAAGTGTGACAGGTGTGACGAGTGGGGAGGGGTAGAGCGCAGGGAAATTAGAGACCACAGAGACCACAGGGACGCAGAGACAACAGAGAAAGATGATGCCCGACTTCGTTGTTGTCTCTCTCGTCTCTTCCGTCTCTTTCGTCTCTGTAGTCTCTTCCATCCCTATCGTCTCTTCCCTCACCCCCAGCCAACCACTAAACACCTAAAACCTATGAAACACCTTACAACACTTCTTTTGCTTGTTGCCGCCACGGTGGTGGCAGGGGCAGTAATCCTGAGCCTTGCGCGCGACAACCGCCGCCTGAGGAGCAACATCGCGGCACTCGACGAGGGCATCACCTACTACCGCACGCGCCTCGACGCCTCGGCCGCCTCCGTAGCACGTATGCAGCTGACCATCAGCGAGCTGCGCCGCGAGCGCCGCCACGACACCGAGCAGATACGCTCGCTCGGCCTGCGCCTAAGGCGCGTCGAGAGCTACGCCACCGCCGCTACCGTGACTTCGGTAGCCCTCACTATACCGATAACCTCCGATACCGCAGCCATAATGCCTCAAAGTCAGCACGATAGCACGCTGCTGGGACGACAAAGACAGGATGTGCAGGATATGCACGATGTGCGCGAGAGCCAGCGGCGCTTTACCTATACGACGCCGTGGCTGCATATCGCTGGAGTTCTGCGTGGTGATACGCTAAATCTTGATTATCAGATGGTTGATACCCTGCGGCAGGTAGTGCATCGCGTGCCCCGACGCTTTCTCTTCTTCCGTTTCGGCACTAAGGGCATACGCCAGGAGGTGTGGAGCTCGAATCCGCACACGCGATTAGTATATAGCGAGTATATAGAGTTAGGGAGGTAGACGAAAGGGACGGGAAGAGACTACAGAGACGAGAGAGACAACAGGGACGAGAGAGACGAGAGAGACAACAACGAAGTCGGCTATCATCTTTCTCTGTTGTCTCTGCGTCCCTGCGTCTCTGTGGTCTCTAATTTCCCTGCGCTCCCTGCCGTCTCCACCCTTTCCACTACTCTTCAGTCTGCGCACTGCACCTTAGCGAGCTCCACCCCTCGGCCGTGCGGTAGGCCTCGAGTGCCGAGGCTGGCACGTAGACGACAAGGCTTGCACTCCTGGTGTCGAGGGCGTAGTTACCACCGAGTGTCGGGGGCGTAGTGGCGGCGATATGCAGCGTCTTGAGGGCGCAGCACCCCTGCAGGGCGTAGTTGCCGATGTAGCTCACCGCAGGGCCCATATATATGCTCCTCAGCGCGCTGCAACCCTGCAGTGCATACTCCTCGATGGTCGTGATGCTCGCAGGCAGGTGCACCTCGACAAGCGCGCAACAGCCATATAGCGTGTGTCTGCTGAGGCGTTCGAGGCCCGACACTAACGATATATGCTCGAGGCTGGCGTTGTTGGCAAAGACTCCCTCGCCGAGCTCGGAGAGGCTGCCCTCGATGGTCACGCTACGCAGCGTCGCGATGTTGCTAAGCGCAAGGCTCCCTATCGCAGTCACGCCGTCGCCTATCACTATGCTCTCCGCCTCGATGCCCCAGAGCCAGTGGCTCGCACTTGTGGCGTCGTAGCCGAAGTCGGGAAGCGTAAATGCTATGCTCAGCACGTCGCACCGACAGCCATATAGCGCCCCGCGACCTACGCTCCTGATACCCCTGCCGAGCGCTATGCTCCTCGCGTCGCAGAGCTCGAAAGCCCCACGACCTATAGATTTCACCCCGTCGCCGAGGGTTATGCTCTCGAGCGCCACATAGTTGTAGAAGGCGTAGGGGCCTATGGCCTCCACCTCGCTGTCAACGTCGAGCGCCGTGAGTACCTCGTTGTCAATGATGAGCGCTACGTTGCCGCTATTGAGTGGGTTGGCCTCGCCATTGCCGAAGTTTATCCCGCACCACGAGGCTACCGAGGGGGCATATACGCTCTCGAGAGCGCCGCACGCAGCAAAGGCCTCTACTGAGACCGCGCCGACACCCTCGCCGAAGGTTACGCTACGCAGGCCGTAGCCGCTGAATGCTCGCGCTCCCACCTTGCCACGCACCTCCACGTGGTCGAAGGCCGAGCCGTAGAGCCAGTGTCCCGACTCCGTGGCCGTGGCGTCGCTACTCGGTATGTTACACTCGGTGATGAGCACCCCTGCGCACCCCTCGAATATAGCGCTACCTATGGTCGTCACGCGGCGCGGTATTACGAAGCGGTGACACCCCGTACACCCGGCAAAAGCGCCACTGGCTATCGCCTCGAGCCTCTCGGGGAGGAGTATCTGTGTGATGTGGCTCTGCTGGGCAAAGCAGCGCTCGGGGATGCGCCTGACGTTACTGCCAAAGACCATACGGTAGCAGGCTCGCTCGGCGTCGTAGAAGTGGCAGCGCAGCTCGGCGCCATACTCCTCGGCCGCCACGGTGCTTAGCGCAGCAAGGGTGTTGTCGTCGGTGTGGTATACTATCTCGTTTGTCGCGCTATGCTCCGCAGCCTGCACTATGTCGAAGGTGTCGAGCACCGCGCCATCAGAGGATACTATGCTCACCATCGCCACGCGCGCCAGCTCCCCGTCGTTGGGCGTGGCCGCAAAGGTTATCCTCTCGCTCCTGAGCGCTCGCGTAGCCTCCACCTCGGCCGTTAGCCACCTCTCGGTCGTCGCTATCGATATGGTGTACTCCTTATTCGTCGCTATGTCGATATCTATTGTGCCACCCTCGGCGCCTATGGTGTATACCTCCATCTCCTCGCGCTCGAATATCGGTTTTCGCTGCTGCACAACCTCTATGCTTAGGCTCTCGCCCCCAGAGCGTACCACGACGTGTGCGTACCGCTCTTCGGACGATGTGTTCTCGTCGACTACGATGTTAAACTGCCCGAATCCTGCCTCTCCCGCGCTGGGCTCTACGCCGAGCCACGAGGCCTCGGCCTCTGTAGTCACGCTCCACGCTGTCGTGGCGTTGAATGTGAAGGTGCGCACCTCGCCCGCGTGGTCGTATGGCGAGGTCATATCGCACGCCTGGTCGAAGAGGATGCCAAACTGACTCTTCTCGCTGCTGCACGCCAATAAGGTCGTAAGTGTGATGACGAGCATCAATATGTCAAATCTTATCTTCATAGTGTCGGACTGTTGTGTCGGTTTTTTGGGGGGAGTTAAAGGGTAGTAAAAGGGTAGTTCGCGCCTAAAGGCGCTAAAGGGTAGCTCGCACCTGCGGTGCTAAAGGGAGTTTAAGGAACTTAAGGAGTTTAAGGAGTTTAGTGTTAGCGACAACGCCACAACCGCACAAAGCAGCCTGTTCCCTTCACTCCCCTTTAGCTCGCTTTAGCGAGCGAGCTACCCTTTAGCAGGCTTTGCCTGCGAGCTACTCTTTAGCGCCGCAGGCGCGAACTACTCTTAATCTTTCACGCGCCAACCCTCACGCGCCGCCCTCTCTCTTAGAACACCACGCGCAGGCCTATCTGCATATGCCATCTCGAGGCGATGTCGTCGACCGTGTAGCTCGCGCCGTTGAACTTATATACTGGGCGGTAGCCACCCTCCACCTCGCGTAGCTCGGTGACCGTGACGGGCGAGAGTGCCCAGTTTGTCGTGCGGTGTACCAAACCCCACGAGCGAGAGATGAGGTTCGAGAGGTTGAGCACGTCGAGCGATAGCTCTATGCGGCGGTCGCTGCTCTTCGAGAAGTAGAACGACTGCGCAACGTGCAGGTCGAGGCGGTGCACAAAGGGCAGCGAGTGCGAGTTACGCTCGGCAAACCTACCACGGTGCGTGCGTAGGTAGCTGTCGCCCTCGATATAGTCGTTAAAGGCCGCCTGTGAGCTGTCATCGGCCCACAACATAGTCGGCATCTCCGCCTCGGTGGGTATGTATATCAGCGAGTTACCCTTGTACGAGTCGCCGTTGACGTCAACCTTACCCTTAGCATACGTCAGCGAGTAGTGCTCGCCCGAGAAGCCGTTGTAGAGCAGCATCACGCGCGTGCCAAAGAGGCCGTAGCGGCGTGTGTAGCTTGCCGAGGCCACCACCTTGTGCGGAAACTCATATACCGAGTTGCTCAGCGCTGGGGCGTTGCTATTTACGGCATAGGTGCGTCCCCAGTTCGACGACGACTGTGCCGAGACTCCGTCGTTTACGCTCTTCGACTGCGAGTAGGTGTATGCTGCCACGAGGCGCAGACCCTCCAGCGTCCCTGCAAAGGCGTACTCGGCACGTGCCGTTGCCGACCACGAGTATCCTCGCTGCGTATTGCTCAGACGATATACCGCCGAGAAGTCGCTGGTCGTAGCGTTGTAGTATGTGGCCGCCACGTCGCTGCCCTCGCCTCCGACGTATAGCTTTCGGCCACTATCCTCGGCCACGAGGTTCTCGACGAAGATGTTGTTTATGCCCTTCGAGTAGTCGGCATCGAGGTTTAGGCGCAGGCCGCGATAGCTATACTCCAAGCCGAGCGCCGCGCGGAACACCTGTGGGTAGCGGAAATCCTCCGACACGATGTCGATGGCGGGGTTGCTCATTATTCCGATGCTCTCGGGGTTAAGGCTGAAGTCGGGCGTCGCCGCAGGGTCGTTCACCGTCACGCTTGTAGAGCGCAGACCCGTATTCTGGTAGCAGTTCGAGAGCCATACGAAGGGTATGCGACCAGTGTATATGCCTGCGCTGGCGCGTAGATTCAGGCCCGCTGCTATGCTACGCTCCAGGCCGATACGTGGCGAGAGGAGCACCTGAGCGCGTGGTATGTCGCCCGTCTTCGTGCCATACCTCTCCACAAAAGCACTGCTGTTGAACGCCTCGTTGGCTACGGGGGTGTTGAACATCACGGGGATGTCTACGCGCAGACCGTACGTGAGCTTTCCGAGGCTCGTTATCACCTCATCTTGAGCATATACGGCAAACTGTCCCGTGGTTATAGGTAGGTTGCGCCTGCCGTCGGCGAAGTAGCCATACTGATACTTCGAGGCGTTGTCGGCCACAAAGTCCTCGAGCGTGTTGTAGGTGTAGGTGCCGCGCGCATTGGCCAAGTATAGGTTGTCGGCGCGATATATCTCGTTCGACGTGCCTATGGTTATGTAGTGTAGTCCTGGCGCCTGGATGTGCAGGTCGTCGCCAAAGATGAATACATCCTGCTTGAGCACGTTGCAGCCCGAGTAAGGGTTTGTGCCTATCGTCGCCGAGCCATTGCCGCGCTCGCCGAGGCCGTTGATAATCACCGCAGGGAGGCTCTCGGGCGTGGTGCGACCATCCGTAAGACGTGTGTAGCCTATGCGCGCCGTGTTCGAGATGTTGCGCTCTACGGCCTTATGGTAGTTCGACGAGTTGAGCTCGGCAACTACCGAGTGTGTGCGGTTGATGTTCGTGTACTCGGCGCCTGTGAAGTAGAACGACTGCAGCGTGTTTGCCGAGTCGTGGGCATCGGCGTGAAGCATATTGTAGCGCAGCGATAGGTGGTTGCCGCTGTTGATGTTCCAGTCGAGACGTGCCACTGCCGAGCCTGTGAGCGCCAGTACGCTGTGCTCGCCATAGCCGCCACCGTCGTAGCCTGTGAGCGCCTCGTAACGCTCGGCTATCCTCTCTGCCTCGTCGAGCGTGAGTGCCGCATTGCCCGTGGTGGGGTGGTTTGTCGAGGGTGTCACGCTGCGGTTGAACTCTCCTGCCGCGAAGAAGAAGAGCTTATTTCTAACTATCGGGCCTCCGAACGTTACGCCTACGATGTTTGTCATCTGCTCCGAGAGAGGCGTGCGCTCCTCTACACCCCTGCCAGGCGTCGTGCCCCAGAAGTGCTCATTATTAAAGTAGGTATATGCCGAGCCCTCGAACTCGTTGTTTCCCGAGCGCGTTACCGCCTTGATAGCGCCCCCCGTAAAGCCGCTCTCACTCACATCTACCGTCGACGTCGATATGGTCACTCTCTCGAGCGCATCGAGCGGTATGGGGTTTGCCTCGGTTAGCGAGCCAGTCATTCCCGTAGTGCCCAATCCGTAGATATCGGCCGAAGGCGTGCCATCGATGCTGAAGGCGTTGTATCGCGTGCTCTGGCCTCCGAGTATTATACCTCCCGACGCAGGGGCTACGGCCGACGACATAATGCTTGTCAGATCGTATATCGAGCGGTCTATCGAGGGTATCACCTCCATCTCAGCGCGCGAGAAGTCGTCCACGTCGCGCAGCCTTGCCGAGAATGCCACGACGTTTATGTTGTCAAGCTCTATTGAGCTCTCGGTAAGCTCGGCGTCTATCTCCATAGCCTCTCCTATGCCGAGCGATATATCCTCGAACACAGCGTCGTTATATCCTATGTATGAGATTGTTATGGTGTAAGGGCCACCTACTCGCATTCCGCTGATTGCGTAGTATCCATCGGTATTAGTCGATGCTCCATACTGCGAGCCCGATGGGGTGTGAGTTGCTACTACCGCAGCACCTAATAGAGGGTTGTCGTTGTGTGTTACACGACCTCGTACCGACGAGGTAGTAACCTGTGCCGTTGCCACTGCCACGACAAGAGACAGTGCGACACTCAAAAGCAGTCGCTTCATAGATTAGGATTTTGGGACACTATTTATGTGTCAGGTTTATAACTTGTAGAAATTGTATATGAATGCTACTTTGTCGTTACGCTCGTTCTCGAAATCCTCACATACGCCCAGTATGCTGCGGTTTCTCGCACTTCGCAAGCCTAAAATTAGCTATTCATCTACAATTTCTTTTCTCGCTCCGAGACCATTTAGTCCCCGTTTGCGGTTGCAAATATACAAAAAATTTTCTCTACGCAACAGCTATGTTATTTTTTTAACACAAGTGGGGTAATTTGTCACAAATACGAAAAAAATGAGCATATTCGATAATTATGCCGTTTACTCTGCGATGTCCTCTTTTCGTTGATGAATTATGGGTGTTTGTGGGTTTTTATCTCGCCGTGAAGTGTGCAATTTGAGCCACGTAGCGTGACTATATTCCTATATTTATATGTATTGTAGCAAAAAAAATAGTGGGAATTTTTGCTATTTCAATTAAATAGGCTATCTTTGTGCATTAACTTTACGCCGATAGTGTACCTATTGCGCTACTGTGTGCGCCGATATGGTGGCGCTGGGTGATGGCTACGAGCGTCGAGTAAATGAAAAAACTTTATAACTTTATACAAATTTTTTTTCACTTAAAACTAATGCTTATGGTTAGAAAAGTTGTACTATCAATGGTCGCAACTCTGATCTTGGGCTGCTTCGGCGCATTTGCACAAGGTCAGCGTGTTACCGGTACAGTAACCGATGAGACTGGTACTCCAGTCATCGGAGCAGCAGTTGTTGTTAAGGGTACTACCCGAGGCACATCTACTGACGTTGCCGGTTATTATGAGATTGCAGCTGATGCGAATGCAACCTTGGAATTCTCTTACCTCGGTTTGCAGACACAGGAAGTTGCTGTAGCAGGTCGCACGACTATCGACGTCGTTCTCGCTGCCGATTCAAAGCAGCTCGATGAGGTTGTCGTTCAGGCGTTCGGTACTGCAAAGAAGGAGGCCTTTACAGGTTCTGCTGCAACGCTTAAGTCTGATGAGCTTGCCAAGACTCAGTCTTCAAACGTTGCTAATGCTCTTGCAGGTAAGGTAGCAGGTCTTCAGACATCACAGGGTTCTGGTTCGCTCGGTTCTGAGCCTACCATCCGTATCCGTGGTATCGGTTCTATCAACGCTGGTAACGACCCATTGTGGGTTGTCGATGGCGTGCCTTACGAGGGCGATAAGAACAACATCAATATGGCCGATATCGAGACTATGACCGTCTTGAAGGATGCTGCATCAAACGCACTTTATGGTGCTCGTGGTGCTAATGGTGTCATTATGATTACTACCAAGCGTGCTAAGGCTGGTGATGCTCGTGTAACATTCGACGCTAAGTGGGGTGTAAATATGGCTGCTCGTCAGCTCTATGACTACACTCGCGATCCAGGTCAGTACTACGAGATGCACTACACTGCATTGAAGAACAAGTATATGGACAAGGATAAGCTCGATGCTTCTGCAGCACATATCCTCGCTAACCAGATGCTTACTTCAACTGGTGAGGGTGGTCTTGGTTACAACGTCTACAATGTTCCTGCTGGTCAGACTCTTATCGGTTCAAACGGTAAGCTCAATCCTAACGCTACTCTCGGCCGTAAGATCTCTTACAACGGTCAGGAGTATACCGTACGTCCAGACGACTGGTACGATGAGTTGTACGACCCATCATTCCGTCAGGAGTACAACGTATCTATCGCTGCTGCATCTGAGAAGTCAAACTTCTATGCATCATTCGGTTACTTGAACAACACAGGTATCACCGACGGTTCTAATATGTACCGTTGGACTGCTCGTATGCGTGCCGACTACCAGGCTAAGAAGTGGTTGAAGGTAGGTGGTAACTTTAGCTACACCAACTTCAACTGGAATGGTGCATCTTCAACTAACGAGGGTGACGGTTCTACCGGTGACGTATTTGCTGCTGTATCGGATATGGCTCCTATCTACCCAGTCTACATCCGCGACGGCGAGGGTAACATTATGTACGAGGACAACAAGGCTGGTCACGGCTACTACGGCAAGGAGTACGACGAGAAGTGGCCTATCTACGACTCTGGTGATGGTTCAGTCTGGGGTCTTACTCGTTTCTCTGGTGCACAGTCTAACCCATTGCAGAACATCTGGCTCGACGAGGCTAACTCTGAGGGTAACGCATTCTCTGTAAGCGGTTTTGCTGATTTCACTATCATCCCTGGTTTGGTATTCACTTTGAACGGTTCGGTTACAATCGACGAGACTCGTACTACATCTTTGAAGAACCCATACTACGGTCAGTTTGCTGCCAACAAGGGTCACCTTACTAAGAGCCACGGTCGTTCATACAACCACAACTTGCAGCAGTTGCTCAACTACAACAAGTCGTTCGGTGCTAACGAGGAGCACAACCTCCAGGTATTGCTCGGTCACGAGACCTATGCCCTCCGTTCTTACTCTTTGGGCGGTTTCAAGACCAACGTCTACTCTACCGACAACCTCGAGCTTAACGGTGCTATCGTCGATGGTAAGAGCATATCTTCAGCCTTTGGCGAGTACCTCAACGAGGGTTACTTCGTACGTGCTATGTACGAGTACGATGGTCGTATCTTCGCATCTGCATCATATCGTCGCGATGCCTCTTCTAACTTCCACCCAGATCACCGTTGGGGTAACTTCTGGTCAGTAGGTGCTGCTTGGATTATCAACCGCGAGTCTTGGTTCGATGCTCCAGTATTCTCAATGTTGAAGCTTAAGGCATCTTATGGTTCACAGGGTAACGATGCTATCGGTTCTTATATGTACACCGACCTCTACTCTGTATCGAACGATGGTAACGACGGTATCTCTATTATGTTCGGTGCTAAGGGTAATCCTAACATCACTTGGGAGACTAACGCCAACCTCAACGTAGGTGCTGAGTTCGGTTTGTGGAATGACCGCTTGACTGGTAGCATCGACTACTTCTACCGTTTGACATCTGATATGTTGTTCTCAGTGCCAGTAGCTCCATCTATGGGTTACTCATCATACTACGACAACATTGGTGATATGGCAAATACAGGTATCGAGGTTGTGTTGAACGGCGATATCTTCCGCACACGCAACGTTGTATGGTCTGTAAATGCTAACCTTACTTGGGTTAAGAATAAGGTGTTGAGCTTGCCAGAGTCACGTAAGGATCGTACTGTTGATGGCCACTCAGGTTTCATCTCAGGTAGCACATTCCTTGCTGAGGGTCTTCCACTTAACACTCTCTACATCCACGAGTACGCAGGTGTAAATCCTGAGACTGGTCAGTCTATGTGGTATAAGAAGGACGACTCTGTTGAGGGTGGCTGGAGAAAGACTTCTGACTATGGTGAGATGTCATCTGACCACGATTCAAAGAAGCTCTTCGATTCTACTTTGGCCGACGTATTCGGTGGTTTCGGTACTACTTTGTACGCATACGGTTTCGACTTCTCTGTTGCATTTGACTATCAGCTTGGTGGTACTACTATCGATGGTTCTTACGCTGGTTATATGTCGCCATCTACAGCATCTTCACTTGGTAAGAACTACCACTTGGATTTGTTGGATGCTTGGTCACAGGACAACAAGGATTCTAACATCCCACGTTTCCAGTATGCCGATGAGTATGTAAACGCTACATCTACACGTTTCTTGACAAGTACTAACTACTTGAACATATCTAATATTAGCCTCGGTTATACATTCCCTGCTAAGTGGTGGAAGGGTCACATCCAGAACTTGCGCGTATACGTAGTATGCGACAACGTATGGTATTGGTCAGCACGTAAGGGCTTCGATCCACGTGGTACAGGTACCGGTCAGTACTCACCTATCCGTACTATCTCTGGTGGTGTAACCTTGACATTCTAATTTTAAATAATATATAAGATTATGAAAATTACAAAGATATTAACAGTGGCAGCAGTTGCACTTGGTGCAACGGTTGCGCTCAGTGGATGTATCCGCGAGACCTTCCCAAAGACCAGCACCATCACACAGGAGCAGCTTATGGGTGGTCAGATGGATATCGTGGCTGAGAATTTGCTTAAGGGTATTCCTCGTGGTGTCCTTGCACCAGCTTACGGTGGTTGGGATCACTGTGATTTCGGTTTCCCATCAGTAGGCGTCTTCAACGATCAGGCTGCACAGCTTATCTGTACTAATGGTTGGCTTATGGGTAATGCTCCTGGTTACAACCGCTTTATGATGGGCGCTTGGGGTAAGGGCTATGGTGCAACTGGGTATATGCCAGTACAGTTCTGGTATACCTACTACCCACAGATCAAATCTTGTAACGACGTTGTCGTTTTGACTGCTGGCAACGACAAATTGAAGTCATACTCGGCAATCGCACGTACCTACCGTGCAAGCTTCTATCTCGACCTTGCTCGTGCCTTCGAGGCTTTGCCAGTATATGCTGGTGATCTCGGCAACAGTGGTAGCTACGATGATGCTTGCCTCAATGTAGCAGGTCTTACAGTACCTATCGTAAACGAGTTTACTGACGAGTCTGCAGCAAAGAACAACCCACGTGTTACACGTGAGGAGCTCTTTACCTTCATCTTCAGCGACCTTGAGTATGCTGCTGAGGCATTCTCATCGGCTGACTATGTTCCTAATGGTACAACCGATCCTACTTTGGCTGTTGTTTACGGTCTCTACGCTCGTGCTTACCTCTGGTTGGGTGGCTTCGAGGATGGTCTCAGTGGTGAGCTTCCAGAGGGTAAGGAGGCTTATGCTAAGGCTGCGGAGTACGCAAAGATGGCTATTGCTGCCTTCGGTGGTGCTATTATGACCGAGGATGAGTGGACTAACCCTATCACTGGTTTCAATACTAAGGCATCTTCTTGGATGTGGACATTGCAGCACTCTACCGACACTATCGCTGGTAACCTTCACCAGTTCAGCGCTCATATGTGTCCTGAGGCAGCTTATGGCTACGGTCCATTGACCAACCCTGGTGTTAGCTCTAAGGCCTACGAGCGTCTTGGTAATGGCGACTTCCGTAAGAAGTTGATGATTGATCCAGCACACTTCAGCACTCAGTGGGATGAGGAGTTGCAGCAGGATGTATTCATTGCCGACGAGGAGCTGGCTAAAGTTGCGTGGGATGCGTTTAAGCCTTACACAACGGTTACGTCATTCGAAGAGTTTTGCACATATGCACCTTACACCTTCTTTAAGTTCCGTCCAGGTCAGGGTAACCGTACTGACTTTATGACCGCAGGTGCTATCGCTATTCCTATGATGCGTTGCGAGGAGATGTACTTCATCGATATGGAGGCTACCTACCACATTCAGGGTGCAGATGCAGCTATGCAGCAGCTCGCTCAGTTTATGTCGAACCGCGATTCGTCATACTCAATCAGAACTCAGGATATTTTGGATGAGATTATCTTCCAGAAGGGTATTGAGTTCTGGGGCGAGGGTGTCGTTATGTACGATATGAAGCGTTTGAACAAGGGTGTTACTTGTGCTTACGAGGGCACAAGCTACGATCCTCAGCGCCGCTTCAACTCTACAGGTCGTTTGCCTTGGTGGACTCCTATGTTCCCACAGTTCGAGACTCAGGTTAACTTAGGTATCCCTGCTGATAAGAATAACCCTGATCCTACTGATGTTTATATCGCTATTCAGGACTTATAGTATTTAGTCGGTACTAATTAATGAAAAACAAGAAAAGTATGAAAAGATTTAATTTTATATATCTGCTTCTTGCCTTCGTAGGTGTCATTACGTTGACATCGTGCGAGCACAAGTATGCTGACTACACACCCGGTTCTCAGGATAAGAATATGGGTGCGTATCTGCCCAGCACTGCAGACTTCGAGGTTACTGCCGAGTCAAAATCTGTTGCTGTCGTTGTGGGTCGTATGAACACCGCAGTGGCTGCCGACGTAACTGTTCGTGCAGAGTATGTTCCTGCCTCTACCGACGATACTGCAGCTGAATTGTTCACCTTCCCACGCAATGTGTCATTCGATGCTGATGCCGATAAGGCAAATTTCATTATCGAGTTCGATGGTAGCAAGCTCGAGATTGGTCGTGAGTACGCTGTCCGCGTTCAGGTAGACCAGGCTGAGGCTTCAAGCTATGCTACTTCGGAGTATGTCTACACTATTATGATTCCTGAGCCTTGGAACTCTATGGGCCAGGGTATCTACTTCGATGACCTCCTTTGGACTATTCTCGAGGGTGGTGAGGCATATCAGGGTGTAGGTGCTTATGTTGAGTTCCAGCAGCACGCTCTCGCGCCTAACCGCATCCGCGCTGTCAACGTTTATGCTCCCGAGACTATCGGTACTATGTGGGGTGGCGTTCCTCAGTTCTTCAATTTCACTGCAGGCGATGCCAAGACTTATGTTGAGTTCGATATTACCGACCCTAACAACGTTAAGTTCGGTGAGGTTTGCACTGATTCTCAGGGTAATAAAGCACAGGTAGTATTCCTCAATTGCAAAGTTGTGGGTGACCAGAACGGTACTCTCTTCGACTTGGCTTGTCTTGTTTGGGAGGATGCTGGTCCAGTAGTTTTGAAGAATGGCATTATCTCATTCCCTAAAGAGGGTGTTGAGCTTGCTGCATTCAAGGATGGTGGTTATGCTGGTTACTTCGGTAAGGGTAATACTGCTGGTTACTTGCAGTACTACTTGCCAGGCACCGAGTTTGTTAACTACGATATGGCTGTAACGTACGATGGTATGTACGTATCGGCTGATGGTGCTACTGCTCGCGCTATCTTCAACTTCGCCTTTGGTGGTGATGTTGATACCTACAAGTTCGCATTCGTTCCTGGTGATATCACCGCAGATCCAACAGATGCTATCGAGGCTATCGTAGCTGGTAGCAGCGACCTTAAGATCTACGAGGGTGATGCCGAGACTAAGCGTTGGGAGGTTGAGCTCTCTAAGGGTGTCTACACTCTTGTAGCAGTTCCTTACTCTGCTGAGGGCGAGGCTAAGACTGACAATGCTCTTGTCTACAACTTCTACTTCAACGGTTCGGGTGATATGCCTGAGGTTGAGGTTAACGTAGAGGTTAACACTCCAGCATACTTCGCCGAGGAGGATAAGAAGGCCGAGGTAGAGGCTGAGGAACCTGCTTGCTTCAACGTAGCTTGCAAGGTTGTTGCCGACGCTTCGCAGCTTAAGGCTGTAAAGTTCTGGTATGGTAATGCTCAGGCTTTGGTACAGCAGAAGGTTGATGATGAGACTCTCTTCGCTGAATACGCTGGCGATGCATCGTCAATTATTGCAAAGATCGCTGAGAATGGCGCTGCTCTTATGACCTTCAACGTTACTGCCGAGACTCCTAACTTCGTTGTTAAGTTGCGTTTCGAGACTATCTACGGCACTAACGTAGATAAGACTATCGAGTATGAGCTTCCTAAGTACGATGGTACATTCCCTGTAGGCTCTTACAAGTTCACTGAGGGCGAATACGAGGAGGTATTTACTATCGTTCCAGCTAAGAGCTATACTACCTTCTTCTGGACTAACTCAACATTCGATGGTTCGTCTTGGTATTGCGATTTCAACCCCGAGACTTCAATCCTTACAATGAATGGTATCTTGTTCAACTACGAGGATGAGGGTAGCCAGTTTGGTAAGCTCTATGGTTACTACAACCAGGAGGGAACATTGGTATACTCTTATCAGAGCTCGGAGAATGCTGAGTTTAATCCTATGGCTCCTCTCCAGCTCTCTGTAGCTGATGGCGCTATGGCTCTTAAGACATACTACGGTGCAGCTATCTTCAATTACACTGCAGAGGATCAAAGTTTCACTGGCAACTTCCACTTCCGCTTTACTCCTGAGGCTACTATCGTGCCTTACGTAGAGGAGGAGGCTCCAGAGACATCTGCAAAGGTGTTGTCTGTTGCTGCTGACAAGGTAGAGTATGCAGGTGTTAAGACTGCGTTGAGCGAGCGTGTTGAGATTGTTAAGCCTATGGCTGCAACTCCACTTGGCTCTATGAAGCTTACAACCCTTAAGCGATAATCGTTAGATTGTCCTGATCTTGCGGCCTGCCCCTCGGGGTGGGCCGCTTGTTTTGTGTTCGCACCGTTGGGTGGTGAAGGGGTAGAAGAAAGGGTAGCTCGCAGGCAGAGCCTGCTAAAGGGTAGCGGAGGGTAGTTCGCAGGCATAGCCTGCTAAAGGGTAGCGGAGGGTAGCAGGGAGGCAAGTGCGGTTGTGGCGTTGCCGCTGACGTTAAGTTCCTTAAATTCCTTAAACTCACTAAACTCCCTTTAGAGCCGCAGGCGCGAGCTACTCTTTAGCACCGCAGGTGCGCACTACTCTTTAGCGCCGCAGGCGCGCCCTACCCTTTAGCTCGCGCAAGCGAGCGAACTACTCTTTTAACTACTCTCCCCCTCCCACGCACCACCATCAACACTGTCATAACCAACATCCTTGCATATATGCAACTTTTTTTCGAGAAAAGGCGAAAATATTTCCACAACCGAAAATTTTATCTATATTTGCATCTTGAAGTGGTATGATTATTTTTAAATTTTTAATAACTATGAACAAGGGTAGAATTTTAATGTTTGCCTTAGTGGCGCTTCTTACATCAGCCTGCGTTACCGATCCCGTGATAGACGAGGGCGTTGTAGCAGAGAAGAGTGTGGCTAAGAAGATTATCAACACCTCGGAGAATGCCGCCCCTGGCGAGCTTATCCTCTATGTCGACGAGGAGACTGCCGACGTGTGGTCTCAGGCAGCGTCAGTAACACGTTCCGACAGCGGAGCTATCGATGCTCTCAACGTCGATTGTGGCGCTACATCGCTACATCCCGTATTTAATATGAATATCAATGGCGAGCAGAAGCGCGCTATGAATATGCACCGCTGGTTTGTCGTTAGATTCGACAAGGAGGCAGACATCGATGTAGTAGCTCAGAAGTTCGCAGCGATGAGCGAGGTGGAGCGTGTGGAGTTTGCTACCGTACTGATGCGTCCACAGATGTCGGCACGCCCTGCACAGGAGCGTATGGCAACACGTGCCGATGGCGACGCGCCTTTCAATGACCCTATGCTCGAGCTTCAGTGGCACTACCACAACCAGGGCCTTCAGTCTATCTACAAGACATCGAAGGAGGGCGAGGATATCAACGCCTTTGCTGCTTGGAAGTATACCTCAGGTAGCAACCAAATTGTTGTGGCTGTGATGGACGAGGGTGTTAAGTATAACCACCCCGACTTGGAGGCAAATATGTGGAAAAACCAGGCAGAGCTTAATGGTCAGCCAGGTGTCGATGACGATGGTAATGGCGTTGTCGATGATATCTACGGCGTCAACTGCGTAGATCTCTCTGCTTCAGGTAAGCTCTCTGGCAATATCTCGTGGGATCAGGGCTCAATCAAGACAGACTCTAAGGGTAACAAGTATTGGGATGGTGATGTAGGCCACGGTACTCACGTAGCAGGTACTGTAGCTGCCGTAAACAACAATGGCCTCGGCGTGGCTGGCGTTGCAGGTGGCTCAGGTAATGGCGATGGCGTGCGCATTATGTCTATCCAGATCTTCGATGGCGAGGACAACAGTACTTTTGCTACAAACGCTCGCGGTGCTGAGTATGCTGCCGACAATGGTGCTTGTATCCTCCAGTGCTCGTGGGGCTATCCTCAGTCTGCTGCCTCTGCCACTACCGATGCCGACTACGAGCAGTACGGTGCTGGCGTTGAGCTTGCAGGCTTGCGCTACTTCGTAAGCCAGAGCAGCTGCTCGGCAATGCGTGGCAATGTGGTTATCTTCGCCGCAGGTAACGACGCTAAGGCCTCTGCCGACTATCCAGGTGCTTACAACGAGTTTATCGCCGTAACTGCTTATGCTCCAGATGGTCTGCCTACAACATATACCAACTATAATTATGGCTGTAACGTGGCTGCTCCTGGTGGCGATTTTTGGATTACAGGTGAGTACTCTTTTGACTATGCGTTTGAGGGTAGTGTGCTCTCAACAATCCCTGCCGAGACCGTAGACCCAGCAACCCTACAAAAGTATGGCACAGACTACGGTTATATGCAGGGTACATCAATGGCTTGTCCTCACGTGTCGGGTATCGCAGCGTTGGTACTCTCATACGCTGTTGAGAATGGCATTACGCTTACAAATACTCAGCTCTACGATATCATTACCTCATCGGTACGTAATATAGATAACCGCCTTACTGGAACGAAGGTGTATGGCGATAAAACAGCAACTTATATGATGGGCCTTGATAGCTACAAGGGCAAGATGGGTACTGGTAAGATTGATGCCTTGATGGCTATCCAGAGCGTGCGCGGTACTATCTGTGTGCCTGCTATTGTGGGTGAGGAGATAGAGCTCGATCCCGCTAAATTGGTTGGCGATGGTAGCATCTCTATCACAGGCTACAACTCTTTCGATATTGACGATAACACTAAGAGCCGTCTCGGTATCGATAAGGTCGATTTGTTCGGTGGTAAGGTATACTTCACACCTAAGAATGCAGGTATCGGTATGGTTACTCTTAAGTATATCGCTGGCGGTAAGACCGTAGGTGGTGGCAATACCACTGGTGGTAAGCTTATGGAGAAGGAGGTCGTTGTCGTGGTTCGCGATACTAACGATAATGGCGGCTGGATGTAATCTGAAAAATAACGTAAAAATTGATTCGAGATATGAAAAGTTTGAAGATATGGTCGCTCGTAGCGTTGCTCGCTTTGGCAATGACAGCTTGTGATAAGAAGGGTGGTGGCGACGAAGATACACCAACGGTTGGTGGCTTTGATAATATTGAGCAGGAGTGGAAGCTCGTGTCGGTAGATGGTGTTGCTGCCGAGTTTAACGTCTACATCGGCTTCTCTTCGGGTCTGTTTGCCCTCTATCAGCAGGTCTACAGCATCGATTACAAGTTCTACGATGGCGAGTACAAGGTTAGTGGCAACACGCTCTCGGGTAGCTACTTCGATGGTGGTGACTGGAAGTGCGACTACACTGGCGGTATCACCGAGGATGGCAAGACTATGACCCTTAAGAGCAAGGAGGAGCACCCCGTAACCTATATCTACGAGGCCTGCACTATTCCCGACGAGGTTAAGGAGGAGGCTACGGGCACACGTGCCTCGGAGTTCGTTCCTTTCTTGTAGTTTTCGACTCTATAGGGCATCTGTAGCCCATCGCATTAAGTCCCGAAGGCTGTACGCTTTAGTGCATCCTTCGGGATTTTTGTTGCTGGGGGAGGGTAGTAGAAGGGTAGTTCGCTCGCTTGCGCGAGCTAAAGAGTAGAGCGCACCTGCGGTGCTAAAGGGAGATTAGGGAGCTTAATGAGATTAAGGAGTTTAGCGCCTGCGACAACGGTTTAACGCACAAACCTCTCCGTCATAGAAACTCATTATAACCCATCGAAACTCATAGTAACCACTCTCACACCAGCGACAACGCTTTAGCCGCACCGACCTACCTGCTCCCTTCGCTACCCTTCGCTACCCTTTGCTCGCTTTAGCGAGCGAGCTACTCTTTAGCAGGCTTTGCCTGCGAACTACCCTTTAGCGCCTTTAGGCGCGAACTACCCTTAAACCCTCCACGCGCAAGCCAACCCCTCCTGCACGCCAACTATCGTAGCAATTTATCGCCTAAATGCTTTTAATTCACGATTTTTTTATATCTTTGCATCTTGAGCGATTGTTATTCGGGCAATGCCTCTAAACGCGAAACTTTTAACTTATAACAACTATGAATAGAACCAAGATTTTTCTTCTTGCATTGGCAGGTATGATGGCCGTAGCGTGTACCACCGATCCTGTAGATGAGCGTGGCGGTGAGGCCAGCAAGGTCGCCATCGCGAAGAAGTTTGTGAACACTGCAGATAATGCTGCGCAGGGCGAGCTTATCATCTATGTCAGCGAGTCTGCTGCCGAGAAGCTCCTCGCTGCCGAGGTATCTACACGCTCGGGTGTTACGGCGCTTGACGAGGCTGCAGTGGCATTAGGCGCTGTGGAGGTTAAGCCCGTCTTCAACTTCAAGGTCAACGCCGAGCGTAAGCGCCAGCTCGATATGCACCGCTGGTACACCGTATCGCTGCCAGCTGATACCGACCTCGAGGTTGCAGCTCAGCGCCTCGCCGAGATTGACGACGTCGAGCGCGTGCAGTTCTCTACTAAGGTACAGAAGCCTCAGGTCGAGGCTATCGAGGTCGATCCACAGATGATGGCCACAACGCGTGCCGAGGGTGTGCCCTTCGACGATACGTTGCTCCCACGTCAGTGGCACTATAACAACGATGGTACGGTAGATTTCCCCAATGCTGTGGCTGGTGCCGATATCAACCTATTTGCTGCTTGGGAGCTTACAACTGGCCGTCCCGATGTCGTTGTAGCTGTTGTCGACGAGGGCGTATGTTACTCTCACAAGGATCTCCAGCCCAATATGCTCGTTAACGAGGCTGAGCTCAATGGCCAAGAGGGTGTTGACGATGATAACAATGGCTACACCGATGACGTATATGGCTACAACTTCGTTGATAACGGCCGTGTGACCTGGACACGTAATGGCGACTCGGGCCACGGTACTCACGTTGCAGGTACGGTAGCTGCCGTAAGCAATAACGGTATCGGCGTTGCAGGCGTTGCTGGTGGCTCGGGCAATGGCGATGGCGTGCGCCTTATCTCGTGCCAGATTATCTCGGGCGGTAATGCTGCTGGCGTAAGTGCTACGGCCGCAGCTGTTGAGTATGCTGCCGATCGTGGCGCTTGTGTGTTGCAGAACTCTTGGGGCTTCGAGGCAGGACAGATCTCTAACGATAGTATGTTCGAGAACGGTCAAACGGGCGTCGAGTGGAAGGCGTTCCAGTATTTTATGGAGACCAAGAACCATCCAAACCTCGAAGGTGGTATCATCATCTTCGCTGCGGGTAACGATGGCAAGTCTGTGGCTGGCTATCCAGCAGCCTATAACAAGCTTATCGCAGTGTCGGCTATCGGCCCTGATGGCAATCCTACATACTATACCTGCTTCGACCGTGGTTGCAACGTAACGGCTCCTGGTGGCGAGTATTTCCGTCGTAACGGTTCGACTGTCGAGAGCGGTTGCGTAGCATCTACACTCCCAGGCGACAAGTATGCCTTTATGCAGGGTACGTCGATGGCGTGTCCTCACGTGTCGGGTATCGCCGCTTTGGCTATCTCTTATGCTGCCGACAATGGCATCGTGCTTACCCTCCCCGAGCTTAAGGATATCATCGTATCTTCGGTTTCGAGTCTTAAGTTCGAGGGCTCAAAGGCCAATTATGGAACTAATGGCACGATGAACCTTCAGACGTATAACAACAAGATGGGTACAGGCCTTATCGATGCCTACCGTGTACTTATGGCCGTGCGTGGCACTACTTGTATCCCTGTGCCGCTTGGCGAGCAGGTTATCCTCGATATCAACTACTACATCGGCGATGGTAACCTTCAGGTCAAGATGCTCGAGTCTGAGATTTCGGACGAGGTTAAGGAGAAGCTCGGCATCACCGACTGCCGCTTTATGGGCAGCAAGCTCCTTATCACTTGTACCAAGCCTGGCTCGGCGCTGGTGAAGCTGAAGTACATTGCTGGTGGCACCGCCGTAGGTGGTGGCCAGATTACTGGTGGTATGGAGGCCGAGCAGGAGTTTGCCTTTGTGGTGCGCCCAGGTATTAAGGTCGATGAGGGTACAGGTGCTCCTATCGTTCCTGGTGGCTGGTTGTAATGTAATTCGATAACGCTAAATTAAGAACAACGATATGAAAAGTTTGAAGATACTCTCTATGATGTTGTTGCTCGCGGCAACGCTCGTAGGATGTGATAAGGATAAGACCCCAAATGGTGGTAATGGTGTTAACTCTAAGGTGGTTGGCGAGTGGATGCTTACCGAGTGGAACGGCGAGGCTACGGAGTTTAACGTCTACCTCGACCTTAACAGCGATGCCACCTTCGCTATCTACCAGCAGGTGTGGACGCTCGACTACGAGCTCTTCGAAGGTACGTTCAAGACCAGTGGCGAAATCCTCACTGGCACATACGCAGATGGCACAAACTGGGCTTCGGGTTATAAGTTTGCCGTAGATGGCGATATGCTCACTATGTATAGCCAGGAGGACCAGTCGGTTACCAGCGTATACACCAAGTGTGAGATTCCCGAGGAGGTTATCTCGGAGGCTACAACTACTCGCTCATCGGAGGTTGTTCCATTCTTGTAATCGACTCTAACTATCAGATTATGGGGTAATTCCTACGCGGAGTTACCCCTTTTTTAAGACTATGAAGAGAGTTTTTCTACTATTTGCCATTGCCGTTGCTACGATTAGCAGCGTGGTGGCTAAGGAGGTGCCTCGCAGCGTCGCTTTGGATGTCGCTCGTGCGGTGCTCGGTGGCGCTACGCGCAGCGACGATGTCGTCGTGGCGTGGGATAGCAGCGCGCTTGGCACTACGCGTAGCGGTGCGGCGCCTACGTTCTATGTCATAACGCCTACGTCGGGCCGAGGCTTCGTAATCGTCTCGGGCGACGATAGGGTAGCCCCCATCTTGGCATACTCTACGCGCTACGCGGTAGCACCGTGCGATATGTTGCCAACGAATTTCGCAGCGTGGCTACGCTATGTCGATGGCGTGGTTAGCTATGCTCGCCGTAACGATATTGCCACTGCGGCATCTACGGACAAGCTATGGAGCGAGGTGAATGTGCCAGTCAGTGCTACGCTCCTTAACACCGCACGCTGGAGTCAGCACGCGCCATATAATAACTACTGCCCTAAGGATGGTGATCAGCTCTCGCTTACGGGGTGCACACAGACGGCTATGGCCATTATTATGCACTACAACCGCTGGCCTGAGAGGGCACGCGGAGCATCCGAGCCGTTCACTACGCTCACTAAGGGCATAGAGGTGTCGTCGCGCGACCTAAACCACGCCTACGACTGGGATAATATGCTCTACGACTATGTCGAGGGCGAGTACAACGATGCCGAGGGCGAGGCTGTGGCGGTGCTTATGGCCGACCTGGGCCACTCGTTCAAGGCCGACTATGCCGCCGAGGCTACGGGGGCAATGCCCGATGGCGTTGCTATGTACGAAAACTATGGCTATAGCCCCTCGTGCCACTACGCTATGCGCGACTACTATACGGCCGAGGCTTGGAACGAGCTCTTGCGTAGCGAGATAGAGGCTAACCGCCCCATTTTCTATAGCGCCTATACGGCCGACGAGGCGGGACACGCCTTTGTCCTCGACGGCTTCGACGACAACGACCACTTCCACGTAAACTGGGGCTGGGGAGGTGTGAGCAATGGCTTCTTCAGGATTGATGGACTTATCCTCGACGAGTATCACTTCGATGCTACGCACTGGGCATTTCTTGGTGTGCACCCTGTGCGCGATGGCGAGGTTGATAACTTGCTATATCTCAGCACTCCGGGTATGACCACCGAGACCAAAGAGTTCGTCTCGGGCGAGGAGTTCTTGATCAAGGGCATCTCCATAGCCAACCCTTCGGTTGTTAACTTCGATGGCTATATACGTGTGGGCGTTTGTGATATCACGGGCCAGTTTAAGTCGTGGGCCTCGGAGGCGACTGCTCTGGCGCTCGATGCTGCCTATGCTACCTCCGTATTAGATGTCTATGCTGTTGTGCGTGAGGATATCTGCGCGGGCGATAGGCTTCGCGCCTATTATCGCAGCCAGCAGAGCGATAAGTGGCACGCGATGTTACCCTATGCCGATAATACGCAGTGGGAGATAGTGTTGCGCTATCCTACGATTGGCCAGACTACGTCGCTAAAGTTCGATAAGACCTCGGGCGTTATGACCATCGCGCACGATAGAGGTGTGACCGTTACGCTCTATATGCTTGGCAGCGTTGTCGAGAGCGCGGTTAGCTCTACGGCCTACGCCACGACTATCGATACTAAGCAGCTAAATCGTAAAGACCTCTATATGATATATCTCGAGCGTAAGGAGGTCGGCGATAGTCGCAGTTATACGTTCACGCTTAATGATTTGTAGACGATGAAGAGATTGACATATATTGTAGCGCTGCTGCTCGTTGCAGGGTGCACAAAGAGGGGAGAACCTCAAGGGCCACAGCCACAGCCCGAGCCCGAGCCTGAACCAGGTGTTGAGGTTGTTGTCCCGACGTTTGGACTCACGATACGACATAGTATGAGCCATCTCTGCTCGCCCGAGTGGCGTGGCGACGCTCCTCAAGGCTCGGTCGATTGGGGCGATGGCACTGTGGAGGAGTATCGCGAGGGCGTAGAGCATCGGTACACTGCGGATGGCAAGTACGAGGCGACGTTTAAGATGACCTCGGTTGATGGCTTCGAGATTAAGCAACTGGGCGATATCGAGCACCTAAACATAGCGCTCTAACGTAGACGCTATGTCCCGTATCTACGTTGTCTGCCTATTTGTCGTATTTAATGTGGGCGCTATAGATGCTTAAGTATCGCCTCGGTGATGAGCGTCGTTGCTCCGCAGTTTCGCTCGGCATAGGCTCTCGCCGCACGGCTTGCCTGCTCGAGGCAGACCCTATCGTCGCGCAGAGGTGCAAACCACGCCTTAAGCTCCGCGGCGCTTCGTACGCTTCGTGCCGCCCTGAGCTCTATCATATCGCAGGCCTCCTGAAACTTCCGATACCTCGGGCCGAAGGCTATTGCAAGGCCGAATGTTGCGGCCTCCAACGTGTTGTGTATCCCCGCGCCAAAGCCTCCACCGACGTATGCCCACGTGGCATAGCTATAGAGGCTCGATAGAAGACCTATGGTGTCGAGAATGAGTACCTGAACGTTGCTAAAGTCGCTCCTGTCGCACGACTCTGTGTAGCGTACAGCGCCACCCTCGACCTCCGAGATGAGGTGGTCGATGCGCCTTTGGTCCATCTCGTGTGGGGCGATGACAAAGCAAATCTCGGGATTGGAGTTGATTAGCTCGAGGAGTATCTCCTCGTCGCGTTGCCACGTTGAGCCAGCCACGAAGAGCCGCCTATTACCTCTGAACCTCTCTACGATGGGTATCTTCGTAGGTTGCTTGGCTATCGTAGCCACACGGTCAAAGCGCGTGTCGCCAGCTATGGTAGCGTTGTGATAGCCGATACTCTCGAGCAGATGTTTCGACTCCTCGTTTTGCACAAATAGGGTGTCGTAGGTGGCCAGTGCCCTGCGCCACGCTCCGCCCCAGGGACGAAAGAATATCGATTTACGACGAAATATCGCCGAGACAAGATATGTGGGTGTGTGGCGACGGCGAAGCTCGGCTAAGTAGTTTAGCCAGAACTCATACTTTACGAATATGGCCACTTGTGGAGCTACGGCCTCAGTGAAGCGTCTGGCATTTTGAGGCGTGTCGGCCGCAAGGTAATATACGTAGTCGGCCTTGTTGTAATCTTTGCGAATCTCGTAGCCCGAGGGCGAGAAGAAGGTGACTACTATGGCCACCTCGGGGCGCTCCTTGCGCAGCTTGTCGATTATGGGCCTTGCCTGCTCGAACTCACCGAGCGAGGCGGCGTGAATCCACACGCGAGCCCTTGTCTCGTGTGCCATATCTCCCTCGATGCGCTCCAATAGGCCACGACGTCCCTCGCGCCACAGCCTCGCTTTAGCGTGTGCAACGCCAGCAGTGGCTATGGCCGCAGTGTAGCATCGGATACCTATATTATATAATAAACCCATATCGGCCCTACGCGTCTATAGAATATTCTCGGTGTACTCTATCGAGTAGCCGCCAAAGGTGTCTAACGTCACGGCCACAAGGTCGAACTGCAGATGCCTCTGCGAGCGATATATCGCTCGGTAGGCCATAGCGCCACGTCGCAACGTGCGTCGCTTCTGCTCGTTGATGCTGTCGTAGGCCGACTGCCACGCTCCAGGTCGTCGGGTCTTGACCTCGATAAAGTGTAGTGTGTCGAAGTGCTCGGCAATGATATCTATCTCGTAGTGCCCTATGCGCCAGTTTCGCTCGACGATGTAGTATCCCCTCTGGCGTAACCACTCCGTGGCCAGCGTCTCGCCACGCTGGCCAATATCTATAGTGGTTATGTCGATCTTTGGACCTGGGCCCATTATCTGTTGCGTAGTAGGAAGTCGATGTTATCGCCAGGCTGCACCTCGTATGTCTCCATACCCTTGCGGAAGATGCGCATAGGGCGTGAGCCTATAAGCTCGATGCCGTTGTCGTCGATGCGGAGCATACACCCCTCGCGCAGACCTACGACATAGCGGCTGCGGTTGGCCTCGAGATACTCGAGTATGCGCTGCTCGCGTGTCTCGCCAGCGTGACCCTCAGGGTTAGCGTCGAGGTAGTGGGGGTTGATCTGGAACGACACAAGGCCTATTGCTCGGAACGACTCGGGCTGCACGATAGGCATATCGTTGGTGGTGCATATCGTAGGGCAGGTGACGTTGCTACCAGCCGACCAGCCTACGTATGGCACTCCTGCCTTCACGCGGCGGTGAATCATATCCAAGAGGTCCTCCTCCTGCATCTTCTTAAGTAGAGCAAAGGTGTTGCCACCGCCGATTACGATAGCCTGAGCGTGGCGCACGAAGTTACGCTTGTTCAGTGCGTGGTGTACGGAGTTAACCTTAATGCCAATCTCGTTGAATCGCTGCTGCACCTTAGCCTCATACTCGTCGTAGGAGAATGTCACGGCGGCATATGGAATAAATACTACCTCGGTTACGCCCTTTAGTGTTTTAGCAATCTCCTCGATGGGATATTTCAAATAAGGCTCACCTGCGTTGGTGGAATTGGAAATAAGTAATAAATTCATAAAATACTGAATATTAGTGTGTTAATATATATACGTTTAAAGTCGTTGATAAAATTTTTGCGTCATAATGTCAAAGATAATAAAAAAAGTGTTACTTTTGCATCGTCTGACTAAAAAAAATATTTGTCAGGCGTAGTTACAGTAGATAAATTTTTACTACTATAATGTTTAACTAAAACTTATTTATTATGTCAGAAATTCAGTCAAAAGTTGTCGAGATTATCGTTGACAAGTTGGGTGTTAAGGAGTCAGAGGTAGTGCCTGAGGCAAGCTTTACTGCACACCTTGGTGCTGATTCATTGGATCAGGTTGAGCTTATTATGGAGTTCGAGAAGGCTTTCGACCTTCAGATTCCTGATGGCGACGCTGAGAAGATTCAGACTGTCGGCGATGCTATCAACTACATCGAGGCACACAAGTAATAGAATACCTACCTTTTGGTACGCAAATACGTGATTGTGAGTTATGGAGCTGAGGAGAGTAGTGGTTACAGGTATAGGTACGATTAACCCTATCGGTAACAATATTGAGGAGTATTTCCGCAATTTGGAGTTGGGCGTCAGTGGCGCTGCCCCCATTACCAATTTCGATGCTTCGAATTTCAAGGTGCGCTTTGCGTGCGAGGTAAAAAATTACGATTGGTCGCGATATTTCGACCGCAAGGAGGTCCGCAAGTACGACCGCTTTGCGCAGTTTGCCCTTGTGGCAGCTACGGAGGCTGTTGCCGATGCCGCTCTTGGTGACGATGTTAACCGTCGTCGCTGTGGCGTCGTGTGGAGCTCGGGTGTGGGCGGTATCGAGACCTATTTTCAGGAGTGTATGGACTATGCCAAGGGAGGTGAACTCCCTCGGTTTAGTCCATTCTTTGTACCTCGTATGATTGCCGACTTAGCCGCAGGTCATATAGCTATGAAGTACGGATTTATGGGTCCTAACTATAGCGTCACGTCGGCCTGTGCCTCGTCTAACCACGCAATCATCGATGCCGTAAACCTTATCCGTCTGGGTAAGGCCGAGGTTATCGTTACGGGAGGTGCCGAGGCCCCCATCATCCAGGCTGGTGTCGGAGGCTTCAGCTCTATGCAGGCACTCTCTACGCGCAACGACGACCCCGAGCACGCCTCGCGTCCCTTCGACAAGGACCGCGACGGCTTTGTTATGGGCGAGGGTGCGGGTGCTTTAGTGCTCGAGGAGTATGAGCACGCCCTGCAGCGAGGTGCTAAGATATACTGCGAGGTGGCAGGTGGCGGTATGTCCGCCGATGCCCACCATATGACAGCTCCCCACCCCGAGGGCGAGGGTGCTATATTGTCGATGGAGGAGGCTCTTAGCGACGCAGGCATCGAGGCCTCGGCTGTCGACTACATTAACGTCCACGGCACCTCGACGCCGTTAGGCGATATCGCTGAGATTAAGGCCTTGCGCAAGGTATTTGGCTCGCATCTTGAGAGTGTGAGCATCTCGTCAACGAAGTCTATGACGGGACACCTCTTGGGCGCTGCCGCCGTAATCGAGGCATTGGCCTGCATTATGGCCCTCACTAAGGGCATCATTCCTCCAACTATTAATGTCGAGAATCTCGACCCAGAGATCGGCTCGGACCTTGATTTGACGCTTGGCGCAGCGCGCAAGTGTGAAGTGAACGTAGCACTGAGCAACACCTTTGGTTTCGGTGGTCACAACTCGACGGTTATCTTCCGCCGCCTTGCGGAGTAGTAACAACTATTTTTGGAGTAATATATAACTATGTTCGATTTCATACTACGTCCATTTCGTCGACGTTTCGGTAGCGATAAGAGTTTCTATGTCGCTATCGACGATATGTTCGGCTTTATCCCCCACAATATAGAGCTATATAAGCTCGCCCTGATACATAAGTCTGCCTCGGTAGAGCTCGAGGATGGCAGCCATATAAACAACGAGCGCCTTGAGTTCTTGGGCGATGCCGTTATCGAGAGTGTCACTTCCGATTTTTTGTTTATCGAGTTTCCCGATAGCGACGAGGGCTTTATGACGCAGCTGCGCTCGAAGATTGTTTCGCGCCAGTCGCTCAACCGCATAGCCTCGGAGATAGGCCTCGACAAGCACGTCATATCGAATGCTGCGGGCAACGCTACGCAGAAGCATATCTACGGCGATGCCTTCGAGGCTATGATGGGTGCTATCTACCTCGACCAGGGCTACGACTTTGTCAACCGCCTGCTTATCAATAATATTTTTGCGCGCTATATCTCGGTCGAGGAGATGCTTCAGTCGGAGACCGACTTCAAGAGCCGCCTTATCGAGTGGTGTCAGAAGAACCACTATAGCATTGAGTTCCGCACTACGCACGAGGGTGGTGGCCACAGCTCTCACCCCACGTTCCACTCTACGGTCTATATCGGGGGCATCGCCGCGGGTCACGGCACGGGCGACTCTAAGAAGCAGGCCGAGCAGAGTGCCGCCTTCTCTGTGTCGCAGGACTCCCCGATGACGCTTACCGACGAGAGTAGCGCCCGTATCTTGGATACGTACGACCGCATCGCCAATTAACGGCGGCGTCGCAGTTAACGCGGCATTGCCAATTAGCCTTGTGGTGTCGTTGGTTAATAATTGAGTAGCAAATATTTGTCGTTTGATAAAATATTTGCTACTTTTGTTCTACTGTATCGTTACTAACTGGCTGCTAACTATGAAATATGACGTATTTATAAGCTATTCGAGCAAAAATGCTCCAACGGCTCAGGCTATATGCCACGAGTTGGAGGATAATGGTATTAGGTGCTGGATGGCACCGCGTGATATCCCTGTAGGCTCGAAGTATGCCACTGTAATCACCCAGGCTATTAAGGAGTGTAAGGCCGTAGTACTGGTCTTCTCGGAGCAGTCTGCCATATCTCCGTGGGTTGAGAGCGAGATAAATATAGCATTCTCAAATCGTAAGCCTATTGTCCCGTATAAGATAGATTTAGCAACTCTCGAGAACTACGATGAGTTCTACTTGATGCTTAATAATTGCCACTGGATAGAGTCTTATCCCGATTTCAAAACGCGCTTTTCGGAACTGGTCTCTGTTGTTTCATCGTTAGTTGGGTCTATGCCAGTCGACCAAAAAGTGGGTGTCACATCTATCTCAAAGATATATAAAGCCGGTGATTACTACGACGATGGTGTAAAGCAGGGTGTGGTCTTCGATGTGTGGGATGGCGGACGACACGGAAAGATTGTGAGCTTGGATCAGGCAGAGTTGCTGTGGAGTAATGTAGATGTTTTGGTTGGTGCGGTTAGTGAGGATGATGGCAATGTAAATACTGATAAGATT
>JAFTWZ010000042.1 GCA_017465055.1 Alistipes sp. | reverse complement strand
ACAACGAATTTTGCGCTTTTTTACCATAAAAAATAGAGATTAGTAGAAATCGTTTTCTACTAATCTCTAAAATATCACTGTAATTTCCAAATTTATAAGCAATTACATCTTTAGTCAAGCGCCGCTTTTGGCATCATTACCTGAAAAAATGAGATAAATAAATTTCAAACAGTTTCTAAGCTTAAGCACCCTTTACATCGCTCACATCACTTTGCGCCGCAACTTATGCAGGTTATTCAACAAGGGTAAACGCACCACTGTAATATAGGGCGATTCCTCCCTCCTCGGTATAGAGGTTTAGATTGAGGCGTAGTAGTCCACGCTCGGCATCATACTCTACAATCTGTCCATTCATACCATAGCAATCACCCTCACCCTTCTTATACGTCGACTTTCTATACTTGAAAGTCATATCTGGATAGGAGCTTCCAGAGATAAAGTTACCCTTCATAAGCCACTTATCCCAACCCTCCTTAGGATAGGTAACTACAACGTCGGGATTGACCATATCCTTAACCGTTGTAATACCCTCACGACTCGAAACGTATATTCTATACTCACTATCGCCACTATTGTCGAGCACAACCGAGCGAGGAGTAAAGAGCTCAGTGCGTTCGTCGTAGGAGATATTAACACACTCATTTACTGAGCGATATGCGTCCACGTAGCACACATCGACTTGTATATCATCGTAGCATAGATTCGTGCAGGTCAACAGGCCATCCTTAACACTCACTACGCCCGAGCGATTATCGCGATTATCATTCGACACTCTAAGGTCCATACCCTTAATCGGGTCGCACGCCCATATCGAAAACTCGCCATCGTAGGTAGCCACATCGAGCTCGAAGTCATCCTCTAAACTCTTACCCGCCACCGCGACCTTTAGAAATGGAGTATCTTCGTAATATACATAGGTCTTAACCGAATCCTTGCAGATGGTATATACGACGCCATCTAAAGTCTGTTCTACATATGCCGAGCCAACGTGTGCATCGACCTCGACATCTTGCCAAGTATAGCGGAAATAGGAGTCGCTAACGACCACCTCGGGCTGCTCAAATGGCAACGTGGCAACCACTTCGACATCGCCCAAAACGGTTGCATAGCGTGCCTTGATGGTGATATCGTAAGTAGCTTCATCGAGCGACACCACGACCTCACCAGAGGTGATATTCAGATGGCCATTGGCGTTGTCTACAATATCGAGCTCTCCGACCTTAGCGACAAACATATAGACCACATCCTCGCTACTAATATCCATCACATCGATATGGCCTTCGCTGTTATCAATGGCATTAAAAAGTGTCTCCTCGCCGAGAGAGAGAAACAGATACTCCTCCAACTCAATAATCTCGTCGAACGATGCCACCTCCTCTATTGGCGTCATAGCCATTGCATACTGCAGTCCTAAATCATCAGCATCGTTGATAATGTAATACATAGAGCGTAGCTCGATAACCTCGTCGTCATACTTCAAGTAGTTAGCAGGGAGCTCTTCATCTTTTGGTTTTTCGGGCTCTTCTGGTTGCTCCGTATTATCGTCGGGGTTATCTACTGGTGGGATAGCAACATCTTTATCATCACATCCAATAATCGACAACGAAGCGATACTCATTACCGCTACACATAAATATTTAAACAGTCGTTTCATAAATTTAGCACTTTTTACAACAGACTCTTAACAATCGCCTTCATATCATCGTACTGCTGCTCCATACTCTCGAGCAACTTATGCTGAGCACGTGCTCGAACGAGATTATGAGTCGGATAGGCAATCTTGTAGTATGTATCGCCATCGATATAGTCCATAAGAAAACGAAGCACCTGCTCATAGGTGATGTATAGCGCCGAGAAGGCCAACCACTCGCGTTCGCTTGAGGTCATCGAAGCACCTCGCTCCGAGAGGTAACCCTCGGCATAATGGCGAAAAATCTCAATATTCATCGACACGCGGCTAAGATCCTCGTCGTCCTCCGCTCCAGTATTGGTATAGGAGCGTATGGCGTCGCCGAAATCGTTGAGCGACGTGCTACTCATAACCGTATCGAGGTCGATGACGCAAAGCACCTCATCGTGCTCGTCGAAGAGTATATTGCTGAGCTTGGTATCGTTGTGCGTAACGCGCATAGGCAACACCTGCTGCTCGACTAATGCCCAGAACGCAAGCATCCGCTCTCTGCGGCTCTCAATCCACGCGATCTCCTCGGCAACCGATGCCTTGCGCCCAACCCTATCTTCGGCCAGAGCCCTATCCCACTGCTCGAAGCGCCAACGTATGTTATGAAAACCCTTGATTACCTCGGCCAGCGGCTCGGTAAAATCCGAGAGCATAGCCTGAAATCGGCCTATTCCACAACCACCCATATAGGCCAAGCGCGGAGTATCGGCAACATCGTGAGTAACCGAGCCCTCGATATAGAGCGACACGGCCCAAAAGTTCTCGCCATCGCGGTGGTATAGCTTACCCTCCTTCGTCGGGATAACCGTCAACACCTCTCTCTCGGGATCACCCCCTGCGGCCTTGACCTTAGCCTTCAGATGCGTCGTAACGCGCCAGATGTTGTCCATCATAGCCGCCACATCGGGGAAGATATTGTGATTCTTGCGTTGTAGGATATATCGCGACCCTAATGTTGTCACCACATACGTATCGTTAATAAATCCCTGGCCCAACGTGGCAATATTGGTGACCTCAGCATCGAGAGCAAACTCTCTTGCGATGTCGTATAACATTTTACTATCCATAGCATTACCAAATTAATCAGCGAAGTAGAAGGTTAGGACTTCGTCCGTGTTCCAGTCGCCACGCGTAAAGTCTGGTATCTTGACCGGCTTGCTGCCATTCTCGATAGATATGCGCGTAAGCTCGCCCATACTACTCCACTCCGCCGCATCGTATACATCCATATCCAAAGGCAAACCGTTGCGCAAACAGTAGACCAAGCGATAGTCCATAATGAAGTCCATACCACCGTGGCCACCTACCTGCATAGAGTACTCCTGCAGTGGTACGCCGTTGACAAGCTGGCACTGAATGGGGTGTTTGAAGAGCTCTGTCATCTGGTCAACAACCCGCTGAGGAGCAAACGCGTGGTGATTCAAATCCTCGATGTCGGGCACAGCATCGAACACAGCACCATAAATAGCGTCACGCTTGAACGTGTAGCCCTGAACGGGGTATTTATTAGCATAACCCTCAGTGCCAACAAGCTGATACATACGACTATATGGGCGAGGAGTCATCACATTGTGCTGCATATCTATCGTGCGGCCATTAACCGTGCGAATAAGGGTGTTAATCTGATCGCCCTGACGACACTCCTCCTTACCCATAAGCTCTCGGGTCAGCTTACTGCCGTTTATCGACTTTGTCGACATAGCCACAAGGTAGTCGAGCCTATCGCCACGGTGAATCCCGAGCACCTGACAGCAAGGGCCGATGCCGTGCGTGGCATAGACATCGCCATTATGCGCCTGATTATACTCCAGACGCCAGTTGTCGGCGTAGTGCTCCCAGAAGGGTTCGAGGTTATGTATGTATGCACCCTCGGCGTGTATTATCTCACCAAAGAGTCCCTGGCGTGCCATATTCAGTGTCGTAAGTTCGAAGTGGTCGTAGCAGCAGTTTTCGAGTATCATACAGTGTACCCTGTTGCGCTCTGCCGCATCGACAAGCCTCCAGCACTCCTCCACAGTATTGGCACAAGGGACCTCTATGGCCACGTGCTTGCCTCGATTCATAGCATACTCGGCCACGTCGACGTGTAGCTGCCAGGGGGTGCAGATATATACCAGGTCGATATCCTCGCGCTCGCAAAGGGCCTTATACCCCTCATCGCCTGAGTATATCGTTGCCTCGGGCATACCTGCGTTTAGAAGATATTGCTGGCATCGCTCGGCACGCTCTACATACTTATCGCAGAGACCATTAATAGCCACGCCATCGATATATGTAAACCTCTCGACAGCACCAGGGCCACGCATACCGAGACCTACAAAGCCTACGCGCACCACCTCCATAGGCTCGGCGCGAAACTCTATCATCGACTGCTGTCCCTCTGCACGTGCTGGCTCATCGAGGATGATAACACCATCCTCAATCGTGTAGTCTACACTCGCCTTGAACAACGGTTCTTGTCTTGTATCACACCCTGCCAATGTCATCGCAGCTACAGCTATAGCTACAAATGCTACTCTATACCACTTCATATAATCTTGGTTTTTCTGTTATAAGCTATTTAAGTTTGTTTGCTAATTATTTTAAGGCTATTTGTTGTAGATACAAAGATATAAAATTAGTTGCGAAAGAGCAAATCGAGCCATCAAAGATTGCCATTCAACACAAAATCTACTCAATATAGTCTATACAATTTGATAATTCATAGGATTTTTCTACCCTTGCAAGATAATCGCTACAAAAAATATACGAAGACACCCTACATCCTTATTATCTACACATTACAGCCTTACAGCCGTGGGGACACCTCGGCGGCACTCGACCTCCCTTTCGCGGCCATCTGCAGTGCGCACAACGACACTCTGGTCGTGGTCACTAACCAACCAAGCCTCGACAACGCGGCCATCGCGCCAACGGCACGACACCTCGACATCGCCACGTGCGCGCAGGCCCCGAAACTCACCCGAGGGCCACGCCGCAGGGAGGGCTGGGAGAAGCGTGATAGCCCCATCGTGGCTCTGAAGCAGCATCTCCATAATACCTGCCGAGCCGCCAAAGTTGCCATCTATCTGGAACGGAGGGTGCGAGCAGAAGAGGTTGGGATATGTACCTCCGCGATGCTCGCCCCCGACAACAGCGGGTTCTAAGAGCGAGCCGAGCAGCTTATGCGCCCTATCGCCATCGCCGAGGCGCGCCCAGAAGCATATCTTCCAAGCACGCGACCACCCCGTACCTGCATCGCCACGAACATCGAGCGTGCGGCGTGCCGCCTCCATAAGCTCGGGCGTGTGGCGCGTAATCTGAGCCGCAGGATAGAGGCCAAAGAGGTGCGAGACGTGGCGGTGCTGAGGCTCGGCCTCGACATACTCATCCATCCACTCCATTACCCTGCCATCCGAAGCTATGCGGTTAGGGCACAATCTATCAATCGTAGCACGCAGCTCCTCGCGCAGAGCATCATCGCGGCCTAACACCTCGGAGGCATCGGCAACTGCTGTAAATATCTCGCGCACTATCTGGTTATCCATCGTCGAGCCGAGGCATACGTGTGTAACAATGCCACGCTGCTCGTCCTCAGCCGAAAGGAAAAAGCCATTCTCGGGCGAAGTTGTAGGGGCTGTAACGAGGTAGCCAGTGGTGGGATGCTCCAAGAGTATAGAGCGCAGAAACTCGGCCGCACCACGCATAACGGGGTAGACCCTCTCGAGGTAGTCTCTATCGAGCGTATAGCGATAGTGCTCCCAGAGGTGTAGCGCAAGCCACGCGCCACAGGTGTTCGTAGCGCCCCACGATGGGTCTTCCGATGGCGACGTAAAACCCCAAGCATTAGCCAAGATATGTGTGCACCAGCCATCGGCATCGTAGAAGTGCTGAGCCGTATGCTCGCCCGAGGTAACCAAACCCTCGGCATAGCGCGTCAAGGGGTCGATAAGCTCCGTAAGGTTGCCCACCTCCAAAGGCCAGTGATTCATCTGCTGGTTGATATTAAGATGCATATCGCCACTCCACGGGCACCACGTAGTATTGGCCCATATACCCTGCAAGTTGGGAGGTAGCACAGCATTATGCGCCGAGGCTATAAGCAGATAGCGGCCATACTGGGCATATAGCGCCGCAAGGGGTGCATCCTCCGCGCCCGAGGCGTAGCGCGCAAGTCGCTCATCGGTGGGTATATCGCAGGGCTGGTCACCAAGATTGATGACTACCCTATCGAACAATTCGCGGTGCGCAGCAATATGGTCACGACGCATCGCCGCGTAGCGCTTATCGCGCATCACAGCACTATCTACACGCTCCTTGAAGTCACTATCGATATAGTCCGTTGCCGCTGCGATAAGTATAACAACATCCTCTGCATCGCGTAGCGTTACAGCCTCGTCACCAAGCTCCGCAACGCAGTTGCCAACAATTCGCACGCGGCCATAGAACGACACGCCATCCTCGCCATTGCCATTTGGCAGTGCGCCATAGATCATCAACCCATCAACACAACTCCTAACCTCGGCATCCTCAGGTCGCGAGAGAGTGATGCGATAGTCCGTCTTAACATCGGACGTTAGGCGCACAACAGCGACACCATCGGCCATAGAGCAGAAGTACTCGCGGCTGTATTCGACACCTTTGCAGCTATAAACTGTACGTGCAATAGCCTCCGACAGATTTAGCTCGCGCCGATAACCTTCATTGGCAAGTCCATCTACACCGAGGTGGTCGATATATAGGTCGGCAAACATCGAGTAACTACCATACTCGGGCGACGCTGAGCCACCACCCGAGCAGGTGAAGTAGCGATACATCATTACCTCGGCCGCGCGATTATCTCCCTCGAGGAGTGCTTGTCGAATCTTAGGCAACCACTTCGCCGCCTCGGGATTATCGGTGTGCTGCACACGCCCCGACCACATAGTCTCCTCGTTAAGGATTATATGGTCGCGCGCGACACCTCCCGACATCATCATACCGATACGGCCATTACCCAACGGCAGATACTCCTCCCATATCTTAGCCTCCGCGTCGTACCATAGTCTAAGCTCCTCATTAGGCGACACACCACCGCAGCCGCATAGTAATAGCACAGCAACAAAGAGCATCACCGACCGAAGTATAATCCGAATATTCATAGCATTAAGGCATATTTATAACCTCACAATCCCTCCAAACCTCCCTTTGAAAAGGGAGGCTTAGTGTGGCGGAAACACCACACATTGGGTGCAGACCTTTTGGCGTTATAATTATTTATTTTTTCAAATCAAAACGACAAGTTAGCAGTGTAATATTTAATATTTCGCATTCTATCCGCTATTTTATGTTATTTATTACATCAGTATTAACCTCTCAACCATTCACACGTTCAATCCACCGATCAACGATAGCATCTAACTGTTTCTTCACATTTGCAAACTCCTGGCTAAGGTCGAGTGTACGGACCATAATGCGATTACCATCAACCGAAGCATCTAAGTCGGGGATTACACCCTCCTCGGTACGCGCATATAGCAACATACCCGAAACCTGGCCACTATGACATTTGTCGCAATTCTTGACGTAGGCGTAAATTTGGTATAGGTTACCAGAGTGGATAGTATGTTTATCAAAGTGTCCCTGAGTCATCTTGCCATAGCATTTAGTGTCGATAATAAGCGTATACTCTCCGTAGTGAAGCGTAGTATCGCTATGCATTGATGGTAATAGCTCGAGACCCACGCTCTCTTCATCGTCTAAGTTCCAAGCAATCGAATCGGCATTGGCACATAGCGATGGGTGCTCGCGACAATAGTAGTTACGAACAAAACGCTCGAAGAGCTTATCCATATTTCTTTCGGTAAACGTAAGCATATGGCTATCGCCAGCCTCGGTGGTAAGAAGCACACTCTCGGCGATGAAGCGACAGATGTTTATAAGCATCTGATAGCTACGATTGCTACGTTGGAAGCGTATCGCGCCCCATTGGACCGTTCGAAGATTCGTAGCGCTAACGCCGCTCAAGAGTGGCAACACAGCACGTAGCTTCATCTTACGCTTAGTATCCACCTCTGTACAATGAAGCAACAGGAGTATCGTGCTCTTGACTATCTGATTGAGCTGGTTATCCTCCGAGAGTTCGTCGTACTGACAATCGAGCCGCTGTCGCCGCTGCATTATGTTGCGAATCGTACCATTGATATCTAATCGGCCACGAAGCGTCGTCAACGACTCCCGTCTTGCAACATACTCGCGATAGAGGCCCTGCTTAAGCTGCTCAGAGAGGCCACAATAGAGAATCTCGGCCAATAAATCTAAGATTTGGTCGAACTTCTCACCTGCAATTCTATCATAGTTATTCTTCTGTAGCTCCTGAAATGCATAGGAGAGCATATGATAGATATTGAGTATCGGTATGCCCTTGTAGTTAATCATTTAGGATAGCGGTTAGCTTGGCACTCCACTCATCAACACTCGTTGGATTATCAAACCAATACTCCTCGAGCATAGGGATAATATCGTGATACACAACAGCATAGAGCCACTGGTCGTTTACCTCGGCAGCACTCTCAAAGCATAGGTAGCTATGACCTATCTCGAAGCCAGCGCCTAACGAATTATCCTTGACAATCGCCTTGTTTAGCTCGATAATACGCGCCACAAGCGTGTTGTATTTCGCGTTACCAAGTTCTGCTTGCCTGTGCTTAAAACCATCGGACTCAAAGCCAGGCTTAAGCGTAAAGAAGCTAAAACGACGACGCAACGCATAGTCAATCATCGCAAGACTGCGGTCGGCGGTGTTCATCATACCGATGATGTAAAGATTATCGGGCACATAGAACTTCTCGCCGCTATATGCCAGCGTTATACACCCCTTCGCACCTCGGTAACCCTTCTCGATAAGCATCAATAGCTCGCCAAATATCTTCGATAGGTTGCCACGGTTTATCTCGTCGATGATAAAGAAATATCTCTCCTCAGGGTTGCTCTTCGCCTGCTCACAGAATTTATAGAAGATACCCTTGCGAAGTTCAAAGCCATCACCAGCAGGCTTGTAGCCCTCAACAAAATCCTCATACGAATAGTTCTGGTGGAACTGCACAAGGCAGATGTGACCATCATCCCGTTTACCCATTATCGAGTACGCAAGACGCCTTGCCAAGAATGTCTTACCGACACCAGGCGCACCCTGCAAAATGATATTTTTCTTTGATAAGAGCTGGCTTCTCAGTCTATTATACTCCTCTTCGGCCATAAAGACTTCGGAAAGGAATTTTGTTGAATCGTATGAATTATCGCTCTCGGTAGCGGTATTTTCAGCGACGATTGGAGATGAAGATTCTTGTTTTGGTTGTTGATATGAGACACTAACGACACTACGTTGCCCTCGTATAATAGACAAATATTTACTTTTGCCATTATCACTTAATGTGTGATACCCACTACCTGCCGATTTATATAAACTATATGTGTTTTCAGTTAGATTCCTACTAATAGACATCCAAGGGGTTTTGCCAGTTGTATGATAATACCCTTTTCGCTTAACAATCTCTGCAATCTCCGTAGCTTTCATAGGAGCATCATTATCTCCCAGGACTCTTACAATAGCCTCGTCCCACGTCTTATAGGGGAGTGAGGTTGCTATGGTCATTTTTTCATCTTTCATATACTTACCTACATAGTATGCAAAATCAATAGTAGCAGTTTTACAATAGTTATCGGCATAACAATCTCTATTCAATTTATCACTTAACATTGCTAAATACTCTTCATCTTTAGCTAAAATCTCTGATATGATATCGTATACTTGATACGCTTCACTCACAGCCTCTGCACCACGACCTCTAAGCCTTATATCGAGACCTAATTTATTACACAAATTACTGGCTATAGTTGGCTTATAGATATAATATTTATCAGGGTATCGCAGCCAAAGATATGTGCTAACGACATTCTCATTATGGTAATGTTGGAGATTTCCATCCCTATCCAATCGCTGGTGCACTTGCTCAACAGCTCCTATAAATAATTCTATGCGCTCTACCAAAGGTCTGTCTTCATTAAATAAACCTCTAAATGCTTTGCGAATATCCTCTGGATATTTTATCGAATATTGCCTCATCATCTCTGCTGGCCATACTCGAGATTCTAACAGATTACCCGTTCCTGCTAATGACGCCTTTAACATCATAGCAAAATCCTCAGCATCGATATCCCAGTTATCCTGAAAATGCTTCACAGCCCTCCACTTGTATAGCTCATCGGCTATATATTTCGAGAAATCAGCCTTATAGCTCGCAATAAGCTCGAGCAATTTTGTTTGGTCTATAGTTATCATAGTGTACCATTAAATAAATTTCACCTCTATCCATCCCGCGGCTAACGCTATAACGTAGCGACAGGTCTACTCCACACTCTCGTGGGCTTCTACTGTCTCGGCGTCTTCGATGGCGTCGGCATCGGAGATATTGGCCTTTTGCAATATCTTCTTGAGCTGGGCGGGGCGATCCTTCTTTGTGACCTTATTAGGTTTAACACCCAAATCCGAGAGGTTCTTAACCGCCTTAGCGATAGAGTGGCCACCTGGACTCGACAAATCGCGCATCCTCTTAACGGCCTCCGTAGCGCCACTGATAGCAGCTTCGACACTCTCGAACTCGACCATAAAGTCAACTACGCGATCGAGCACCGTCTCGGCACGGCGAAGAATCTCCTCGTGATTCTCGATAGTCACCTGACGCTGCCACATATAGCGCACCATCTCGATTAGAACCAGCAGGTTACGCTCGCTGGCAAGGCATACGCCATAATCAGCAAACATACGCTGCCAGAGCGTACGATCGAAGTTGGTAACAGCACTCAGGGCCGACTCGCTGGGCACAAACATAATGACGTAAGGCAGCGGGATATAGCCCTCGTTGTTGCTACGGTCGTAGTTACGATCCGAGAGTCGCTTAGCCTGCTCGGTAATCTTCTCGGCGAAGGACTTAAGCACTGCACGCTGATTCTCGGCCGCAAGATTCTCGAAGTCGAGCTCGGCAGGGAGCTGAAACTTCGAGTCGATATAGAGTATGCTATTAGTCTCGGGGTAGATAAGCGCGGCGTCGGGGCGCATCTTCCTGCCATCGCTATTCTTTGCCGTTGTGCCATCTTCGTTACGCACCGTATATTGTAGCTTATACTGCACACCCTCCTTGAGACCCGAGCCAGCAAGGATATCGCGCAGCAGCTTCTCGCCTAAGTTACCCTGAATAGTCACACTACCGCTAAGAGCCGTAACCAGACGATCGGCCTCGCGTGTGAGTCGACCTCCAGTCTCAACAAATCGCTTAATTTCGGTCTGCAGAGCTGCACGATCCTCGACACTCTGCTGCTTAATCTGCTCGAGCTGCTCTCGGTAGGGGCGCATAATCTCGGTGATGCTCTCACGATTGGTCTGCTCGGTCTGTTGCTTAAGCTGCGACTTAACCAGCTCGAGCTGCTGATCGAGTTGTTGTTTAGCCTCCGTGCGACGCGCCTCCTCGGCCTCTTTGAATCGTCGCTCCTGCTCGGCAAGTTGCTGACGATGCTCCTCCCGTAGGCGGCTAAGCTCCGACTGTGAGCGCGATTCCTGCTCCTCAAGCTGCTGCTTAAGCATATCTACCTCCTTCTGCAATGCCGACTTAATAGTCGCATCCTCAATAGCTTGGTTCGCGAGACTCTGAGCACGCTGCTCGGCACCATTCTCGCCACGCTTGCCATACAAATATCCGGCAATGATACCCACACATAGGGCTACCAGAGATACCAATAAGTATATCATAATTCATCGAGTTTTAAATTTCCACGAAAATACAAAAAAAAGTGCAACTATACAAATTAATTCCTCCGTCTACGCATAACTCATCTATGGTCACGCTGCTATATAAACACCCTCCGCCATCAATATATAATCCAGCTATATAGTTTTTTTAGTTATAAGCGCTTAATCTCTTGTATCTGTCACATTTTTTTCATACCTTCGCAGTAGCAGATCACTAACTGAAGGTGTTGCAACATCGTGGCTAAATGCCAATTTGACATTGAGATATGCTTGAGCAAACCGCGTTGATTTGGCTTTGACGAGTCTATATTCTACCTCGACGAGAAGAGCTACAGCGTAGCGATTCCTAAACTTATCGCAACAATGATAGAAATCGACAAGTAAAGCCATCTATATTTTACAATGTTTGTAGAACTGAGTACTAACATCTAAATTTAATTTTATGGCAAAAGTTTTAATCTCATTTTTGGGCACGGGTATTTTCAAAGATGCCTCGAAAAGGACATATTGCACAGCTAAGTATAGTTTCAACAGTACTACGCTTGAGAGTTCGTTCGTATCCAAAGTGCTATACGATAGTCTCGGCATCGACAAAATGATATTGATAGGCTCAACACACTCTATGTGGGAAGAGGTGTACAGAGTGTTTGCAGATGAGGGACAGAGAGCTCCATTTGATGAAGCAAAATGGGTAGATATATATACAGCCTGTGACGCAAATACAAACGCCAGTGAATTAGCGATTCCACACCCAGAGGCTATAGAGGAGGCCATAGGTGGCGGCTCACACGTTGTGCTTGTCAAGTATGGTATAGACGCCGATGAGATTAAGCAAAATTCCGAGATTATACTCGGTCTGGAGTCTTTGCTCAACGAGAACGATGAGCTCTACGTAGATATCACCCATTCGTTCCGCTCGCTGCCTCTCTATGTGATGAATCTTCTGGTCTACCTGCGAAATGTAAGCCCTAAGAATATAACGATTGCGGGCATTTACTACGGTATGCTCGAAGCTCGACGCGAGTTTAACAACATAGCCCCCATCGTTGAGCTGAGCGATATCCTCAATGTCAACGACTGGATATCGGGAGCATATAGCTTTATGCAGTTTGGCAATGCCTATAAGATTGCATCGTTGATACCTGCGCAATACAAGAGTGTAAGTGATACTTTAAGAGAGTTCTCCGATATAGAGAATCTCAACCACCTTGTCGCGTTATACGACCAATACAAGAAGCTGAAGACGTTGGCTAACGAGAATCAGAACTGGCCTCGTATAATGCAGATGATTATTCCTCAGGTTGTTGGAAGGTATACTAAGACTATCGAACCTAAGACATCAGCCAACCATAAGACTTCTGATTTCCAGTTCAACATCGCTAAGTGGCAGCTTGGCCGATATAACTTCTTGGCAGCTATCACAGCATTGGTCGAGGCTATAGTAACACGTTGTTGCGAGTTGGTCGCTATGGATTATACTGATAATTTAGAGTCACTCGCAAAGAACAAACTATTTAGAGATGCTACAAAGGATTATTTGACTGGTGTGTGCTATAACAAGATTGGAACAATAGATATACTTAGAGATTGGGCAGTCTTGTGGCAGAGCATTGCACTTATTAGAAATCGCTTGGTTCACGCCCTGGAGATTGAGGATGCTCCGGAGCAGATTATTGAGAAGTTGCGCAATGCAATAAAGAAGTATAACAAACTAATTATGAAAGATGGCAAGCTCGAATATAATTATGCTGAAGCATACATTTGGATTAACAACAGGTACGAGGAGTTGCAGAATAATAGACAATAGCATATGCTAATCAACCTATCTAACCATCCATCTAAGGATTGGGCGCCGGCGCAGCGAGAGAGAGCCGAGCAGCTCTGGAGGAGGGTCGTAGACCTGCCCTTCCCGATAATATCGCCAGAGCAGACTACAGACGAGGTAGTGGCAATGGCTGTGGAGTACCTACAGAGGTGCTTTGCCCTATTCGACACGTCGGCTGACGAGCCTCGCGCTGTACACCTTATGGGCGAGATGACCTTTACGTACAACCTCGTCGAGATGCTCAAAAGCAACGACATCACAGTTGTCGCCTCGACAACAGAGCGCATAGTGACCATTGAGAACGACGTTAAAAGGTCGATATTTAAGTTTGTAACCTTCAGAGAGTATTAGTACGTCGACCTATGGCCAAGCTACGCTTTATGAGCATACGACTCTCGCCGGCTCTCACCTTTGCCGAGATACCATCGTTTCGCGGTGCTGTGATTGCTGCCGCAGGACTAAGTAGTCACCTCTTCCACAATCATCGCGGCGAGGGTTACGACTATCGCTATCCTCTGGTGCAGTATCGCACTATGGGTGGCAAGGCTGGTCTTGTGTGCTTCAACGAGGGCATCGAGCAGATGCAGGAGCTCTTAGGCAGCAGTTTCCTCCTCAGCCCACAGCGTTTTGGTCGCCGCATCGAGAGGGTCGCTATCGAGGATATGCGCATCAACGAGTTTGAGCTACGCGTACTGGAGTCTCCTGTACGCTATCATATTACTCGCTGGACGGCCTTCAATCAGGAGAACTACCGTCAGTGGCAGTCGCTGGAGAGCGACGAGGAGCGCATAGACAAGCTCCGAAGGCAGCTTATAGGCAACATTATCAGCTTTGCTAAGGGCATAGGCTGGCAGATTGATGGCCGCATCGAGGTAGATATCGATGCCGAGAGCTTGGATATACGACACAGCCTCTACAAGGGGCAGCAACTCATCTCTATCAATTGCGACTTCGAGGCCAACATATTCCTTCCGCGCGGCATAGCTATAGGCAAAGGCGTGGCCTTAGGCCGCGGGGTTATCAGCATACCTCGAGAGTAGATATACTTATCGGACAACAAGGGGCTACCTTCCAGAAAAATGGAATGTAGCCCCTAATCTATTTGTGCATTACTGGAGTATGAAAGGCGCGCGCACCATTATTATTTAAAATATTTACTATGAGTTGTAATCCTTGTTATAATGGAAGGTGCGCGCACCTAATAAATTATTTAAATATGAAAAGTTATGTTGTAATCCTTGTTATAATGGAAGGTACGCGCACCAGAGAACACGCAAGGGCTGAAGACCTTGAAGTTGTAATCCTTGTTATAATGGATGGTGAGCGCACCGTTAAGATAATTATTGTTTAACTTAAAAAAGTTGTAATCCTTGTTATAATGGAAGGTGCGCGCACCGTATAGGCTGTTAATTGCTTTGAATCAGCATATTACAGCAAAATTACGACGCAAAAAACAGCCTAATAGCAGGTTATAGGGTATGTCAAAGAGCATTTTTTCGATCGTAGCGGCTAATCGAGGCGCGATATCTTCACAAAGCCAAAGGGTCGCACATAGCCTACACGGCGAGTCTTCGGGAAATCATATTGTGCATAGCGACTTTCGGAAGGCTCTTCGGAGGCTTCACTATCACCCCTCTTAGTGGGCTCGGGACGATCAAGGCTTAGCACCTTATCCCACATATCATCGTCGCGATCTATCCAGCCTCCCGTAGTAAAGTTCCAGCCACTGCCATAGCCAATACGTAGCACAGCCTCGTACCCCCGACACCTCGCACACTCATTAAGAATATTTTGAATAGACATCAGATAGCTTTCAATAGCCACACGATCATCCTCATTGAGGTGGTAATAATCCCGACCCTTCTGCTCCTCCCAGAACCGAAGCTCCTCCTCGAGCAGCCGGAGAGTTTGACTATTAATCGCCGCAAATAGGTTCTCCTCGGACTGTAGCGCATCGGGGAGCGGCAACACTCTATCGCCACACAACTGGTGCAAATCGGCACGTAGCTGAAGGTCGAAAGTCGCCTCACATCCTTTATCGATTGACTCAACAAGCATATGAGCACTCTTATCGATTAGCGGCTGTTGCTCTCGAAGATTAAGGCTATAGCTCTCGATAGCCACACTATCGGCTCCGTCGAAGTAGGCATCGCCAACACGCAAGAAGCGGAGATTAGAGTTCTTCGGATCGTAGACAATCTTACCATCTTTTTTCTCCGTTGGCTTTACCAATACCTGCTCGGCAACGATATTATGAACACTTTTTAAATCTTTAGCCTTAGAGGGCAACTTAACTTTCTCGCGACAAGCACCCACAATAGCCGAGACAATAGCGCCCTTGATTGACGAGCCAGGGATATAGGGGACTCCATTGCTGGCAATATGCTCACTGAGTTCGCGACAGGAAGCACCTTGAATCTTTATAGTGCGCGAAAACAGAGAGGCCTTAGACCACTGAGCATCGCCATCTTGAGCAAGAGGACGAGAAAACATAGTCTCAATATTCAACTGAGAATTATATTTTTGGATAACTCCCCAGATACTCTCATTTCGCTGGATGGCCGCACACAGGTCATCGATACCCTCATCGCCCAAAAGCTTGTAGAGCGCCGTAGTGCTGATAACTCCGATAAGCTGGCCATTAGAGACAAAGTCTATATCCTTAACGAGCTTAATACCCGAGCCAATATGGCACGGCGTAAGGGTTTCTATCTTACACTTCATCGTCGTAGAGAATTTTAAATGGTAGGTAGAGAGCACGACCATCGCGCCATACAGGATGCGCATCAAACCCATCGGGACGAACATCGACAACATCGCCCGTAAGGCTGCAAGTAGCAACAACAGCACCCGACATAATCATATTAACGCTCTTCTTAATCTTTTTTCGCTGCGCAATGTCGCTCGAACCAGAGATATAGCCTCCGCGCGAGACGACCTCATAGCAACTGCGCGACATAGCATCAGGATTCCACTCCTCGGCCGTAGGATACCACAGACTGAGAAGCTGGACACCCTGAAGCGACTCGTCGACATCTATCTCCACTTCGGAGAACGCCACCGAGAAGAGACCATTGCCCACCGTACGGCGTGTGCCAAAGCCATTATCTGCCAGGAGCTGGAAGGCGCGCTCGAAATCGGACTTAGCACTCTGGTCGCACTCATAGAGCACACCGAGACCTACATCCTCGCCCCAGAATATACGGTCGAAGTAGTAGGGCTCGTTATCGTCGCCATCGACCACGGTGACCTTCTGCTCGAGCGACTGGCGCTGGATATATATCTTATCGGCGTCACTCTGAGCGATAGCACTACCACAAGCGCTAATCATATCGGCAGTAATGGTTATGCTACCCTGGCGAGACAGCTTCTCCCACAACGGCTGCTCAATCCACTGCAAACGCTTAATACGCTTATGCTGCTTGCCATCTGTATCGCCCTTAAGCACTACGCACGACTTGTCGGGCGGCAGCGGGAGAAACAGGCGTCCACGGTAGAGAGGCATCGCCGAGCTAAGACGATAACTACTCATAAAGGGCTCCACTTCGTTGCCGCCAGCTGCCCACACGCTACAGAGCGCCGCAGAGATGGTGTCGGAGAGTAGCAAACGCATAGAGCGGTCGTACTCCTCGCCCGTGCCACTGCCGAGGTGAATGCCCGAGGCAAAGGACAACTTTGCTATATTATAACTCTTTCTCATCTGCTTTAGGTATGTTCTATAAATTAGTAAATTAGTTTGCGTTTTAGGCAGATTCTATTTCGGTTGCCTTTGAATTCATTTTGGTATCTTCCTCACTTTTCCTCAGTTCCAATACTCGTATTGCGCCTTCGGAAAAAATGAGAAATATCCTCAAAATACTCTTCAAAATCAACTCGACCTAATTTATAGAACCTACCTTTAGTTTTTTATGCCTTATAGACCACCTCTTCTGTCAAATCCAAGAAACACACGTGACCATAGCCTCGTGAGCCGTGACCTCCCAAATAATCATTCTCGAGAAGTTCTATAGCCTTTAGGATATCCTCGCGATACTGCTTCTCGTTCTCAACCTCGACACCGTGCGTCACACTACCATCATCATTCTTCTGCCTATACTTATACTCGAAGATGTTCAGCACAGCCTCGAAACGGAATTGTGCACCACGAGGTACTCGCTCCTGGGTACGTGGGTTGGCACGCGAGGTGATACGGTCGATGTTCACCTCGGTCTTACTCTCGGCCAAGTAGAGGTCGGTCTTATCGAAATTAACATTGGTGTCGATCCATATAGCATCGCGGACAATAAGACGCGAGGGGTGAGCATTCTCGTCTCTGCTCGCCGCTCCCACGCCAAAGAGTGCGCCACTACGCGTGGCGGTAGAGTCCGATACTCCGCCATTATTGTGCTCGCCATAGGCAAGCTCCAACAACGAACGCATCTTACCCTTAAGCGAACTACCAGGGATATAGGGCTTCATATCTACCGGGTTGCGGACAACAAAGTTATCAACGCCACCGATAGCCATCGAGGTGTTCGTACCGCCAATATGCAGACCACTAAGCAGCTCGATAGTCGCCGTAAACTTTATCTTCTTAACAAGTCGTGTACCTATAATAGTCTTCTTTGCCATAGTTGTGTAGTTGTTTGAGATTATTATTTACTGCTACCACCAAATGCCTTATGAAAAGCCACAATAGCCTCCATAACGCTCACCAGATTCTTGAAATGCGCAGTAGTCTTCACTTCTTTCGCCATTTGCTTGTAGAACTCAAGCAGAGCTTCAAGGACATCCTTCGATTTAGGATTGCACTCAATAGCACGACCACAGGCATAGGCCATCTTGGGACGTAGCATAACAAACTCAGAAAGATGATTCTCGAAATTGCCAGCCTCGAGGCGACGAAGCTCACCAAAGATGTTACGCAAGAATGACGAAGAGACCCTCTTATCAACCATATCTTTGGCCAGCTCTTCGCATAGCTCCATACAAGCGTCATTTACGCCCGTAGTAATCCACTCGGATTTAAATCTACCGGAAATCGCGTAATTCTTCGCAGGTTTATCACCTTTATTGCCACCACCCTGGCCGTTTTGTTGACCATACCACTGGCCACCACCTTGACCATTTCGTCTGTCGTTTCTCTGATAGTTGTTCATAGCGATTATATTTTTTTGTCATTATTTTTCCATAGCGTCATCTCCGCAAGTCGCGCAGCAATGATGATAAGCTGAAGCGTATGGTAGGGAGTCACAACACCGTTACCACGAAGAGTCTTGCCCGACATCACATCTGCAACACAACTCTTCATAAAACTAACACCAGCATCATTATCGCCCTTCTTACTCCTACGCTCAGCCATACGGCTTATATCGTAAGCCGACTGCCAGACATACTTGATAGGTGTAATCTTACCATCTACAAACGTTATATTCTCGTTGAGCTGCAGGATATACTGTATAAAGGCCCTCTCGATATAACCGCCATTAACCAACCCTACAAGCTCGTCCTTATACTCCATAACCCAGTTATACTCACTATCCCAACGCAACGGAGTCTCGAAAATGGAGATGGCATTCTTCTCCTTACCGCAAAACTCGAAGCCCTTAGCGCGGCCCTCCTCGTCGCCACCAAGCTCGGCAGCACGAATAATAGGAAACTTAACAGCAGTAAACACTACGCCTGCGGAGACGCTCATAGAGGCATTATTTTTAAACTCCTTTTTAAAGCCCTGGCGAATCTCTCCCATAAACTCGAGCATCTGCTCCCACTCGCCCACAATAAATAGGTCGTCGCCACCAGCGTAGATGATAACCGTAGACTCGGCATACTTCTTCTTCCACAAAACGTCCACCTCGCCCTTGAAGTAGCTATCCAACTTGTGGCTGAAGGCAGCATAATCCTGCAAAGCGGTATTCTCACGCGCCATAGCCGAACGCAATAGTATACCGAGGTTATCAACATCCATACGCATAACGGCAAGCTGTGTGTGCGATGACTCCTCGCCATCAAATAGTTCCTCAAAAGAGTTTGCCTTAGTACCGCTACCTGCGATAAACTCGCGATAGGTGGGCAACACGCACCCTTGCGGTGCTGGAGCATCGTTGATGAGTAGCAAATAGGCCCCTGAGGTGGTGACTTTAGATAGCTCATTCACCTTGCCAAAATAGAAGTAGCTACCTAAACACCCCATATCTTCGCACGTGACACTACCAGAGAGGTTCAACAACTTAGTAGGAGATACCAAAATAGCCTCGGCATCGCGCAGAGATGCGCAGATACCATCATACGACCTGTTCCCGCACTGACTTCTCGGCTTGAAGATTACACTATGATTACCCTCCCCACCGTATTGATTATACTTCGAGCGATGCTTCATCTTAAATAGACGCTCGAAGACCTTGACACACTGCTCGTCCAGCTCAGTACGTGTGGCCTCGATGGTGCAGATATTTACGATATCGTCACCGACCATCTGCGACACGCTCTTTCTGATCTCCTTTATCACATTGGCCAAACGCTCCTCAACACCATCGACATATGGAGCAATGATACAGAACGTACCACCCGAGTTATAGAGAAGGGCATCGTGCGTGATATTGAGCTCGCGAAGTAACCTGTCGCATATAGCACGCGTCAGGAGCGTAAGGTAGAACGACCGTCCCCTAAGATTCTTCAAAGCGCCCTTCGACGTGGTGTCGTATATGAAACGCTGAATATGCGCCAGCGAGCCACTAATCACGTAGAATGTCTCCACCCCACGAGGCAGGGTAAAAGTAGTTGTATTACACATAATATTACACAATAATTTTCCTTATATACGCTACTATTTTGTCGAAGTTGACATAAGTAAAGCAGATGCCAAGGTTTTGAACACCTCACTTTGGCACTATAAATGTAGTAACTAATTTTGACATATCAAAAAAAGTCCAGAAAAAACGTTCACTCCGAACAAACGTTGTGAGCGCGGGAATCTCATAGAGCGACAACTACAAAGCCGCACCGACCAGCCTACCCCATTAACTTCCATTTAGCAGACCATGCTACTCACCCAAAATATTGTATACTTTCTCCCCATAAAATTTCCTATACGCTCCCACTGAATTATAGGGGACATAGACTCTAACATACCTTTTTCCAAAGGGATAATAACCTCCTATTGGAGGTGTTACAGGCTTGAAATGCACCTCTTTTAAATTAGTACAATCTAGAGCCCAACCGGCAAGTTTAGTCACCCCTGCATGGATAGTAATTTTACTTGGTCCAGGACAGTGAGCAAATGCCCCATCTCCAATTTCACGTACACTATCAGGAATATTAAAATCAGTCAAAGATTTACAATAATAGAATGCACTTTCTTTAATAATTTCTACTCCATCTGGGATAGTAACACTACTCAATTTTGTGCAGCCACTCGCAAAACATGCAGGTATCATTGTCAAATTAGAGGGGAAATTTATCTGTTCCAGACTTGTACAATCTTCGAATAGAGACATTCCCATTGTCGTAATACTATTGGGTAGGGTAATGCTTTTTAAACCCGAGCACCGATAAAATGCACAATCACCTATTGTTGTAACTCCATTTGGGATAACAACATTTTGTAATTTTTCGCACTCGCTAAATGCATTTTTCATAATATTTTCAACACTGGCTCCAAAAGTTATACTCTCCAAACTCTTGGCCTTATGGAAGGTATGAGGTCTAATTTCTCGTACACCATCGGGTATTACAATACTCTTTAGGCTTGAACAGCCATTAAAAGCTCCATTACCCAAATAGGTAATATTTTCGCCCATATCTACACTCTCCAGGCTCACGCAGTCTCTGAACACATCATTCTCGAGTGTAGTAACCCCCAATCCTATTTTTGCCCTCTTAAGGTTGTTGCAATACGAAAAAGCATAAGAGCCAACCTTTACAACACTCTCAGGGATTGTAATATCGTACAGTGCATCACAATCGGCAAATGCACGATATGGAATCTCTACAAGAGACTCAGGCAAATCTATATCTTTCAAATTGCTACATCCACTGAATGCTTTTTCACCTATACTCGTTACCCCATCAGGGATATCTATTTTTTCGAGGGCTCTACACTCTGCAAATGCAGCAGCACCTATAGTCTTCAAAGATGCTGGAAGCGTAACACTCTCAAGATGCTGATAGTTATTAAATGCATCATAGGATATTTCTGTCACTGTGCGTGGTAGTACTACACTCTTAACATAACTGCTACGACTTCCAAAAATATGGGAACGTGTGCGTGTGATTGCACAGTCATAGACGAGTATACCTAAACCATCTTTATAGGTATTCGACACACGTATAGCTGAACCAATGTTAATAAATTTAGGTTCGACGCATTGGTTATCGATAGACGTATAGTATATAATATTATCACTATTATTGCCTGTAACGAAAGCTTGAACATCACCATAGATATAGTAGTCGCCTATCTTAGCATAGGAGCGGCAATAGTAGACCTCGTCGGCAGTAAACGTATATTCACCACTGCTTAGCGGCACCTCCGCCGTAAACGTAAACTCTCGCATACCTTCAGGCTCACAACCATCGTCGTATACCACGCGGCACTCTCCATTGTCGATGCTAAGCTCCGCGCCCTCGGTCAGATCGCTACCCTTAGCCCACAAGAAGCCCATAGAGCCGACAATAGCATCGTTCCACGCCTTGACCCTACTAGTGAAGAGGATATTCTCATCCATAATAATGGGACTCTTGGTAGTAAGTTCTGGGTGAGCAATACATAGATTCTCGTCGCCACGAATCTGTAGCACGGCATTGTGGTCATTATCTGGCTGGTTAGCATACGTATGCTTATCTTGCTTATAACCATCATCGAGCCTATCATAAGCCTCGCGAACAGTCATACCCTGGAGCATACCCTTATAGAACTCAACAGCCGCCTGGCCCGAGACACACGTCTTGTCGTTGTAGCCCAAGTAGGTGGCCAACCCCTTTTCGTGGAATATGTCAAAGACGTTGTCGTTGCCACACAACGAGAGACACGCCGATGCAAAGATGATAGCATTGCTATTGAAACGCTTCGTAGAGGCCCTAAAGTGCTCCTCCGAGACCATCTCGTAGGTCTTACCATTACTCCAAACGATACGACCTATCGTGCCAGTGTCCAACCAACCATCGACATCGTAGTTTCCATCGCCGCCCGACAATGGACTGGAAGCCTCGGCGCCCAAGAACCAGTGGTCCGTACTCCAACCCAAAAAGCTATACATACCGTGGGTGTTCCACAAGATGACGTCGTAGTCGAAGAACTCATTCTGATAGAAGTCATAGGTGAGACTATCGCGCTCGACAATAGTGACATCGAAGCCAGCCTGCGTAAAGCTACTCTGTAGCTCATTAAAGAGGTTCTTCCACGCAGGGAACTGATCGTTGTTATCCTCCGACGTCTGGTTCAGGATGCCCACCTTGAGATTTCTACTCAAGCCCTGGCCTATAAAGTTGTGCTCCGCCGAGATACGCGCAGTGGCAGCCTCGACCAACGACTGGGCCGAAAGTGTGGAATGGTCGACCGAAGAGGCGGGCCACTCGTCGTAGGTCCAGGCAACAACAAAACCACCATCGAGGCACGCATAGGCCGTATTACCGCTGACACCGGCGTTGACAACACCCTTGACCTCAAGCATCTGGTCGACATACTGCGCAAACTCCTTGATAGACGAGCACGACTTAAATATAGGGTCGAAAGTAGCGTGGAGTGTAGCGATAATACTACCTCTGCCGGTCATCTCCAACGCCGCCATAGGCTGGATAGTGTTACGACCTATGGTGACGCTCTTCTGCGTAGACTTCACGAAGGTCTCGTCACGGCTACTTGTCACCGTGATGGTGATACCCTCGCTGAAGGTCGTAGGAGGAAGCGTAAACCAGAAGGTTGTGGCCTCGTCGGCCGTAGCACCTATGGCCACGCCTTCACCACAGTCGAGCGTGATACTCTTACCCTCGCCACTGCTCTCATCTGTGTCCTCATCCTCGAACATAACAATGGCAGGCGCCTGGTCTGTCGAGGTACTAATAGTAGCCGCGCCCACAATCTTCTCGCCACCATTGCCCTTCAGCTCGATGCTCTTAACAAGGATATTACCGTAGAGCTTTACCTTGAGGTAGCCACATAGGTTGCTGAAATATAGCTCCCTATCTTCGGTGCTCTCGGTGACGGCCACCATAGCATTAGCCCCCTTACCGAAACTATCCGACGCGTAGTGCTGCGTAGCTGGCAGGGAATAGCATATATCGCCCTGCTCCGAGATAGTAGCCGTAGAGTCGTAGGGATATAGGGCATAGATTCTATCGAGCGACATAGTCGCATCAGCAGTCCCCTCGGTAACTACAGCGAAGGTGCCACCCTTGTCGCCCGTAATGCCCTCGAACTTGTACTCATTGTTGACATCGTCGCCATAGAAGACCGAAAGACGATCATCCTCGTGCCAGTAGAGATACTTACTCTCCTCGACATAGGTTCGCGTCTGCTCGCCAAACAAGGCAGTAAGCTCCTTATACTTCGAAGGTCGCGACACGGCGATTGCCTCGAGGCTGTCGTCAGTGGTCGTACACGCTGCAAGAGCAATCAACACGATTAGCGTAATAGCATAAATTCTCTTCATATCCTCATCCATTTTAATTACCACTCCTGATCTGGATTTTCATCATCTATATCCTCAAGGTTCGAAATCAAAAAACCCTGCTCAACACTTAGATACAACACCTCGATATCGGGTGCAAAATACTCATTTACTTTCATATGACTCTGTTAATGTTACTTGCGTTTGTAATATTGTCTTCGGCTCGTAAGCGTTATGATCGTTTGATAAAATATAAGAGTTTATATAGCCGCGAAATCTATCATTTGCCATCAAAAAAAGAGGGTAGCTTCCCGAAAGTGACTACCCCAACTCTACAAGATACTGAGTTATGCACCCATATAGGCGCTAACGAAAATGGTTTTTATCCACACTCTGGCAAGTTAAAAACACTAACCATCCAGGCCTATCTACTCAAGTCTAAGTTCTCGCGACTCTAAGTCGACGTACAGCGACTTGCTACCCTCCATCTTCTCGAGATTACCATACTGGTTCATTTTACACCACGACCAGCTTATCTCCTTAGGATTAAAGTAGATACAATGATTATCAGCATCTCTGTCGTTATCTATAAAATCACGCCACTCCCTAAAATTGAAGTGCTCGGACAGATTGTATATATATGGCGATGAATCCCATAAACTCAGATTATCATTTTTCGACAACGCTACCAAATATATATTTGGGCAATGCGTGGGATATAGATTCCCATCTTCGTACGTTAATACGTAAAAATTGTCGTCCTCATTACTACCGACATAACGAACCTTATTTATCCGGCAAAGGCTCTCGGGAAGATAACTAATTTTGCATCCCTTACCAGCTTTAGTAATCAAAGCCGTAAAAGTGTATAGGCTATTGTAATTCGAAGGAATCTCAACAACACCGACGCGCTTATCATTCGACGTGTGAGCCGCTAACATAGTGATATCTGGACATAGACTCGCCCCTATCTCCAATAGACGTGGGAATATAATAAAATCACGTGGGCAAACACCTGGCCTATGATTGTCAACATAGGCGATTTCGTGCATCATACCAACGAGAAGCTGTTTTAGTTCCTTGTTTGGGAAATAGCCGCGCTTACCATCTTTATAGGCTTGCAGTTTATCGGCCACGTCACGAATTTCACTTACCTCACCCTCCACATCGTATCGCTCCATAATAAACTTGCCGTCGGCAATAACATCGTCGATATACGCCTTAATATTATTGGGCTCGACAGTCCCCATCGCCGATAGAACATCATCTATAGAGAAGGTAAATTCGTTATAATAATTAAACTCGGATTCGGGGTGGCCGACCATATCATAGTACGTATAGTCACTGTCGTAAGACTCTACAACAACATCGCTGTCAACGCCACGATCATTGTCATTTTTCTGCTGGCCACTGCAAGACAATGAGCTCAAAAACATAGCCACTGCCATCAATACAAAACTCGATTTTCTCATATAATGCAATACGTTTAATTACTCGTTTGTTATACTATAATCTACAATAATCATCTTCACTCCTACTGCTCGTGTAGATTGCCACGAGTCTAAAGTTCCACGCTACAACAAAAAAACCAGTGCTCTAATCAAAAATAGAGAATAACACTAAATAAAACTCAATCCAACGATTCGAGTTCGGCACACATAGTGCTGAGGCGGCTTAAGAACTCCTCGGAGTTTGCCGTGCGCGATCTCGATACTCGCTTAGCTTTGGGTGATTTACGTGGTTTTGCCGACCTTGTTGGCGTAGGAGCAAATGCTGCTGCCGAGTACGATAAAAACGAAAACGTAGGTTTCGGCTGCTCAAACATCGCGCTATGCTCCTCGAGGCTCTCCTCCTCGTCTACATTCTCGTTCCACTCGTTGAGATAGTCGTTGGTATCGTGATCCATTAAGTGTAGCAAGTGCTCGTACTCCTCGGGGTGCTCACATAAATATCGTCTGACAAGGTTACACTCCTCGGCAGTTGCTGTGCCGTCGATATAACAGGCAATCATCTCGTCATTAACATTCATACCACTCTTTTTTTATCTGTTCAATAATCTCTTTTACCCTCTTTAATGCTCTATGTTTATCTCTATCCACCGACCGGGCATCGGGAACAACCAAGTGTCCATTGTAGTAGGACTCTCTACCCTCCTTTTTACGCTTGGCTGCAATCATCTCGGCAATCTCCGCGTGGTTATAACCCTCAAGTTCCTTTTGCAGTATCAAGCGATACTCCTCATTATCGAGTCTTGTGAGGGCCTCAAGAAACATTACCATCTGCTGATTCTCCGAGTCGCATTCCGGCTCAGGCAGTGGACGATCTCCGTAACTCACTACCCTAATAGATGCATCGTTGGGTGGCAAACCTATCAATTTATTTCTTTTATCTAAAAAAAGACTCTTTGATACCTTACAAAACCAAGTTCTAAAAGAGCTTCGCCACTGAAATGTTCGTAGCACACTCCAATCTCCATTTTTGCCCTTAAGATGCCCACAAAGCTCGCTACATAAATCATCGTAATAATCGAACGAGCCATATATCTTCCACACGTAAAACCTTAAGTCGTTCTCGTATCGCTGGTAGATAAGGTAGTCGAGAGCCTCTCCGTTATCGGCTATCACCAGGTCCACAAGTTCCCTATCGGTCATTTTGTGGTATGGTTTTAACAACTCCATATTTGCTTATCTTATTTAATTTGTTCGGTAGTCGTAAGTATATTCAAGAAGCACCACGCAAGGCTATACTCTATGCAAATATAGGAATAAAAGTTCAAATAAACAAGCTAAAGAGTCCAACCAAGAGTGACTTACCAGGTGGTGTAATAAGAGAAGTTTGGGTATTAAGATTGGCGTACGAGCACGCCTCTACGGAGTCCTCTACAAGCTTCCGATGGCAAGCAATGCCATACCTATAAGTATAAGTACAAGGTCGACGACCTTAGAGCCGATATTACGCTCGCCAAAGAGCAATACACCGCAGACAAAGGTGACAATAACCGAGCTACGGCGAATCATAGAGACAACGGCAATCATAGAGCCCTCCATATCGAGGGCGTGGTAGTAGAAGTAGTCGGCCGCGGAGACAAAGAGCGTGATAAGTGGTATGCTCCATCGCCAACTGAAGCGCTCGACAGCGCGGCGCGGATACCACACGACAAGCATAACGACGCTCATCATAGCCAGCTGGTAGACGCCAAACCAACTCTGCACAAATAGGGGCGAAAGCGAGTGCACGGCGATGATATACTTATCGTAGAGGCCACTGACAGCACCTAAGAGCATAGCGGCAAAGAGCGCCCACACGTAGCGGCTACGCACAAAGTCGATACTCTCGCGGCGGCTCGAGCGGCTGAGCAGATAGAGCGACACCACGGTGAGCACCACGCCACCCCACTGCCACAAGTTGAGTCGTTCGCCAAAGAGCAGTGTAGCGCCCAACAACACAACAACAGGGCGTGTGGCATTTACCGGGCCGACGATAGTCAGGGGAAGGTGCTTAATGGCGTAGTAGCCGAAGAGCCACGACGACAGCGTTATAAAGGCCTTCAGTATAACGAGCAGATGGTCACCAATATCGCCACGCGCCGACTCTAAAGGAGTCCCAGCAAAGAGTCCCAGCGACAGCTCGGCATCGAGAATAACGGGGAGAAAGAGCAGCGAAGCAAAGAGCGTGTTTAAGAGCAATACCGGAACTACGGCGTTGCTCGACAACGAACGCTTCTTTGCGACATCGTAGAGGCCCAGCAAAAAGGCCGAGACGAAGGCTGCTACAACCCACATACTAACCGAAGATTAGGAGGTTAGCTATAAGGAACAAAGCAAGCGACATACTTGCCAGAGCGTTGAACGTACCGAAGGCGATGCCTATATTGCGCTGGCGCTTAGGCGTGACGATATAGTGCTCCGACGAGACTATGGCGATAAACAGCGCACAGCCGACATAGAGCAACCACGACTGTGGCTGATACGAAGCATACCAGAGTAGCAATGCGATGCTTGCGGCGTGAAGCAGAGCACTGATCGCAAGCGACGTCGTGGCCGAGAAGCGTGAAGGGATGGAGTGAAGACCACGCTGACGGTCGTAGTCGGCATCCTGCAGTGCGTAGATGATATCGAAGCCTGCACACCACGTCATAACCACAAGCGCGAGGATGATAGACTCTAAGGATATAGCTCCCGTAACAGCAATAGTAGCACCCACGGGGGCGATGCCGAGAGATATTCCGAGGACGAGGTGGGCAAGAGCCGTAAAGCGTTTGCAGTAGCTATAAAACATAACCACGGCAAGAGCTACGGGCGAGAGCCAACCACAGAGCGAGTTGATGGTAGATGCCACGACGACAAAGCATAGGGCATTAACCACAATAAAGGCCACAGCACTCTGAGGCGAGACGCGGCCAGCAGGAATCTCACGATCTCGGGTACGAGGATTCTCCGCATCGATAAACCTATCGGCCCAGCGGTTAAAGCCCATAGCTACATTGCGCGCAAAGACCATACAGCCTACGACCTGCAGCAACAAGAGCCACAGACTAATACCATCGGTATCGCTATACATCCACGCATAGGTAAAGGCCAACAGCGCAAAGGGCATAGCGAAGATCGTGTGCGAGAACTTAACCAGTCGCAGGTAGTCAACAACACTACTCATAATCGCATCTACTTATCCATTCCAATAGACTCTCTCTCGAGCACCTCCATAAGCCACTGAGGTGCGCGCTGGGGGCGACGAGTGACCTTATCAATGAAGCCCAGAGTCGTTGCACCCGAGGCTATATCGCGACCATCCTCGCCATAGATTTCGTAGCGGAAGGTCATACGCGCCTTAGGCAGCTCATCGACGATAGCTCGTACGGTGATAAGCTCGTCGTAGTAGGCAGGCATACGATACTTTACCTGCACATCGACAATAGGCATCATAACACCTCGGCGCTCCATCTCGGCATATGTAAGGCCCACGGCACGAAGCCACTCGGTGCGCGCCACCTCGAAGAATTTAATATAATTCGAGTGGTGAACTATGCCCATCTGGTCAGTATGATGATACTCAACACGTATCTTTGCATCGAAACTATTCATATGCTATACTTATTTTATTAACGTATACGATCTAATGAGCGCACAAGCATCTCATCCTTGAAAGTAGCCCTGGCAGCCATAAGCGTGAAGACAATAGCGACAATAGGCATAATAGCTGCCCAGCCTATGTGGCGATGCAAAACCTCGGCATCGGCCAAAGCATTTGCTCCCGATAGCCAGAAATAGATAGCCATAAAGGCGATAGAGCCAAGCAGCAGCACAAACTCTACGGCACAGAGCCTAACCTGCAACATACGGTTCTTAAATAGGAAGATGGTGACAAGTGGCAACGCTACGGACAGAGTCATAAGGATGCCCATCCACAACGTTGATTGCGAGGCATTGGCCGAGGAGAGGGCATAGGCCTCGAGCGTAAAAATCTCGCCGCTCGCGGTAGTAAAGGTTGCAATAGGCACAAAGAGCGCTACGGTCATAAGCGCTGCAGCGACAAGCAAATAAAGGGTTTGAATACGCTGAATCATAGTTATTTATATTTTCTTTTATTTTTCGATTACCGATTATTCATCCTCGTGTTTTGCGTCGATAGTTCGATCGATAAGGTAGTGGTTACGCTCGGTCGATCGGCGGTTAATCATCTCGCCGAGGAAGCCTGCCAAGAAGAGTTGCACGCCGAGAATTATAGCCAGCAGCGCGAGGTAGAACATAGGCTGATCGGCCACGCCACGCCACATAAGGCCATTGAACTGCGAGTAGAGCTTATCGACAATAATCCACACTGCCGTGATGCCTCCGAAGAGGAACATCAGCGTGCCGAGACTACCGAAGAGGTACATAGGCGAGCGACCAAAGCGCGACATAAACGACACGGAGATAAGGTCTAAGTAGCCCTTTATCATACGCTCCAGTCCGAACTTCGACTTGCCATATTTACGCTCGTGGTGCTCAACGACCTTCTCGCCGATACGTCTGAAGCCAGCGTGCTTGGCGAGGATGGGGATATAACGGTGCATCTCGCCATACACCTCAATGCTCTTAACCACCTTGCGACGATAGGCCTTAAGGCCACAGTTGAAGTCGTGGAGTTTGATGCCCGACATTAGGCGGGCCGTAAAGTTGAAGAACTTGCTTGGCCACCGCTTACCTATAGGGTCGTAGCGTTTCTTCTTCCAGCCCGACACTAAGTCGTAGCCCTCCTCCAGAATCATACGACGCATCTGGGGAATCTCATCGGGCGAGTCCTGAAGATCGGCATCCATAGTAAAGACCACCTCTCCCTCGGCCATATCGAAGCCACAATATAGGGCTGCCGACTTACCATAGTTGCGCATAAAGCTGATGGCACGAATCTCGGGATTTGACTTCTGGAGTCTCTCTATAACGCTCCACGACTCATCCGTAGAGCCGTCGTCGACAAAGATAATCTCGTACGACAACCTGTTGGCGGTTGCCACGCGACCAATCCACTCCACGAGTTCCGGAAGCGACTCAGCCTCGTTATAGAGAGGCACGACAATCGATATATCAAGTTTATTATCCATAGTAGCTATGTAACACCCAATCTATTAGTTCTCCGATGCAGGTATCTGTGGATCGCGACGCATAAAGCCTGCGATGATAAGACCTGGTATACCACCAACCATTATGTAGTGGCTAAACGACGAGAAGACGCTTCGCAACATCGATGGCTGCACCGACGTGCGAATAGCGTGAATCATATCATCAAATATCTTTAAATCACTACCCCCAATACCCATAGTATGATACATAGTCTTTAGCTCCGTAAGGCGCTCGACATTGCCCGCAACGTAGCTATCAAAGCCCATAGCCGAGATAAAGAGCGTGTCGGCAACACCTACGATAACGCCTGCCAGCATCGAGATAAGGAGTATGTATGACAATGCCGACGAGTAGCTAAAGCCAAACTGAGGATCGGTAGCCTCGCGACGGCGACGCGTGAAGCGCACAAGTAGCCACACAAAGAGGATGTAGGTCACCAGCCACTCGCCAAAATAGGCAAGGGCCGCAGCGCCGAGCGATAAATCACTAAAGACCAGAACATAGCGCTCGTAGATAGACGACAACGCCATAACAATACCCAAGATAGCTCCCGAGCGGAGCATATCGTACCAAAAATCTCTACTATTCATAAATCTACTTTTTACTATTAATCAAACGTTTATGTTTAGTTATCTCACGTTAAGTCTATCGAGCGCACGATGATATGCCGCAGCGTTATTGTTATGCTCTCGAAGCGTGCGAGCAAAGTTGTGTCGGCCATCCATCTCGGGGCGAGCACAGAAGTAGAGGTAGTCGTGCTCCTCGTAGCCGAGCACTCCCTCGATAGCCGTCATATCGGGCATAGCGATAGGCGTAGGCGGAAGACCTGCGTACATATATGTATTATATGGAGAATCGATGGTCTTATGCTTATCGAGCACACGCTTAATCGAAAAGTCGCCAGCGGCATACTTCAACGTTGGGTCGGCCTGTAGCGGCATACCCATCCTCAAACGATTGACATAGACACCCGCAACTCGCGCCATCTCGTCTGCGGCGTTGGTCTCCTCGTGGACAATAGAGGCAAGGGTCATAACCTCGTAGGGAGTAAGGCCCAATCTCTCGAGCTGCGCCTGACGCGCACTCTGCGCCCAATAGTTGTCCGACTCGCGCTTAAGACGGCGGATAAGTGCCTCGGGCGCTATATCGGAGTATACCTCGTAGGTATTGGGTATAAATATTGAGAACATAGCCTCTGCCGAGTCAAAGCCCAGTTCGTTGATAAGCTCCTCGCTACGCAATGCTCCAATGAGTGCCGTAGAGTCGGCCTCTATCTGGCGAGATATCTTACCTGCCAATATCTCAGGCGTGCGAGCATTGTTTATCGTGAGGCGCACAGCATTGTCTACACCGAACTTAAGCGTGCGAGCGACATCGACGACGGTCATACCCTCGGTAAAGGTATACTTACCCGGCTCAATGCCTCGGTCGAGGTTTATGCGCTTGGCATACAAATCGAAGGCTACGGGATAGGCTATAGACGATTTAACCTTTGCCGTCATCTCTTCGTAGCTCTCATCTACGCGCAGGACCACGGTGAAGCGCTCCTCGACGGCCGGGCCACAAAACATATTATAGGCCCAAATACCCGTAACTGACACTATTACAGCAACAACAAGTAATACAACAATAAATTTATTCTTCATTTTTCCATTTTTTTTTGCAAAGATACATTTTTTTTGTACTTTTGCACCCGGGTAAGTCTTATACGACCAGCTCCTGCAGAACCCCCCAGGCGAGGAATCGAGCAAGGGTATGCGGTTGTAGCGGTGCGATATAAGTAGCTTACCCTCTTT
>JAFTWZ010000044.1 GCA_017465055.1 Alistipes sp. | reverse complement strand
TTTTGTCGTTATGCTCGCCCTCAAAATGCTCATTTACGCTCAGTAAACTCCGCTTTTTCGGGCATCGCAGGCCTAAAACTACATCTTTTTATTCAACCTCTTGGCAAAACGGGGATGACAAATTTACTTTTTAGTCATCCCCTTTTTTGTGGCATAATGTATATTTTTTAACACTTTTTGCTACTTGTGTGAAACATTGTAGCGCGATTTTGCGTATAGTATATGGGTGCTAAGGTTAGCATTACGATTGAAAAAAATGGCTCTTTGAATACCCTATAACCCATATGATAGACTATTATTGCTTCATAATATCGCTGTAATGCGCTGATTCGTAGCAATTTGCCCTCTATACGGTGCGCGCACCCTCCATTATAACAAGGATTACAACCTGCTGATCGCTCATTTCACTGTATGCAGGTGCGCGCACCCTCCATTATAACAAGGAATTTAGCGACAACGCCTTAGCCGCACAAACCTTGCTGTCTCCCTGTGGTCTCTGCGTCCCTCTCGTCTCTAAAAGATTTCACGCGCAAGCAATCTCATAATGGGTTACGATGGGTTAAAATGGGTTACAATGAGTTACTATGAGTTACTATGTTAGCGACAACGCCTTAGCCGCACATACCTTGCTGTCTCCCTGTGGTCTCTGCGTCTCTTCGTCCCTCTCGTCTCTAAAAGATTTCACGCGCCAGCGAAAGCCAAAAAAAGACACCCCGCATAAGGGTGTCTTTATGGTATCATATGTTCTGAGTGTTGTACTACTGCTCGTCGCTGCCAGGCTGCTCCTGCTGTGCCTCGCGCTTGGCACGTGCCTCCTTGCGAATCTTAAGTGGGGTCTTCTTCAGGTACTTACGGCAGAAGAGCGCAAAGTGACCGTGGTTGGTGAAGCTATACATCTTGATGATGCTCTTCAGCGGAACATTGGTCTCGGTGAGCAAGCGCTCAATCTCGATGATACGCTGCTTCTGCATCCAGCTATAGGGCGTATCGTGGAACTCCTGCTTGAACATATTGTTGAAGTGCTGAATGCTGAAACCACAGATATCGGCAAGCTCCTCGACGGTCTTAACACGTGGGGCATTGTTGCGCACCAGCGACACGAACGACTGGTTGCGGTCGAAGAGGTTGTAGAACGTGCGTAGCTGAATCTGTGGCGAGTAGAAGAACTTGAAGATTACGAACATCTCCTGAATCTTAGCACGGTGCAGGTGGTTGCAGTGCATAGAGTTTCCGAGATACATCTTCATCGATTCGAGCAATAGATTCATAGGCTCGTTCATAGCCACCTGAGTAAACTTGTAGTTTATCTTCTTAATCTTACCAGCTATGCTGTTGAACGGAATCATATCGCACGCCGCACCAGCTGCAATAAAGTGTGCGCGGACTATCTCCACGTCGCTAAGGGCTGTGAGCTCGTAGTGGTAGGCACGGAAGCAGAAGACGAAGTGTCCCTCACGAACTGTATAGTCGCGACGCTCCTCCGAGGTGATATCGAAATTACCTGAGGTAAGGAAGAGTAGGCAGTTGGAATCTCCACGCTCGATAACCATCTTCTCGCCCTCCTTGAGGGTAATCAAGGAGAACCCTGCCTCGGGTTCTAAGATATATGAGTGACAAGTAGCCGGGCAATGATTTGACATACTATTATAGTTTTAGGTTAATATATCTCTTTTATGCAATTATTTCGTCAGACAAATATACATATAATTATTGAATGTTCAAGTTTTTTCAACAAAAATATTAGTAAAATATGCAAATATTATTGTTTTGAGGCCTTTTTTCAAATATAAAAGGCCTCAAAAACAAAATTAAAAGCTATTTATTTCGAGATATTTAGTGCGACTTTTACGGCTCGAAGTTACATCTAAGACGTACGGGTACAGGCTTCTCGGCCTTGATGCGTCCAATCATTATGTCGAGATATGTCTGTATGTCGTCGCGCAGGCGTTTGTATAGTGGACACGAGGTGTAGTTCTCGTTGTCGAGCAGCACGTCGCGTATCGAGCGTAGGGTGTTGGTATAGTTCTGAAGTTCGTTTTTGAGCGCCACGCCCTCGACCTTAGAGTTGTGTATCTTGGCCACCGACAGTTGGCGTAGCTTGTCACACACGGCCGTGAGTAGCGGCATAGTGACGTTGTCCATAAGTGTATGGCCGTGCATAAAGAGGTAGCAGTTGTCGCGCTCGACACCTCGCTTTGCGAGACTATCGCCCAAAGCATTAACCTCCTCGATCATAGAGGGATTATCGCGCTCGAGGGCCTGCTGTCTGCGTGCTACGTTGCGCTCGAGCCAGGCCAACGTGTGCTCACCATTGCGGCGTATGTCAACATAGTTGAGGCGCACCGAGGCGCGGAACTCGGCAAGGGTGAAGATGCTCTCGTGGGCAAGCTGTGCCGAGTAGACGTACCACAAAAATAGTGGGTATATAATCTTTGAGTAGCCAGCCATAAATCGCACGAAGTCGAAGATGCGCGTGTCGTTCTTGGTGGCCTTGACGCATACGTTGCGCAGCGACGGGGCATAACATAGGTAGTTCTCGGTAGCGTAGGTATATGTGTGGAACATATTCTCGGCCTCGAGAATCTCGCGCGATTGCTCCGTAGCGCCATCGAAGAGGTAGTCGAAGTCGGAGTCGACACATAGCAGCACACTCTCCTTCGATGTGCGCCCTATCATCGACATCAGCACCTTCTTACCTTTGGGCAGGTCGTCGCGGTTGGGCACAGATATCTCGAAGCGCAGATATGGATTTTGGAAGTGGTCGAATATGCCTCGCCAGAAGGCAACATCCTCGTACCCCTCGACGAATACGTGCACGAGGTGGCGATCATCCTCGGGAGGCAGGATGTCGGGAAGCTGTACAGGGTTGTATGCCGCAAGGTCGCGGCGGCGGCTAAAGCGTTTCTTTGGTTTCATATCGTAAAGTTACTGAAATTTTTCGTATATTTGTAGCGCACGGCACCGAAAAAGTGACGTGCAGAGGATATTTAGGCTATTAACGTGTGAAATTTAGCGATTACGGTTATGTCTGATTGGAAGGAGCGTCTGGGTGTTGTCTTCTCGACAAACCCCGACTTTAAATATGAGACAAGCACGGAGGCCGAGGCTGAGACCTTAGCCCCTGCGAAGCAGAATCTGAAGATATGGCTCGATAGACTCAAGGGCGGGCGTGTGGCCACCGTAGTGCGTGGATTTGTTGGCAGTAGCGACGACCTCGCAACGCTGGCTAAGGAGCTTAAGAAGAGTTGTGGCGTGGGTGGTACGGCTAAGGATGGCGAGATAATCATCCAGGGCGACCACCGCGACAGGGTCGTAGAACTACTCACAAAGGCTGGATATAGATGTAAGAGGGCTGGCGGTTAGTTCTCCCCGTAGCATATAACGCATAATTAGTATATTGCTATGAACGTAGAGCTCGTTGTTGTTGGTAAGACCGATATGAAGGAGGTTGAGGCGCTGGTTGCTATGTACTCTAAGCGCCTGAATCACTATGTGCGCTTTGCCATCACTACTATCGCCGATGTGCGCAATACGCGCAGTATGTCCGAGGGCGAGCAGCGTAGGCTCGAGGGCGAGTCTATACTGAGGCTTGTCAACGAGTCGGACTATGTTATGCTCCTCGACGAGCGTGGCTCGGAGCTTCGTTCTGTGGAGTTTGCCGAGGTGCTACAGCGCCGTATGTCGTCGGGCATCAAGCGTCTGGTATTTGTCATCGGTGGCCCGTATGGTTTCTCCGAGGCGGTCTATGCCAGGGCCAATGGTAAGCTGTCGCTGTCGCGTATGACATTCTCGCACCAGCTGGTCAGGGCTATCTTTACCGAGCAGCTATACCGAGCCTTCACCATACTTCGTAATGAGCCTTACCACCACGAGTAGGGACGGTGGAGAGTTGGTCTTGTGGTAACTGTTTACGCGCGTAACGCGTAAGATTAAGGGTAGAGCGCGCCTATGGCGCTAAAGAGTAGTTCGTGGGCTATGCCCACTAAAGAGTAGCTCGCTCGCCGGGGCGAGCTAAAGGGTAGTTTCGGGAGACAGGATGGCGTGTGCGGCTAAGGCGTTGTCGCTAACATAGCAACTCATTTTAACCCATCGTAACCCATTAGGAGATTGCTTGCGCGTGAAATCTTTTAGAGACGAGAGGGACGAAGAGACGCAGAGACCACAGGGAGACAGCAAGGTGTGTGCGGTTGTGGTGTTGCCACTCGGTTCCTTAAGCTCTTTAAGCTCCTTAAATTCCCTAAATTCCCTAAATTCTTTATTCACCTACCTCCACAAAAAAATGCTGCTCACCACAGTGAACAGCATCCAGAGCCTTGAGCGGGACTCGAACCCGCGACCCCTTCATTACGAATGAAGTGCTCTACCAACTGAGCTATTAAGGCATCCTAATGGTCAAACGCTCGGTTTGACACTGCAAATATATAACAAAACTATTAATCTCGTACCACGAAGTGCGTAATTTTTTGTAATTATATGCTACGTGTGGTATATCATTATTGTGCGAGGTAGTGCTTTATGTCGTAAAAAAATATTAATTTCGCACTGTTAGAATCTGTTTTGAATTTTATTGAAAGAGTATGTTCGTTGCAGCAAAAGATAGTTTCGGCTTCTTTGAGGCTCTTTTCGGCAACTTTTCATTTGTGATAATTGGAAATAGTCCACTATTACCTGCATACCCCAAATGAAAATTTTCACGAAATTAGCTCTCAAATAATCTCGAAATAAAATTCAAACA
>JAFTWZ010000041.1 GCA_017465055.1 Alistipes sp. | reverse complement strand
TGTTATGAGGTTGAATAAAAAGATGTAGTTTTAGGCCTGCGATGCCCGAAAAAGCGGAGTTTACTGAGCGTAAATGAGCATTTTGAGGGCGAGCATAACGACAAAATACACTTTTTATTCAGCCACTTTATTACTAATTTCTTCGCTACTAATTACGGCTCACTGTAAAATTCTGGCGGGGCATAAAAAAATCGGGCGAAAATAGGGATCAATCTGTAATCCTTGTGGAGTAATTAATAATATTAATACGTCATCGCGAAGAATTGCATCTAATAGCGGTAGTGATACCTACTTGGGTATATGCAATTCTGTGGCGATCTTCCTTTTTTTATACCTCCGCACTGATGCGTAAGAATTGCATTAGTGCTCCGCACGACTATCAATCTCACTCCGCACAGCCCTATAAACAGCGGAAGACCCCCACGTCGGAGCATAGTGGCGTTATCACACTCCGCAAACTTATACCTGCTCCTCCTCGGGGTGACGATTAGAATGCAACCATACGTTTAGCGACAACGCTTTAACCGCGCTTTCGCTAACGCCACAACCTCCCTAACCCTATACCCCTTTCACGCGCAAGCCGCACCGACCAGCCTACTCCCTTAACCACCTTTTAGCAGGCATTATGATTATGAGGACTTGTGAAATTTACTTCAACAAGTCCTCTTAATCATAAGGTGGTGCATAGCACCAGAAAATATAAAATTATCGCGTCAAATTCTCTATAGTCGTGCCTTGATAGCCTTAGACTCCTCCTCGTAGCCAGGCTTGTCCAGAAGCGCAAACATATTCTTCTTATATGCTTCGACACCTGGCTGGTTAAATGGGTTAACACCAAGCATATAGCCGCTGATGCCGCAACCCTTCTCGAAGAAGTATAGCAGCTGACCTATGGTGCGCTCGTCGATGCGCTCAATCTCGATAACGAGGTTGGGGACACCACCGTCGATGTGTGCCAGACGTACGCCGAGCTCAGCCATCTTGTTGATCTCCGAGAGGCGCTTACCAGTGAGGAAGTTTAGACCGTCGAGGTTTGCATCGTCAGACTCCACCTTAACCTCGTACTTCGAGTTCTTAACCGAGATAATGGTCTCGAAGAGCGTGCGCTCACCCTCCTGGATATACTGACCCATAGAGTGAAGGTCGGCAGTGAGTGTCACGCTTGCTGGGAAGATACCCTTAAGCTCCTTACCCTCTGACTCGCCATAGAGCTGCTTCCACCACTCGGCAATATACTGCAACTTAGGCTCATACGAACCGAGAATCTCGATCTTCTTGCCAGCCTTATAGAGCTCGTTGCGCACGATAGCATACTGTGCTGCTGGGTTCTCCTCAATAGGCGTAGCCTCGCTGGTGAGGCGCTCCATATCGCGCGCACCCTCAACGAAGGCCTCGACGTCGACACCTGCAACGGCCAATGGAAGCAGGCCTACGGGCGAGAGTACCGAGTAGCGGCCACCCACGTTATCCTCGATGATGAAGGTGTCGTAGCCCTCCTGTGTTGCGAGGGTCTTGAGTGCACCACGAGCCTTGTCGGTGATGGCTACGATGCGCTCTGCAGCCTCGGCCTTGCCGTAGCGGCGCTCGATCTCGGCCTTGAGAAGGCGGAAGGCGATAGCTGGCTCGGTGGTAGTGCCCGACTTAGAGATTACGATAGCGGCAATAGAGTACTCCTTGAGAGCCTCCATAAGCTCGTAGGTGTAATCCTCCGAGATGTTCTCGCCGGCGAATACTACAGTGGGGTTGTCGTGGCGCTTCTTAAGCGACTCGAACGAGTTGGTCATAGCCTCAAGTACGGCCTTAGCGCCGAGGTAAGAGCCGCCGATACCGATGCAGACAACCACCTCGGCCTTAGAGCGTAGACGCTCTGCTACGCGCTTGATGTCAGCCATATGCTCGTCTGTGATAGAGCTTGGAAGGTTTACCCAGCCGAGGAAGTCGTTACCGGCGCCCTCGCCCGAGTGGAGAAGATGATTGGCACGCTGAGCCTCAGCCTGCATATCGGCATTGATGGTGACGCCACTGTGACGGGCATCGAAATTGATAAGTTTCATAGCTATAATTGTTTATAATTGTTTCCGTTTGTTGGTTGTCTCTTAGTGTAGTGTGAGCGTCAGGGCCTGCATAGCCTTACGTGCCGATGCTTTGTTGTAGAGCACCTCCCATACCATATCGGCTATAGGCATCTCGATGTTGCGGCGCATAGAGCTACGGCGTATGCACTCCGCAGCGTAGTATCCTTCGGCGACCATCGTCATCTCGTTCAGAGCACTCTTGACCGAGCAACCCTTGCCAAGAAGCGTGCCGAGGCGGCGGTTGCGGCTCAGTGGCGAGTAGCAGGTGACAAGCAGGTCGCCCATATATGCTGCAGTGTTGACGTTGCGCCCCTCCTTAGGCACTGCCTCGTCAATGAAGTGCTTCATCTCGGCGGCACAGCACGATATGAGCACTGCGAGGAAGTTGTCGCCATAGCGTAGGCCTACGGCCATACCGACAGCTAAGGCGTAGACATTCTTCATTATGGCAGCAGCCTCGACACCGAGGACATCGTCGGAGAGGCTACAGCGGAAGAAGTCGTTGTTGAGTACGTCGCGTACACGCTCGGCCGTCTCCATATTATCGGCAGCAACGGTGAGGTACGAAAGCTGACACTGGCCAACCTCCTCGGCGTGTGATGGCCCAGTCACCACGGCAAGGTTCGACATAGGCACGTCGTAATAGCGGTTCATATGTTCGACGATGGTCAGGTAGTCGCCAGGGATGATGCCCTTGACGGCCGAGACCACGATCTTATCGGCAAGGCTTACGGTCAGCGGTTCGAGGAACTTCTTGAGAAATGCCGAGGGCATCGCGAGGATTACTATGTCGGCATCGCGCACCACCTCGTTGATATCGGCCGAGGCGGTGAAAAACTCGCGGTCGATGTAGCACCAGGGGAGGTACTTAGAGTTGAGGCTGCGTGTCTCGAGCGACTCGCGTATATCGTCGTTAAGCACCAGCCAATCTACGTGGTGGTGGTTTACGGTAAGTGTCTTGACAATGGCTGTTGCCCAACTGCCATAGCCTACTACGGCACACTTGGGATTGCTCGCTTGATTCATAGGCAAAAAATTATTGACAAAATTAACAAAAAAAATGTGAAAACTCTTGCAAAATGTCCATATCTTTTTCCTATCTTTGCAAAGGAGTATCGCACGGTTTGGCTCGAAAAGGGTCTAATGTGTTGATTGCGTGAAGGTTTCGACCCTGATGCGAGGTTGCGTCACGAGTCGCTTTTTTTGTCTACTCGAGAGTAGGTGTTGGTAAAAAGTGTGGGTCGAACGGCTAATTTTATGCTTTGTGCGTAGGTGGGTAGAGCGGTTAGATGGTCTAATCTAAGCTTAACGCATCTTTCGGCCGAGCAACCAGTAAGCAAATAAATAGTAATAGATATGGGAATATTTTCATTGACACAAGAGTTAGCTATTGACCTCGGTACGGCCAATACGCTCATTATGTACAACGGTAAGGTCGTTGTCGACGAGCCCTCGATTGTGGCTCTAAGCATCAAGACTGGTGACCTTATGGCTATAGGTCACAAGGCTCGTCTTATGGATGGTAAGACGCACTCGAACATCCGCACTATTCGCCCTCTCAAGGATGGCGTTATCGCCGACTTCGAGGCTACCGAGCTTATGCTTCGTGGTCTTATCAAGAAGGTGGGTGCTACGCGTGGTATGTTCGCGCCATCGTTGCGTATGATGATATGTATCCCTTCTGGCTCGACCAACGTAGAGATTCGTGCAGTGCGTGACTCAGCACAGCACGCCGGTGGCCGCGAGATATACCTTATCTTCGAGCCTATGGCCGCAGCGCTCGGTGCTGGTCTCGACGTCGAGGCTCCAGAGGGTAACCTTATCATCGATATCGGTGGCGGTACTTCGGAGATTGCTTGTATCTCGCTCGGAGGTATCGTATGCTCGAAGTCTATCAACGTCGCTGGCGACGTCTTTACCTACGACATCCAGAACTATATCCGCCAGCAGCACGGTATACGTATCGGTGAGCGTACGGCAGAGGATATCAAGTGTGCTATCGGTGCTGCAGTGCCAGAACTTGAGAACGAGCCCGAGGACTACATCTTCACAGGCTCGAATATGCTCACCAACCTGCCACAGACCGTAACGCTCAACTATAGCGAGATAGCCTACGCGCTCGATAAGTCGCTCGTCAAGCTCGACAACGCTCTTATGGAGGTGCTCGAGGAGATGCCGCCAGAGCTCTACTCCGATGTGGTCAAGAATGGTATCTATCTGGCTGGTGGTGGTGCGCTTATCAAGGGCCTTGATGAGCGTCTGTCTAAGAAGTCAGGATTGCCCGTACACATCGCCGACGATCCGCTGCGTGCCATCGCGCGCGGTACGTGCATCGCACTCAACAACGTCGGCAACTTCTCATTCCTTATGGGTGGCGAGAAGTAGTCGCATAGGTTAAAATAGTCGTTCGTAACGACCTAATCGGGTATCGTAAATTAGAGGGGCTGTCGGCATAAGTGCGGCAGCCTCGCTAAGGATTTTTAAGGCTCGCAACTTAGTTATGCACAGACTCATAGAGTTTATAAAACGTATATACGTCTTGGTGCTCTTCCTCATTATTGAGGGGGTAGCACTCTGGAGTTATGCCTCGTCGTCGCCATATACCGAGGCTAAGATACTGTCGCGCACGACGGCCGTAGGAGGCGCTATCAGTGGTACTATTACCGATGTCGAGCACTTCTTCTCGCTCGCGGAGAACAATCGCCAGCTTGCAGCGCGTGTGGCCGAGCTTAGTGAGCGTGTTGCGCAGTATGACGATCTCGACGTAACACTCGGTGGCGAGGAGGTTAGCGATGCGGTAGTCGATAGCCTTGCCACGCGGCACGAAGGTCACTTCCGCTACCGCGAGGCTCGTGTTGTGTCGATGACGACAAACCGTATGCGTAACTTCATAATCCTCGATCGAGGCGCGGAGGAGGGTATAGCGCCTAATATGGGCGTGGTGACGCCTAACAACGAGCTTGTTGGCTACGTGGTGTCGTGTAGCTCGCACTACTGCGTCGTGCAACCTATGCTCAACGTAGAGTTTAGCACTGGTGGTCGCCTTGTTGACAACGATCACGTCTGTATGATAATATGGTCTGGCGACTCGAAGTATAGGGTCGAGGCGCAGGATATCTCGGTCTATGCCGAGCCACGCGAAGGTATGGTCGTAGAGGTGCGCTCGGAGCGTCTGCCCGATGGTGTGACGATTGGCACTATCGAGGAGTGCGAGCTGAACTCTACAAAGTCGGCATATAGCGCCGTGATAGCCATTGCGGCAGATATGTCGCGCCTTGACAACGTGCTCATCGTCGAGAATACTCACTACGGCGAGCTTGAGGAGCTTAAGCAGGAGCTAAACCTATAACTTTGAAGGTGAAAAACAGAAAAACAGATGTTTAGAAGCGTACCATATATAGGAATGACACTTATGGTGTTGTTTCTCCAGATATTCATCCTCGACGAGCTGTCGATAGCCTTGTGGCTTAGGCCTATGATCTTCCCCATTGTGGTTATGCTACTACCTATGGAGTGGCGTACAATCTGGGTTATGCTGGCTACGTTGGCCGTAGGCCTGGTTATGGACCTTGCTCAGGGTGGCGCAGGGTTGTATACCGCGACGTTGCTGCCGCTCTCGGTGCTTCGTAGCTGGGTGCTATATATCACTACGCGTCGCGGTGTCGAGCACGGCGACCAGACATCGCTCTTCTCGCGTATGTCGATGCGAAACATTATGACTTATGTAGGAGCTATGCTTGTGCTACACCACGCTATGTTCTTCGTTCTGGAGCGTCTGTCGTTTGCTATGCCTCTGCAGCTTGTGCTCACGATAGTGTGTAGCTCTGCTCTCTCGCTCATTATCGCTTGGCCCATAGTACGTCTCTATAGTTCTAAAATCGCATAACGATGTACGAGCAGGGATATACGCGATATCGAATCCTTAGGATTGTGGTCTTGGCCGTAGGTGTTGTTATGCTCCTGCGTCTGTTCTCTATGCAGATACTCTCGGAGGAGTATGATGCAAAGGCTCTGAAGAACATCGTGCGCACCGAGGTGGAGTATCCTATGCGTGGCGAGGTGCTCGACCGCAGGGGTGAATACCTCGTTAAGAGCCGCGTATGCTACGACGTGATGGTGATACACAAGGAGCTGCCAAAGCAGGGCTTCGATACGTTGCGCCTGGCGACTATCCTTGAGATTACGCCCGAGGCGCTGGCCAAGAAGCTATCGCAGGCTAAGAAGAGTCCTCGCGCTCCGATAATGGTGACTAACTACCTATCGCAAGAGAACAAGCTGCTGTTGGACGAGGGTGGCTTTACGGGTTTTCACACGCGCTTCCGTACGGCTCGCGAGTATCCGCGTAAGATTGGAGGTAACCTGCTCGGCTATGTCAGCGAGGTTAACGACCGTCAGGTGCGTATGTGGGAGTACTACGACGTAGGTGACTATATAGGCGTCGGAGGTGTGGAGTCGGCCTACGAGACTGATTTGCGTGGCGAGAAGGGTATCCGCTACCGTATATATGACTCTCACGGTGCGCTCAAGGGGGAGTATAACGATGGTGCTGACGATATCCTGCCGGTTAAGGGTGCGCAGCTAACATCGACCATCGACGCCCGCCTTCAGGAGTTTACCGAGGAGCTTATGGTGGGAAAGATTGGTGCTGTTGTAGCCATTGAACCTTCGACAGGCGAGGTGCTCGTAATGGTGTCGTCGCCAACCTATAATCCCGACCTTATGGTGGGCCGCCAGCGTAACAATAACTATGCTGCGATGCTCCACAACCAGCGACAGCCACAGTTTAATCGTGCCGTTAAGGCGAAGTATCCTCCTGGCTCAACATTTAAGCTTGTGCAGGGCCTTATAGGCCTGCAGGAGGGTGTCCTGCGCCCCTCAGATCGCTACCCTTGTAGTATGGGCTTTAGCTACGGCACGCGTAAGATGGCCTGTCACGCGCACTCTTCGCCACTAAACCTTCAGGATGCCGTGGCGCACTCGTGCAACGCCTACTTCTGCTACGTATTCCGCGATATGATTACCAATGCAAAGTATGGCTCGATAAAGGAGGGTGTCAAGCGATGGAACGAATATGTCTATAGCTTTGGCTTTGGTCGTCGCCTCGGTACGGACCTCTATGGCGAGGGCCCAGGCTATGTCCCTACGCCAGAGTTTTACGACAAGAGCTATAATGGTAAGTGGAATTGGGGCTCGGTGATATCGTGTGCCATAGGCCAGGGCGAGATGGGATGTACACCACTGCAGATGGCCAACCTTGCCGCGATAGTCGCTAACCGTGGTTACTACTACATACCTCACCTTATAAAGGATATCGAGGGCCGTGACTCGATAGATAGGCGCTTCTATGAGCGACACTATACGCTTGTCGACTCAATCAACTTCGTGCCTATAGTCGAGGGTATGTGGCGCGGTGTCAATGTCGCTGGTACATCGGGCAAGGCGCGTCTGCCGGGCTTAGACGTGTGTGGTAAGACGGGTACGGCTCAGAATCCCAACGGTGCGGACCACTCGACCTTCTTGTCGTTTGCACCGAAGAATAACCCTAAGATTGCCATCTCGGTATATATCGAGCACGGTGGCTTCGGTGCAGAGATAGCACTACCTATCGCCAGCCTTATAGAGGAGCTCTATCTTACCGATACGATTACGCGCCCCGATATGGTTGAGAAGGTGCTAAACTTTACGCCTAACTATAGCCGTAACTACGACGCTAAGCAGCGAGCATACGATAAGAAGCGCGAGGAGGAGCAGCGCAAGAAGCAGAAGAGATAGAACTTTTGGTGGTAAAAGATTATGATTTCGGAGTATAACATATCGCGTAGGGGTGGGCAGGAGTCGCTCTTTGGGTCGGTCGACAAGCTGGCCTTAGGACTCTACGTTACTATAGTTCTTATCGGCGTGTTGTGCATCACCTCGGCGTCGTACGACCCCGAGAGTGCGAATATCTTCTCGCTAAGCCATAACTATATGAAGCAGCTTATGTGGGTGGGAATCTCGTGGGTGGCAGCTACCGTCGTACTGCTACTCGAGAGGCGCTTGTTCCATATGTTTGCCTACCCAGCCTATATCTTGGGCATTCTTATGCTCTTGGCCTGCTTGTTTTTTGGTCGCGAAGTAAATGGCGCTAAGGCTTGGTTCGAGTTTGGTAGCATACGTATCCAACCCGTAGAGTTCGTGAAGATAGCTACGGCGCTAATGATGGCGCGCGTAATGAGTGACTATGCCTTCAATATCAAACGCCTGCCCGATTTGATAAAGGTGGCCCTCGTGATAATCATCCCCTTTGGTATCATCGTGCTGCAGAACGATACTGGCTCGGGCTTGGTGCTCGGAGCCTTCCTCTTTGTGCTCTACCGCGAGGGTCTGTCGAAGTATATCTACTTCCCGATAATATTTACGGTGGTGCTCTTTATCGCGGCACTAATCTTCAACCCGGTAGTGATATTTGTCACCCTTCTGGTGCTGTTTACGCTCTATAATATGTTCAAGACGGGCGAGGTTGAGGGCCACGTGCGCTTCTTCTTTGCCGTCGTGCTGGCCTCGCTACTACTCACGCTCATCACGCCACTTAGTGGCTATGCGGCGCTGATGATCGTCTGCGGCATAGCTGCCGTAGCTCTCGCAGTGCTGGCACTCAAGACACGCACGCTGATGCTGCTCTGGCCCATCGTGATGTTTGTCTACGCTATGCTCTTTGTGCCGACTACCGATATGCTCTTCTCGCACCTCGAGCCACACCAGAAGAACCGAATCCTGACCTTCGTAGGCCTTGTAGACGACCCACGTAACGTGGGTTACAATGTCAACCAGTCGAAGATAGCCATCGGCTCAGGAGGTATGTGGGGTAAGGGCTTTATGGAGGGCACACAGATTAAGTATGACTACGTTCCCGAGAAGCATACCGACTTTATCTTCTGTATCGTAGGCGAGGAGTGGGGGTTTGTAGGCTGTTTCGTGGTGGTAGCGTTGTATATGGCCCTTATTTTAAGGCTTATGCGTATGGGTGAGCGTATCAAAGAGCCCTTCGGTAGGGTCTACTGCTACTCCGTGGCGGCAATACTGCTACTGCACGTATTGGTGAATATGGGTATGACCATAGGCCTGATGCCGGTTATGGGTATCCCGCTGCCGCTGATGAGCTACGGAGGTTCGTCGCTGCTGGCCTTCACACTGCTGATAATGATAGCCATACGTCTCGATGCCTCGACCTCGGAGAAGGATATATATAGCAATATTTAGTGAGTATATAGTGAATAGTTGACCCAAAATAGATATTACAATATGAGTAGAGACCGTTTGATATTTGTTACCAACGACGATGGATATATGTCTAAGGGTTTTAGCGCGATGGTGGAGCTTGCCAGCGAGTTTGGCGAGGTGATAGCCATAGCCCCCGAGCGTGTGCAGAGTGGTATGAGCCAGGCGATAACCATTAACCAGCCTCTGTTCCTACGACTTGCTGAGCAGCGTGAGGGTGTTACGATATATGCCTTCTCGGGCACGCCTGTCGACTGCTCGAAGATAGCCTTCGACCACCTCTTTTCGGAGCGTAGGGTAGACCTCGTACTCTCGGGCATCAATCACGGCTCGAATGCCGCTATTAACGTTATGTATTCCGGAACTATGGGCGCTGCTATCGAGGGTAGCCTCTACGATGTGCCATCTATAGGTCTCTCGCTCGACGACCATAGCGCCGATGCCGACTTCGAGGGCGCTGTGAAGTATGGCCGCGAGGTTATAGCCTCGGTGTTGGAGGCGGCCGATCGCCTGCCACGTCCGCTATGCCTCAATGTCAATGTGCCACGCTGTGCCGCAAGTGAGATTCAGGGCATACGTCTATGTCGTCAGACGCGCGGCTTTTGGCGCGAGGATTTCTTCGAGCGTGAGGACCCCAGCGGCCGTAAGTACTTCTGGCTTACAGGAGCCTTTCAGAATATAGAGCCTAACTCGGAGGATACCGACGAGTGGGCTTTGGCACACCGATACGTTGCGGTAGTGCCAGTGCAGACAGATATGACCGATTATCGAGTGCTTAAGTCGCTCGACGGCGTGCTGTAGCCTATATCTCCACCAATCGATTCTTTATGGCGTAGACCACCAAGTTGGCGGTATTCTTGCACCCTGTCTTCTCGAGGATATTGGCGCGGTGCTTGTCTACCGTGCGCTTCGAGATGAATAGCTTGTCGGCAATCTCTTGGTTGGATAGTCCGCGACATACCTCCACCAGAATCTCAATCTCGCGCTCCGAGAGGGCATCCTCGTCGGCAGGCGTATCTACCGCAATGCGGCTACTCATATTGCGCGTGAGCATACCAAGTAGTGCCGTGCTGAAGTAGCTGTCGCCAGCTATTGTTGCCTCCACTGAGGCGTACACCTCCTCGATATCCGAATCTTTGAGCAGGAAGCCAGATGCCCCACACTCGACCATCAGCTTGTAGTAGTGGTCATCGCCATACATCGAGAGGGTTATAATGCGCAGGTCGGGGCGCTGCTGCAGAGCTCGGCGTGTTGTCTCCGATCCGTCGATGCCGGGCATCGAGATATCCATAAATACCACATCAATGTCGAGGTCGGCAAGCTGTGCGAGGAACTCCTCGCCGCTACCTACGTCGGCTACTACCTTAAAGTCGTCGCGTTGCTCCAAGAGACCTTTGAGGCCTGTGCGGAAGAGCGTGTGGTCATCAACGAGTGCTATTCTTACCTCTCTTTTTTCCATTCCTTCTTGCTTCGTTATGTGTTTCGTTGTCGCCATCGGTACTAATTGCTGCCGAGCCATCTATTGCTACCGATACCTTCGCTTGCATACCCTCGCCGGGGCGACTTGTTATGGTAAACCTACCATTTAATGACGACACGCGCGAGCGTATATTCGACAAGCCCATACCGCGATTCTCGACGTCGCGCACCGAGAATCCGCAGCCGTTGTCGCGGTAGTCTACTATGAGGTGCTTGCCTCCGAGTCGAAGCGTGATCTCTATCTCTGTGCAGCTGGCGTGCTTGAGTGAGTTGTTTATAAGCTCGCATACCACGCGGTAGATGATAACCTCGATGTTGGAGTCGAAGCGCTGTTCGCCGAGCGTGGTGCGAAAAGTTATATGTGTGTCGCGCACGGCGCCGAGCCTGTCGACAAAGTTCTTTATGCCACGAGCTAAACCGAAGTTGTTGAGTATGTGTGGCGATAGGTTGTTCGATATTTCGCGTAGCGAGCGTATCGCTTCGTCTATCGCTGCGGTGCTGTTCTGCAACACAACTCTATCCTTGTCGCTAAGCTCAGCGCGCTGGAGTGCCGAGAGCGACATCTTAGCAGAGCTGAGCAGTGGGCCGAGGCCGTCGTGTAGTTCGCGTGAGAACGAGGCTCGCGAGCGCTCCTCGGTGCGTAATACGGCGGTCATAAGTCTATTCTCGAGAATGCGTCGCTCGAGGTTTACATTGTCGACGTGGTTGACTAAGAAGCGCGCACACACGACGCATATTGAGAAACTAAGCGATACGACGATGCCTACCCACGCAAAGGCGAGGTCTGAGACCTCGAAGCCTGCGAAGATGCGTAGCTGCAGAAAGCGCTCGACGCTAAGTAGCACGAGGGCTATGATGCAGCATACCCACAGCGCCTTAAACTTGGTCTTGTTGACCAGGAGTAGGGCTATGACCATAGCCAGAAGTTGCAGTACTATCGAGACGATCATCAATATCTCTACGGCTCTCATAATGTCGGTGTTTTTGCTTGGTGGTGAGCTTGTACGTGGGTTTGTGAGTTTCTATGGGTTTCTATGAGTTCCTATGGATTTCCATTCCTATTATTACTCACTACTCACTATTCACTGTTTTTCTACTCCTTCCACATCTGTATTGTGGACTTCATCTTGCCATTCTCGTCGTAGACGACCTCGTACTTATCATCGGTCTGGTATAGCTGTATGATGTAGACATCCTTTTGGCTGATTTGGAAATTGCCTTTTGGGATGAGTATGCCGCCATAGTATAGTCCATCGTCGAAGTCGACAAATACTAATGCATCGAACTGCTCCGTAGCGGGCGTAAATTTGTAGCTAAAAGGGCGGTTTACAATCTCGTTTTCGCGCTCTGAGGTGTCGTAGCCGAGCATACGACCGCGGCCCTGGCCATCGTACCAAATGTCGTAGAAGATATTACTCTTCTGGTCGTAGCTGTACCACATAGTGTTATCTATGTTGGTTAGCTCGGGGTATACCTTCTTATCGGCCTCGGGAACCTCGCACGCTGTGAAGGCGAGTAATGCCGAAAGCGCGAGGATAGTGTTGATAATTCTCATCTCTAAATCTTTTATTCAAATTACAATTAATCTTCTTACAATTTATCTCCTCACGTTTATGTGGAGTTTATCGCGACAAAGGTACAAATTTTTTATGATTGTAGCTTGCCTGGCAGCTATAAAACGATAAAAAGGCTATAAAGTTATATGCCTTAAAAATAAAATTAATATTCGCGCTCAGTGGCAATAACTTAGCTAAAAAAAAGTTTGCTTTTTTTAGCATATATCAAGAAAAAAATGTATATTTGTCGAAAGAATCTTTGCCCCAACGACGAAGAAACAAAAACAATCGTAATATATGAGACTAAAAAATTATCTGTATCGCCTTACGGGTGCGATATCTGCTTTTGCATTGGTGGCTTGTGTTGACGACTCGTTCAACCTTGATGACGTATCTACGGAGGTGACTCTCGGTGGTGGCACTACTACACTGCCTTTGGGCTATCTCGAGAATAAGACTTTGGAGGATCTGCTTGGTGGCGATATCGAGGGTCTTCTGAAGGATGAGGAGGGTAACCTCTCATTTAACTACTCTGGCGAGGGTGATACTATCGATATCGAAGATATCAGCACCGAGTTCGACGTACCCCAGATATCTAAGTCGTTTGATGTCGATTTTCCGGAGTTTAACTTCGAGATGACATCTGTGGTTATCAACGAGGAGAGTGATGTAGTAATTGATCTTAAAGGTCTTGAGGAGTATATCGATGAAGGCACCTACTCTCTTCCGGAGGGTGTAGAGCTGCCCACAATTAGCGGATCGTTCTTTAAGAAGTTTGATGGAGAAGATCTCCACCTCGAGATGGATATCCCTGAGCAGATTAAGAGTGTGAAAAAGGTGATCTTTCGTGATATAGATAATAATCACCACGGCGCTCCAATGCACCTCAGTGTCGATTTTGCTGACTTGGCAGGTGTGAATGGCGGCGGTCAGTTGCAATTCGACCTTAAGCTCGAGGGCGGAACGTTCCGTATTCTCGATGCAAAGAACAATGAGATATGCAATGGCAACGAGTATAATGATACATATGCGATTGAGTCAGGTGCAGAGACTCTCGATTTTACAATTTATGTCGAGAGCTTGACCAATGAGACTCCATTGGACGAGAATCACCATCTCGATATTCCACTGGTTTTGACCTTCGATCTCGGATTTGAGATTGATGCAAAGCCAGGCAAATTCTCGCTTGCGCATCAGCCTCATATCAAGCTTAATGCCGACTTTGAGTATGGCGATGCCGAGGTTGAGGTAGATGCAGGTGTGAACCTCGTGGAGTATAGTGCCAATGAGGATGGTGACCCTATAGAGATTACGGGCCTGCCAGAGCAGATTAAGGCGGTAAATCGAGTATCGATGGTGCAAAACGATAGCTCTTTGTTAAATTTCTATGCTAAGGGTTTGGAGTGGCTTGGCGAGTATGCCGAGGATGTTGTAGTTGAGGTTACCTTGCCTGACTATCTTAAACTTCGCTCTACGGGCGATACTGGCTATAGCTACGATGCCGAGAGAAATACGCTGCGTGCGGCTGTCGATGCGCTCGAGGATGGTGTTGAGTTGGCTATCGAGGCTCTTGACTTTGGTGGCGAGGGCGTTGCTCCTGACGGCGAGGGTAACCTATCGCTATACTTTACCCCATCTATCGTGGCACACTTCGAGAATGATGCTACAATCTCTGTTTCGCAGATTATGCACAACGAGGAGGTCAATGTAGAGATAGGTCTCGAGCCTGCGCACCTCAGTATGGAGTCGGTAAGTGGTAAGGTCGACTATACCTACGAGGTTGATGAGCAGTTTGCACTTACGGGCCTCGAGGATATAGACTTGGGCGGTGTGGAGATTGGTGGCATTGGTCTTAAGCCAGTAATTGAGGTCGCTATTACCCATCCTCTTACTATGTCGGCAATGCTCTCTGGCTCGGTAACTCCAAGTGCTGGAGGTGTAGCTATCGAGGATAACCGCGTAGAGTTTAGCGATGTGGTGTTGCCACAGGCTAAATATACCAATGGCGCTATTGAGCCAGCTGAGGTGACTATTATCATAGCCGATGAGAGCCTTAGAGAGAAGTACGACGATGCTAAGTATACATTCGTCTCTTGCGACGTTACAAAACTCCTGCTTGGCACTCTACCCGATACCTTCGATATTAAGCTCGCAATAGGTGTCGACCCAGAGCAGACGCAGACTATCTACGTGGCTGAGAAGATGTCGATTGCCTACGACTATAAGGTTGATATTCCGTTTACTATCGACAATTCGTTGGAAATTAACTATGAAGATACTATTACGGGCCTTAACTCAACATTCTCGACCATTGCCGACTACGACTTTAAGGTTGGTGATGTCACAGTTATCGCTATCGTGACAAATACCACTCCATTGGAGTTTGGTGCCGATGTAGCACTTCTTGATGCAGAGGGCCAGGAGACTGAAGTGCAGGTGACCATCCCCGAAGGTGATAGAATCCTCGGTTCGTCTGATGGCGTTACTCCTAAGGAGAGCACTATACGTCTGCAGCTCGACTTGGGCAAGGATGGCCGCGTGTCGAATATTGGTTTAGTAGATGCCATCAACGTTAAGCTTAACGCGTCAAGCGCAGCGGTGGAGGGAACTACAGTGCCACTGAACAACAACCAGTATGTGGGCGTTAAGTTCCAGCTCGAGCTTAAGGGTGGTATTACCGTTGACTTAGATAAGCTCCCATTGTAGTTTTAACCCGTTGTAATACACTTAATTATGAAGAAGATAGTAGTAATAATAGTTGCGGCTTTTACGCTTTTAGGCCTACACAGCGCCTCGGCGCAGTCGCGTACCTCGTACTTTATGGAGGGCTCGTACTTCCGTAACGACCTCAACCCTGCACTTGTGCCTACTCGTGGCTACGTAGCGTTGCCAGTGATGAGTGGCTTTGGCCTTAATGCGACTAATAACTTTATCTCTGTTGATAACTTTGTTTACCAGCGCGATGGCGAACTTGTAACGGCGCTCCATAGTTCGGTTACGGCCGATGAGTTCCTTAAGAAACTCCCAGCGCAGGGTAAGCTAACGACCGACCTTAAGACTAACCTCTTTAGCGTGGGTTTCTATGTTAAAAGGTCGTTCTGGAACTTCGGTATCAATGCTAATGTCTCGGCCGATGCAGCTATGTCGATGGATGTGTTCAAGGCGCTCAAGACCCTCGGCAATGGTGTCTACGACCTCGGCAATACGGCTATTGAGGCTAATGCCTATATGGATGCCTTTGTCGGCACATCGTTTCGCGTACACCGCAACGTAAACGTGGGTATCAAGGCTAAGTTCCTCGTAGGTGTGGCTACGCTCGATGGTCAGTTTAGCAAGCTCAACGCAAACGTAACCCCCGACGCAGTAGATGCTACAATGCAGGGCACGTGGCGCGCAAATGGTATCTTTATAGACAATAGCCAGGTTAAGGCTGGCAATGAGCTACCTATCGACGAGGTAATGCGCACCGATTTGAGCTACATGCTCAACAATCTCAATAACTTCGGCTTTGCCGTAGACCTCGGCGCTGAGGTACGTCTTCTTGGTGACCACCTTAAGATTTCGGCTGCTGTAACCGACTTAGGCTTTATCAAGTGGGGCGGCAAGACACAGATCTCGGGCAAGCTCGATGGCGAGTTTAACTTTGCGGGTATGAACCTCGAGACCTCGGAGATGAATACATCGGGAGATTTTAACCTTATGGTTGATGAGGGGGCTACGAGCAAGGGTTATGCTACGATGCTCAACTTCGCTTTAAACGTAGGTGCCGAGTATAATATCCTTAAGAACCGCATTGCCTTTGGTCTGTTGTCGCACACCAAGTTCTGTGGCTCGATGACCTACTCGGAACTTACCGCATCGGTAAACTTTAGACCGCTGAACTGGATTACGGCTACCTTTAGCCACACCTTCCTCAATAACAATCGATTAGGCGTGCTCGGTTTTGCGCTCAACATCCATCCTCGAGCGTTAAACATATACGCTGGCCTCGACTTTATCGACACCAGCTGGGTTAAGGGCCCGACGATTAAAGGGGTGCAGCCACCGCTACCACGCTACCAGAAGTCGCTCAATGCTTACGTAGGTCTCGGCTTCAATTTCGGCCGTCCTAAGTTTATGCGCGCAGAGAAGGCTAAGAAGAGAGAGCGAATCGAAGACTAAGACTCGGAGTCTTATTCTTAAGCAAAATGTGCAATCACGCGTGGGCATTAGCCTGCGCGTGACTATTTTTTGAGAAAAATATGCTGCGGGCGTTGCATATTCTAAAAAAATGAGTACCTTTGCAGGCCTTTTGTGCACGCCTTCGAAGCGGGAGGTTATCTCGCTGAGCGTGTGATGTATAGGGCAAAAGTAATTTATTAACCATTTAACGAGCGATTGTATCGCAAAACTATTTTCCATTATGGAGCAGAACAGAATTGTAGCGAACGACAATTTCGATTGGACAGCATTTGAGGAGGACCTCGGCGTTTACGACCAGTCGAAGGAGGCTATCGAGGCCGCTTATGGCGCAACTATGTCTAACGTAGCCGTTGGCGAGGTTGTTGAGGGTACTGTTACCGAGATCAACAAGCGCGAGGTTACCGTTAACATCGGTTATAAGTCTGAGGGTATCATCCCAGCCACTGAGTTCCGTTACAACCCCGACTTGGCCGTAGGCGATGTTGTTGAGGTTTACGTTGAGTCGGTAGAGGATAAGGGTGGCCAGTTGTCACTCTCACACAAGAAGGCTCGTCAGCTTAAGAGCTGGGACCGCGTTAACGAGGCTCTGGCTAACGACGAGATTATCAAGGGTTACGTTAAGTGCCGCACTAAGGGTGGTATGATCGTCGACGTATTCGGCATCGAGGCATTCTTGCCTGGTTCACAGATCGACGTTAAGCCTATCCGCGACTACGACGTATACGTTGACAAGACTATGGAGTTCAAGGTTGTTAAGATCAACCAGGAGTTCCGCAATGTTGTGGTATCGCACAAGGCTCTCATCGAGGCCGAGCTCGAGGCTCAGAAGCAGATTATTATGTCGAAGCTCGAGAAGGGTCAGATCCTTGAGGGTACAGTTAAGAACATCACATCGTACGGTGTATTCATCGACCTCGGTGGCGTTGATGGTCTTATCCACATCACAGACCTCTCTTGGGGTCGCGTAAACCACCCAGAGGAGGTTGTAGCTTTGGATCAGAAGCTTCAGGTTGTTATCCTCGACTTCGATGAGGCTAAGAAGCGTATCGCTTTGGGTCTCAAGCAGCTCACCGCTCACCCTTGGGAGGCTATCGATGCTAACCTCAAGGTTGGTGACAAGATTCGTGGTCGCGTAGTTGTTGTTACTGACTACGGCGCATTCGTAGAGGTAGCTCCTGGCGTTGAGGGTCTTATCCACGTTTCAGAGATGTCTTGGAGCCAGCCATTGCGTTCGGCTCAGGAGTTTATGAAGGTAGGCGACGAGATCGAGGCAGTACTCCTTACTTTGGACCGCGAGGAGCGTAAGATGTCTCTCGGTATCAAGCAGCTCACTCCAGATCCTTGGGCCGAGATCGAGAAGAAGTATCCTGCAGGTACACGCTGCACAGCTCGTGTTCGCAACTTCTCTAACTTCGGCGTATTCGTAGAGATCGAGGATGGTATCGAGGGTCTTGTACACATCTCAGATCTCTCTTGGACTAAGAAGGTAAAGCACCCAAGCGAGTTTACGCAGGTAGGTGCTGAGCTCGAGGTTGTAGTTCTCGAGATCAACAAGGAGAACCGTCGTCTCTCACTCGGTCACAAGCAGCTCGAGGAGAACCCCTGGAACGGCTTCGAGAGCCAGTTTAGCGTTGACAGCGTTCACGAGGGTACTGTAACTGAGCTTACAGAGAAGGGCGCTATCGTATCTCTTGGCGAGAACATCGAGGGCTTCTGCCCAGCACGTCACCTCGTTAAGGAGGATGGCACTACTTTGAAGGTTGGCGAGACTGCTGAGTTCAAGGTGTTGGAGTTCTCTAAGGCTACTAAGCGCATCACTCTTTCGCACAGCCGTATCTTCGAGGAGGCTAAGCGTGCTGCTGATGCTGCTGAGAAGGCTGAGCGTCGTGCTGCTGCCGATGCAACCAAGACTACCGTTAAGAAGATCAACGCTCAGGTTGAGCGCACTACTCTTGGCGATATCGCTGGTTTGGCAGAGCTTAAGGCTCAGTTGGAGGAGAACAACTAATCTTCGATTTGTATCGGGCATCTTTTGCCCGGCCTAAACAAAATCCCGTAGGTTGTACTGCAAAGTACTACCTTCGGGATTTCTTTTTACTATAAGCGAGCATCCCTTCCACACGCTATTACCTCTCAGCTCGCGCCATTCAATATTTTTACCTTACAATACAATACTGCTGTATCTTTATCGTTAACTATCCGAGAAAAATAGTTAAAATTAAAGTATGCAGAGTAAGATTTCTAAGAGCCTGGAGGCCATCATCGAGCGCACAACTAATGTGCTTAGGCGCGATGACATCAAAACATCGTACATAGATCGCTTAGTGGTCGAGTTACTGGGCGAGAGTGGTACGTTTGCTTCGCAGTTGTTACATTCGTTGGTAGGCGATAAGGGGCATAGCGTGATTCTTCGTCGCGTGCTACGTGGCATAATAACATCGCCCAAGCTGGAGGTTGCTTCGCCCGAGGAGTGCTATGCGCTGATGTGTCAGGGGCTTAGTGATACCGTTACGTCAAAGCGTATATCTACGGCACACGTACTATACTATGCCGCGCAGGATACGTCGACGGCGACAAGCTACGAGCTACGTGGCTATGACCTGCGCGCCGAGGATATCCTTGAGGCTATAGATAGGATTGTTGACGATAAGGAGCAACCATCAGCCTCGAACTTGATAAATGGTACAATTCCGATGCAGTCGGAGAGCGTTAAACAGAGCATCGAGATTGTTGGCGGCCAAACAGCGCGACAAGTGTCGTTGGATAGCTATGGCGAGAATCTTACGGAGCGAGCACGGCGCGGTGAGATTGACCTTGTAGTTGGTCGCGATGCGGAGATCGAGCGCGTGGTGCAGATTCTGGCGCGCCGAAAGAAGTGTAACCCGATACTTATTGGAGAGGCTGGCGTTGGCAAGAGTGCCATCGTTGAGGCTCTGGCGCAACGCATCGCCGAGGGGCGCGTACCCGAGCAGCTTAGAGGTAAGGAGCTCTACGCGCTCGATATGGCGATGCTTGTCGCCGGGACAAAGTTCCGTGGCGAGTTTGAACAGCGTATGCGCGAGATTTTAGATATCGTCGAGCGCGAGCGTAGCGTGATACTCTTCATCGACGAGATACACACCATCGTCGGTGCTGGAGCGAGCCAGGGAGCGTTGGATATCGCCAATATGCTCAAGCCTATGTTGGCGCGCGGCAAGGTGCAGACCATAGGTGCTACGACCATCGAGGAGTATAGCCAGACTATAGAGCGCGATAGCGCCTTAGAGCGTCGCTTCCAGCCCGTGAGGGTCGAGCCTATGTCGCGCGAGGCGACACGTGAGGTGCTTAGTCGTGTCGCGCCGCACTATGGCGATTATCACTCGGTGCGTTATAGCCGCGAGGCGATAGGCTGCTGCCTCGACCTTGCCGAGCGCTATATCACCGAGCGCCATCTGCCCGACAAGGCGCTTGACCTCTTAGACGAGGCTGGCGTGTGGGCACGTATAGATACCGCGATGCGAGGTACTGAGCCTGTGGTAGCACCAGAGCACGTACTACACGTGGCATCGCTAATAACTGGCATACCTCGCGAGAGGCTATCTCCGAGTAGGCAAGGCAGGATGCTCACGCTGGCCGATCACCTCTCGGAGGTTGTAGTAGGGCAGCGGCGAGCGGCCGAATGTGTAGCGCGTGCGATGCTGCGCGTCGAGGCGGGATTAGCGTCGGAGCGTCGCCCCTTAGGAGTCTTTCTCTTTGTTGGAGCTTCGGGCGTGGGTAAGACGCTGATGGCTAAGGAACTGGCACGATGGATGACGGGCAGTGAGCGTAATATGGTGCGTATCGATATGTCGGAGTATCAAGAGAGGCACACTCTCTCACGTCTTGTTGGCTCGCCTCCAGGATATGTAGGCTATGGCGAGGGTGGCGAGCTTACGGACGCGGTAAGGCGTAACCCTTATACAGTGCTGCTACTGGATGAGGTTGACAAGGCTCACGCCGAGGTATTTAATATTATGTTGCCACTCTTCGACGAGGGTCGCCTGAGCGATAGTATGGGGCGCGAGGTAGACTTCAGCAACGTTGTGGTTATTATGACTGCCAATATGCCTGATGAGCGAGGTGCTAAACTCGGATATACGCTCGGTGGGGTAGATGGCGGCGTTGAGTTCTGCGAGCGTCAGAGACGTCGTGCCGAGGCGATATTCTCGAAGGAGCTTGTAAACCGTATTGATGAGGTGGTTGTCTTCAATAGGCTTACCTATGACGATATCTTGACCATCGCACGCCGCGAGGTGGTGTCGTTGGTGTCGCGTGCTGCAAGACGCGACGTTGAGCTACGTGTGGCAGACGAGGTGGCAAAGCATATAGCCGCTAATAGTGTAGATGCTCGTTATGGCGCGCGCGAGCTACGGCGCAGTGTAGTCGCTATGCTTGAGCAGCCACTCTCGGAGCTTATCGTGAGCGGAGCTATGCAGCAAGGTGATGTAGTTGTGGCCGAGATAGTAGGAGATGAAGTGGAACTTCGGGTCGAAAGGGCAAAGGTCGCATAACAATGAGGCTGAATAAAAAGTGTATTTTGTCGTTATGCTCGCCTTCAAAATGCTCATTTACGCAAAGTAAACTCCGCTTTTTCAGGCATCGCAGGCCTAAAACTACATCTTTTTATTTAGCCTCCTGGCAGAAAGGGGATGACAAATTTACTTTTTAGTCATCCCCCTGTACATTATATATAGGTATGACGTACGCTACCTCTTTGACTTAACGTACTCGTCGATAGCCTTAGCTGCCTTACGTCCTGCGCCCATAGCGAGGATTACGGTAGCAGCGCCTGTTACGGCATCGCCGCCAGCAAAGACACCCTCGCGCGAGGTGCATCCCAACTCGTTGGCCTCGATGCAGCCACGACGGTTGATGTTCAATCCCGAGGTGGTAGAGGCGATAAGTGGGTTAGGCGAGGTGCCAAGCGCCATAATTACTACGTCGCACTCGATGGTAAAGTCCGAGCCAGCCTTCTCCTGTGGTGAGCGACGACCGCTGGCATCGGGTTCGCCGAGCTCCATCTCTACGCAGTTGATACCCTTGACCCAGCCATCCTCCGTGCCGAAGATACGTGTTGGGTTGGTGAGCATACGGAACTCTATGCCCTCCTCCTTAGCGTGGTGAACCTCCTCCTTACGTGCTGGAAGCTCGGCCTCGCCACGGCGGTAGACGATGACAGCCTCGGCACCGAGACGCTTGGCCGTGCGCACAGCATCCATCGCTACGTTACCACCACCAACGACAACGACCTTGCGGCCTACGTATACAGGGGTGTCGTTGTGTGCAGGGTCCCAAGCGCCCATAAGGTTTACGCGTGTAAGGAACTCGTTAGCCGAGAGCACACCGTTGAGGTTCTCACCCTCGATGCCCATAAAGCGTGGAAGTCCTGCGCCCGAGCCTACGAATACCGCGTCGTAACCCTCATTGTCCAAGAGTGAGTCGATGGTCATCGTGCGACCTATGATTACATCGGTCTCGAACTTTACGCCGAGCTTCTTAACCTCGTTAATCTCGCGTGCTACGACTCTCTCCTTAGGAAGACGGAACTCTGGAATGCCGTACGACAGTACGCCACCGAGACGGTGAAGAGCCTCGAAGACATCTACCTTATATCCGAGCTTCGCAAGATCCGAAGCGCAGGCCAAGCCAGCAGGACCGCTACCTACGATGGCTACGCGGTGTCCATTAGGCTCGATAACTGGAGCTTCTACCTCGTCGGCGTGCTCTAAGGCCCAGTCGCCCACAAAGCGCTCGAGCTTGCCGATAGCCACAGGCTCGCCCTTGATGCCCAAGACGCAAGAGCCTTCGCACTGCGACTCCTGGGGGCATACGCGGCCACAAATCGAGGGTAGCGAGCTGTCGACGTGGATAGTGTCGGCCGCAGCACGTATATCACCCTCGGTGAGGTGGTGGATAAATGTCGGAATATTGATGTTTACAGGGCAAGCAGCCACGCAACGAGGATTCTTGCAGTTAAGACAGCGTGTAGCCTCCAGGAGTGCCTCCTCCTGGTTATAGCCGTAGCATACCTCCTCGAAGTTGGTAGCACGCACCTTAGGGTCTTGTTCGCGCACTGCGACGCGTGGTATCTTATTCGCCATAGCATTTACATTTATGTTCGCGGTTGTCGTTGTCTAATCTCTCCTGGTTCTTGTACATAGCCTGACGGCGCATAGCCTCGTCGAAGTCGACCTGATGGCCATCGAACTCGGGACCATCGACACACGTAAAGAGCGTCTTGCCTCCTACGCTCACGCGGCAAGCTCCGCACATACCCGTGCCGTCGACCATCAAGGCGTTGAGCGATACGGTGGTCTTGAGGTTCCACTTAGCCGTTGCCAAGCATACGAATTTCATCATAATCATAGGGCCTATACTGATGCACTCGTCGTAGGTGCGCTGCTCCTTTTCGATAAGCTCAGCAGCCAGTCCTGTGACCATACCTTTATACCCTGCCGTGCCATCGTCGGTGGCGATGTGTACGTTGCCCACCTTCTCCATCTTGTCGATGTAGATGAGCATATTCGAGCTCTTAGCGCCGATGATTACGTCGCACTCTACACCCTGCTGCTTGAGCCACTTAACCTGTGGGTATACTGGTGCAGTGCCTACACCTCCGGCGATGAAGAGGTACTTACGCTTGCGAAGCTCCTCGACGGGCATATGAACAAACTCTGATGGGCGACCCAAAGGGCCTGCGAAGTCAGCGAGCGACTCGCCCTCCTCGAGTGAGCATATCTTCTTTGTTGAGTGACCAATGGTCTGTGTCACTATGGTTACCGTGCCAGCCTCGACGTCGTAGTCGGCAATGGTCAAGGGTATGCGCTCGCTACCCTCGTCGGCACGTACAATGACGAACTGTCCTGGTAGGGCAGCGCGTGCAACACGCTCAGCGGCAATCTTCATCTCGTAGATGTTGTCGGTGAGCTTGCGTTTTTCTACAATCTTAAACATCGTGTAAGTATTAGGTTAATCTCTTAGTTTGTATCGTTGTATCTCTTCGCTGTAATGCTAATCCCTATTGCCACATAGGAATCGCCGTCACCTTTATCGACTGCATAGGTCGCATAGGGTCGTTGGTAATTATGCGCACGCGCTCGGTGATTATGTCGTCATTGTCGGCGTAGTACTTCGTGTCGAGCCTTATCTTTAGCTTTACGCTTGCAGCTTCGTCTATTGATACACCGTCACCACTTGTCGCACCCTCGATGCTGCACTTAAGAGCCTCAGTCGTAGTCTCTATGCGGCGTATGATGAGTGGAGCCTGACCAGCGTTTTGCACCGCAATCTCAGCTTCGCAGATAGCGTTGGCACAATTTACCTCCCCAAATTTAATAATATTTTTTGAAATAGCCGCCTTTGGAGCGGAAATATCGTCGGTGAGAGCAAAATTATCTACCGCAATGACCTGTGTAGTGAGCTTGTAGCGCGCGGGCGTGCCATTAATATATATAGTGATGTTGTCGACTATGGTGCCGTAGATATTCTCCTCCTCGGTCGACGTATAACCTATGATGATATCGCCTCTTTCGCCTGCTGCTACACTCTTCGGTAGCGTGATTTGTAGATGGGGAGATAAACCACTCTTATCCATCGTAAGGTCGATATCCCTGCTCGATGTATTTATATAGCCTACGCTCTCGCTTATCTTGCCACCCGCCTCTAGGTAGCCAAAGGCGTGGAAGTTGCTCCTTAGTCGCAGGCCGCAACCCATATCGAACGGGTATAGCTCCTCGATGCTGCGCTCGCGCTCCACTACATAGCCCGTCATTTGCAGCCCTATCCACTCCTCAGGACTTGATAGATGAACATATATATATTTATCGATGCGTCCGGGACGATTCATAGGGTCGTAGCGTACGGCAAAACTCGCACTTTCGCCTGGCGAGAGCGTGCAGGGTTTAAAATCTACGGTAGTGCATCCGCACGTTGCTACTATCTCGCTGATGAGGATATCCTCACTACCTCGGTTCTCACCCTTTACGGTGCGTATCACGCTGCCCCCATCCTCGCGTATAGTGCCATAATCGATAGATAGCGACTCGAAGTGCAGTGCTCCTGTATAGTCCTTGCTAAACTCCTGTGCGACGATATTAGAGGTGCTTAGTAGCGACATTAGCACGATAATAGTTGCGCACATATTTATATATAGATGTTTCATAGCACAAATTTAACGCAATTTATCTAATATAATGCCGCTGATAGCGAAAAAATATATTACATAGTGCCAATGTTGTATTGTTTTCTGATTTACAAGATGTTAGGCCTTAAGAGCCCAGTGGATGAAATAGAGGAGTGTTGGGTGGAATGAAAAAAAAGTGATATTTTTTTTGAATTTTTTTGCGAAAAAGTTTGGAGAATAAAAAAAATGTAGTACCTTTGCACCGCAATCGAAAGATAACGGTTCTTTACAATGCCTGAATAGCTCAGTTGGTTAGAGCACATGACTGTTAATCATGGGGTCCTAGGTTCAAGTCCTTGTTCAGGCGCACAAGTGCTGGGAATGCACAAAGAAAGAGGTAGCAAACGATAAGCTGCAGTGGCTAAGGCCATAGGAGGTGGAGGAAAATGTCGCGCCGCCGATAAGCAGAAATTCGCGGTCGAGCTTCTGAAAAGATGTCAAGACTCTTAAAAAAACTTATCGAAAAATTTGCAGATTAAAAAATAATGCTTACCTTTGCAGTCCCAAGCCTTAACAAACGGGAGCATAGCTCAGCTGGTTCAGAGCATCTGCCTTACAAGCAGAGGGTCAGGGGTTCGAATCCCTTTGCTCCCACTACCATAAGCCACTCAAGTAATTGAGTGGTTTTTTTTGTTTTGTGTGATAAGGGCGCATTATGTTATGAGTAAGCGAGGCTGAATAAAAAGTTCGCGCCTGCGGCGCTAAAGGGTAGCTCGCAGGCAGAGCCTGCTAAAGGGTAGCTCGCTCGCTGATGCGAGCTAAAGAGTAGCGAAGGGAGTAGTAAGGTTAGTGCGGTCGGAGCGTTGTTGCTGGAGCGTAAGTAGGTTACAATGAGTTACGATGGGTTCTGATGAGTTCCGACAACAGAGACAGCAGAGACAACAGAGACAGCAGAGACGCAGAGAAAGATGATACCCGACTTCGTTGTTGTCTCTTTCGTCCCTCTCGTCTCTGTTGTCTCTAAACTCCCTTTAGCGCCTTTAGGCGCGAACGACCCTCTCTATGACCCTTTAGCAGGCTCTGCCTGCGAACTACCCTTCAACTACCCTTTCAGCGGAGCTGTATCCATAAGGCCAAACACCGGGCTCAGTCGTAAATTCCAGTGGGGATTGAAAAAAATCAGGGAAAAATAGTAGCTAAACGAGATATAAATATCGTCACCCCGAGGAGGAGCAAGTATGAGTGTGCGGAGTGTGATAACGCCACTATGCTCCGACGTGGGGGTCTTCCGCTGTTTATATAGCCGTGCGGAGTGAGATTGATAGTCGTGTGTGCCGTGCGGAGCGTGATTGATAGTCCTATGTGACGTGCGGTGTGGAGTGTGATTGCAACTCTTACGTATCAGTACAGAAGTATAAACAAAGGAAGATCGCCACAGAATTGCATAGACCCAAGTGGGTATCACTACTGCTCGTTGATGCAATTCTTCGCGATGACGTATTGATATCATTTATTACTCCAACAGAATTTCAGACTGAGCCGCAATTAGATGCAATTCTTCGCGATGACGTACTATGTTATTAATTACTCCACCAGAATTATCTCCTGATCCAAAACTTACCGTAACACAATGTTGTCATCCCGAGCGTTAGCGAAGAGTATCAGGGGTAGTAAGTTTATATTCTCACTGTCAGGGCTCCCGATAGATCTCTCTTTTCTCTTTTCTCGCGATAGTTTTTGTAGAATTAAAAAATTATCCATATCTTTGTTTATGTATTATATATGGTCGGTACGGTAGACCGACGATAGTTAGAAGTGATTTGAAATTTATTTATCTTGTTCTTTTATGTTGTTTACGACTCTATTTTCGTCTGATTCTCGTTACGTAAGAGCCACTATGCATCTCCAATCGGTCGAAAGTATAGCCACAAAACAGCTATAAAATAATTTTGCAAATAAATTCAAACAACTTCAGAGAGTAAATATCAGGTAGATATGACACGACTTTTCAAATTTCTATTACTACTGCTGGTAGCTACATTTGCAGCCTGCAACGAAGATAGTCGCATAAACAACAATATAGATAGGGCGCTCGACCTTAAGGTTGAGATAAGCGCCGTAACGGCGACATCTGTGCGCATAAAGGTAGCTCACACCTGTAGTAGCGATAATACCTGGTATGGGATGCTTACCGATGATCCCACGACGCCAGCAATGACGCTCGTCAACGAACGACTTAACGAAGGCATAGATATAGATGACCTACACCGCGAGCAGGAGTATATCGCCACATTCGATGGACTGACGCCTAATAAGGGGTATCGTTATATAGCTGTAGGTCTCACGCCTAAGGGTCAGCTATACGGTACGCTGCAGGATGTGGCATTTACAACCTTCGACTCCTTAATTGAAAATAGGAATTGGGTGGTGAAATATAGGGGCGCTGGTAGGGTAGATGGCGTAAGCTACGACCACGTAGTAGAGGTCGAGAGCAAGGATGATAACCCCTACGCCCTCGCGGTAGTATCGGCCGAGGAGTACGACGTAGCGACGCTGGCTCACTATGCCGAGGCGCTACGCGAGCAGATGGAGGCATATCTTGAGGAGTACAACGTTGAAAATGGCACCTCGCATAAGTTTGTCGATATGCTATATTTGGGCTCGAATGTAGAGCACTTCGACCTTGTGCCAGGCAGTTATAGGGCTTTGGCTATAGGTTTTCGCCCCTCGGGTGAGCTAAGTGGTCTATATGCCGTGAGCTCGCCATTTGAGGTCAAGGCTCAGGCACCATCGGAGGAGTATACGGCCTGGCTTGGAGAGTGGAGCATAGAGGGTGCAAATGGCGTTGCGCATACGATTAATATCGAGGAGCATAGTGCCAACCACTCTTTATATTTGACTGGCTGGGAGGGGTTTGACGACCTTAGGATAGAACTTGAGTATAGCTCGGAGGATGATTCGGTGCTTATACTTTCGCAGCTTGTAGCCGAGGATTTCTACCTCGGTGAGCAATATGGCAAAGCCGATATCTATCTCTTTGCTGGCGACGCTGAGGGATATTACTACGACAACTCCGAGGGTTACTACTATATAGCCTCGGGCAGGGTGCACGAGGATGGTGCTCGCCAGTTGGTAAGCTATGGCGCCGATATGGTCGATTATCCACGCTTTGTGCAGATGTTCTTTATGACAGAAATCGGCGGGGAGTTATATGCTCTTTCGGCCGAGGATGAGATTCCGACGTTTGGACTAACGATGCAGAGATGAGACGTCTGTCGCTGATAATTGCCACCTATAACCGCTCCGAGCAGCTGATGGTTACGCTACGCTCCGTAGCGACGCAGAGCGCCGAGCCGTTGCAGTGGGAGTGTATCGTCGTAGATAACAACTCGCAAGATGATACGCGTCAACGTGTCGAGGAGTTTGCCTCGGCCCATAGGCAGTTATGCGTGCGCTACCTCTTCGAGCCAAAGCAGGGACTGTCGCACGCACGCAATGCGGGCATCGTAGCCGCCGAGGGCGAGATATTGGCCTTTATCGACGACGACGAGCGCATTGTCGAGGAGTTTGTTGAGGCTTATATCGACCTGTTTGATTGCTGTAGCGAGGCAATGTCGGCAGGTGGAAAGATTATCGCCGAGTACCCCTCGGGTAGGCCCAGCTGGATGTCGCGCTACGTTGAGCAGCCCATAGCCAACCCTATGGACTTCGGCCCGAACGTGCGCCGCTTCCCTAAGGGGCGGATACCTGGCGGTGGCAATATGGCCTTTAGGCGCGAGGTCTTCGACCACGTAGGCCTCTTCAACACGGAATTGGGACGCACGGGAAAAAGACTTATCGGTGGCGAGGAGAGCGACCTCTTTGAGAGGGCCGAGAGGTGTGGTATGACCTGCTACTACCAGCCACGGGCGGTGATGTATCATATCATCCCCGAGTCGAAGCTCACGGAAGACTACTTCGATAGGCTGAGCTATAATACGGGTGTCAGCCAGCGCCGCAGAGCTGAGGTCAGTGGGCGAGTGTTGAGGCTCTATATGTTTGAGGTGGCTAAGTGGGTGGCCACGTTGCTCTTAGGCCTGGTGCATAGGCCCGAGCAGACGCGCTACCTCATAAAGATGCGTCGGGGTATCTCGCGTGGCGTTTTTGGTAGGTAGACGAAGTCTAAGAGATAAACTAAATAGTGATTATGAGAATTAAGAGTATGTTTTATCTGCTGCTTGTAATGTCATTGGCACTTGCAGCGTGTGAGGAGCCCGAGCAGGGCGTTGATGAGCCTAAGAGGGAGTATGCGGCACAGCTGACGCTACAGTCGGAGGCTACTATGGAGTTTACGGCCGATGGTGGAGAGGGTACTATCACCTATACTGCCACAATGGTCGAGGTGACACGCACCGAGGATACCCCAGCACCCGAGGCTGAGTGCAATGCCGAGTGGATAACGCTCCAGAGCGCAGATTTTGAGAGGTGTAGTTTTGCGGTTTCGGCCAACGATGGCGAGGCGCGCGAGGCTAAGATTGTCGTTAAGTATGTCGATAAGTCGTTCGAGGTAGTAGTTAAGCAGGCAGCTAAGGAGCAGGGCGAAGAGCCACAGCCACAGCCCGAGCCAGTGCTGACCCTTACGTCGGCGCAGACTATGGAGTTTACGTCCGAGGGTGGCGAAGGTACAATTACCTATACCGCCGAGATGGTCGAGGTAACTCGTGAGCCTGCGGTAGTTAAGGCTACTTGCGAGGCTGGCTGGGTAACCGACCTTGCTGTGGCCGAGGATATCACATTCATCGTTACGGCTAACGATGGTGAGGCACGTGAGACTAAGATAGTTGTAACCTGGTGGGATAAGTCGTTTGAGGTTGCTGTTAAGCAGGCAGCTAAGGAGCCTGTCGAAGAGCCAGAGCAGGGTGTGCAGTTTACGGCCAACTACTTCGATGGCGAGTACTACGGCGACTACTATAGCCCCGGCATAGGTAACTACTACCTCCACCTCTCGGATAATGGTTTCCAGGAGAGTGGCTATGCGCTACCCAACTCGACATACTACCGCTTGGACCTCTACTCGGACTACTACAGTGGCTCGGAGGTCGAGTACCTACAATTGCCCTATGGCACATATACGCTCGATCTTAACAATACATTTGCGCATGGCACTTTCTCGGTAGCCTACTCTAAGATGCTTGGCTCGGACGCCGAGGGTAACTTCGTAGTAGAGAAGCAGTTTGAGGCTGGCGAGCTGGTTGTCGACGAGTTGGGAGCCGTGCTTAAGGTGACTGTCGAGGGTAAGGAGCATGTGGTGACATACAAGGGCGCTACGCTTGTGCGTGACAAGCGCTCGGCTACGGGTGAGGATGTAGGCGGTGGCGAGGACTTGATTCCCGAAGATGCGCTCTCGACACTTACCGAGGACTACACCGTGGTTTTGGATGACCATATGCTTATCTATGCCAACTATGGCGACTACTACGCTACGGGGCTTAATAACTGGACCTTTGCCATCTGGCCTAACGACTACGAGGGTGATCACGTCCAGTTCGATATTATGAGTCAGAGCTCATCGGCTATGTTTGGCAACTACACCGTAGGTGACGAGAATAGAGCCTCGAGCTTCTTCAAGGGTTACATTGAGGATGATGGCTCAGGCTCGGCAGGCTATATGCGTGGCTCGTGGTACTACACCGACGATGGCGTGACGATGGCACCATTTGCTGGAGGTGACCTATGCATATCGAATGCTGGAGGTGGTAATATAAAGGTCGATTTTACGGTTACGGACGACAAGGGCAATACCATAACAGGTAGCTGGACGGGAGCGCCACAGCCACTGCAGTAATAATTAGTAATGAGTAATTAGTAATGAGTAATTAGCAAATTAAGATTTATTTCGTATATTTGTGAAAACAATTGACAATACAACTAAATATTTAAGCTTATGAAAAAACTATTCTATCTATTGCTTGCGCTGCCAATGGTATTTGCAGCGTGTGAGCCAGAGCCAGCTCCTCAGCCAGAGCCTGAGAAGGAGTATGCTGCTGAATTGACCCTTACATCCAAGGCTACTATGGAGTTCCCTGCTGAGGGTGGCGAGGGTACAATTACCTATACCGCCGAGATAGTTGAGGTAACTCGCGACTACATACCAATGGTAGAGGCTACTTGCGAGGCTGACTGGGTAACCATCAATGGCGTAGCCGAGAATATCACATTCAACGTTACGGCTAACGAGGCAGAGGCTCGCCAGACCAAGATTAACGTAACATATGTTGACAAGAGTTTCGATGTTGTCGTTAAGCAGGCTGCTAAGGAGCAGGGCGAGGAGCCAGAGCCAGAACCAGAGGATGGTGTTAAGTTCGCTGCAACATACCTCCAGGGTGACTACTACGGTGAAGAGTACTCTCCAGGCGTAGGCAACTACTTCTTCTATCTCTCAGACCTTGGTATCGATGAGTCTGGTAGCGCATATGCTGGTGGTACATACTACCGCGTAGACCTCTATGGCCCATTGTTCGAGGGCGAGGGTGAGTTGTCGCTCCCAGTGGGCACTTACAACTTCGATGCCAACGATACTATGGCAGAGTGGACCATTGGTAACTACTACTCATCATACATCGTATTCGATGAGAATGGCTACTGCACTACTGGTGAGACTGGCGCACCATTTTCGGCAGCTACATTGGTTGTCACTGAGACAGGCGTAACGCTTACAGCAACAATCGACGGCAAGGAGCACACCGTAACCTACGAGGGTAAGGGCGAGTGGGTAGATTACACCGCAGAGGCTGAGCCTGTTGAGTTTACTGCAAGCTACGCAAACGCCACCTATTATGGCGATGAGTACACTCCAGGCACGGCTGATAACTTCTTCTTCTTCCTATCAGACCTCGGTTTCGATTCAGAGGGTTATCCTATGGCAAATGGTCACTACTACCGCTTCGATATCTATAGCGAAATTATTGACACAGCTAATGGCATCGAATTGCCCGATGGCACTTACGAGTTCGACTTGACCGACTCTTACGCTGCGGGTACATTTACCAACGAGTACTCTCTGTACTTCGCTATTGACGAGTATGGCGAGGATTACACAGCAACCTCATACTACTCAGCAGGTAAGCTTGTTAAGGCAGGTAACAAGATTACTGCAGAGGTGGTTATCGCTGGTGCTACCCACACTATCGAGTTCGAGGGCGACATCACCATCTACGATGGTCGTACACCAGAGGAGGATCCCGACCAGCCAGTAGACCCCGAGGATCCAGAAGACCCAACACCAGGTGAGAGCTATTCGACACTCACCAGCGACGTGGAGCTTAACATTACCAATGCATCATACGCTTTGGAGTACTACGGTGACTACTTCAGCGCCGATACCGACAACTGGATGCTCTACATCTACGAGGACACTGAGACTATGGATGGCGCATTCATTATGCTCGACTTCCTCAGCGACCCATATGCTGACGATATCGCAGGTACATACGTTGCAGATAATGGCGACTGGACATACGAGCAGAATACCTACTTCCCAGGCTACGTCGATGGCGAGGATATGTATGGCGTTTGGTACACCGAGATGGTTGAGGGCGTAGAGATTACCGCTTTGGCACCTATCGCTGGTGGCGAGATTAAGATTGAGTGTGCTGGTGACGTCTACACCATCACATTTGACTGCGTAGACGATGCTGGCCACAAGATTACAGGTACTGTTGTAGCTAATCCTATCGACTACTCGGCAATGGCTCTCTCGGCAACAAAGGCTACCAAGAAGTCTGTTAAGAAGAGCTCTAACAAGAGTGTATCGATTGAGAAGACCAAGATTGAGCCTATGAGTAAGGCTGCGGCTAAGAGCGCAACCCTCTCTATTCGCTAATATTTACAGCGGTTTTACGCTGCTGGCGCCATCCTTCGGGGTGGCGCTTTTGTTTGTTGGCTAACGTGAACTAAAGAGGCGCAAATGAAGTGGGAGAGCCTGCGCGGTTAAAGCGTTGTCGCTCAATTACCCTTTTACATTAGCTTTTTCCTCTTTGGGGCGTCATAATGACGCGTTTACTACAGAATACTATTATAAAATCTTGACATATCAAGTGATATTATTTCTCAATTTTATTTATCTTTGTATTCGGTTGTCCCCCGCACCGCGAATTATAAACAATAAAACAAACAATTATGAATGTTAAACATTTGCTACTTATGTTGTTGGCGTTATCGCTAACAGTGGCATCGTGCGAACCACAACAAATTGAGGACAACAACACACAAATTCCTGAGCCTAACCCTAACCCCGACCCTAACCCCGACCCCGATCCCGACCCCGACCCAGAGGCAATACGTTTTGAGGCTAACTACTCGAGTGGGGCATACTATGGCGACCAATATTCGCCAGGCGTGGATAACTATTTTATCTCGATGTCGGATAACGGCTTCGATGACAACGGGTATGTCAAGCCCAACTCGACATACTACCGCTTAGACCTCTACGCTCCGAAGTACGAGGGCCAGTGGCAGGAGTATATGCCGCTACCTGTGGGCGAGTACCACTACGACGCCGAGAATAGCTATGCCGAGTGGACCTTTTCGGCCGACTACTCGGAGTATGTCACAACGAGCGATACGGAGGTAAATCCCAAGATACTCTTTGAGTCGGGTACTCTTGTAGTTACCGAGGAGCTTACTACTCTTACTGCTGTGGTCGAGGGTAAAACACATATCGTGACCTTCAAGGGCGACCATATCATAGCAAATGTAGCTCCCAAACCTATGGATAGCCGAGATTTAAAGGCCACCAGCGCCTATGCCATATATTATGGCGATAGGTTTACGCCTGACCAGGCCGATAACTTCTACCTATATTTAAGTGATAAGGGCCTCGATGAGTATGGCTTTGAGCAAGCAGGGGGATCGTACTACGCCTTCGACCTGTACACCGAGCAAGTTGGCGATATGGTGCTACCTTACGGATCGTATGAGTGGGACGATAACAACACGCTCGCCGCAGGTACTATAAGCGCCTACTATACCAAATACTACGTCATTAACGACGACGCCACTGGTTATGCCGAGAGTGTCTATCCAACAAGTGGCGAACTTACGGTGACCGAAGAGGGTATAACCGCCGCGGTGTGGTTTGACGATGTGAAGCATACCATTACGTTTGAGGGCACAGCGACCATCTACGAAGCTGCCGAAGAGGAGTAATATGTTCCCTACGACATTACGCGATTCGCAGGCTGCGAGTCCCAGAAATTGCACTTGATGGCGGTAGTTATACCCCGATGAGGTGTAAATGGCTGATTATCCATATTGATAAAAATGACGAAAATATTTGCATATTCAAATAGATTTATTTAATTTTGTATTAATAAAGATTGAGTGTCCAACACGTAAATAAATATTATTTAACAACAAAAACCTATAAGATTATGAGAATTAGAAGTTTACTTTGTTTGCTAATGGCGATGCCGTTGTTTTTTGTAGCGTGCGAGGATCCTGAGCAGGGCGTTGATAAGCCAGTGGATAAGGAGTATGCAGCGGAGCTTACGCTTACTTCTGAGGCTGAGATGAATTTCGATGCTGCAGGTGGCGAGGGTGTAATCACCTATACCGCTAAGATGGTGGAGGTAACTCGTGAGGCCGCAGAGCCTAAGGTTGAGGCTACTTGTGAGGCTGATTGGGTAACTGACCTTACTGTTGCTGATAATATCACTTTCACCGTTGCTGCTAACGATGCAGATGCTCGCGAGACTAAGGTTGTGGTAACCTACAGCGATAAGTCTTTCGAGGTGGCAGTAAAGCAGGCCGCTAAGCAGAACGAGGAGCCAGAGCCAGAGTATGTATTGGATGTTGAGTTGGCAGGAGCTGCGCGTATCCCAAGCGATGAGGTTGAACTTTCTGACAACTATTTCGCATTGGCATTCGCTGATGATGCAGAGAATATCGAGGTTGGCATCGTACTTAAGGGTGCTGAGGGCGAGACTATTCTTAAGGCTGGTGACTACACAAGCGAGGCTGAGACACTCCTCGTTGATGCTTGCGAGGTGTTTGTATGGGAGCCTGCTGCGCAGTATACATTCGCTGAGGGTGTTGTTGCGGTAGCTGTTGAGGGTGATATCTATACATTCGATATGGAGTTTGCTGACGATAAGGGCAATCTCTACCACTTCACATATGAGGGTCCTGTTCTTGCTATGGAGCCAGCTGAGAAGCCACAGCCCGAGGCATTTGTACCAGTAAAGGTTGAGGCTTACCGTGAGGCACATTGGGATCTTGGTAACTTCGAACTTGACCTATATATCAACGATGAGTTGTACCACTCTCTCGATATGCAGGATAACGTAAGTCCTAACGATAAGTACCTCTCAGCAGGCAATTACTCATATCCTGACACCATCACAGATTGGTCTAACTTCGTGATTGACGTAGAGACTGGCGAGGGTGCATACTTTGATGCTGCAGAGATTGAGCTTGCGCATAATGAGGATGGCACATCTACAATCAAGGGTTATATCGAATCTGAGTATGGCCAGCGCCTTAATATCGACTGGACAGGTGTAGTCGCTGGTTTCGACTTCACAACAGGTGGAGACACTCCACAGCCAGGTGAGACTGTAGAGTTTACAGCTACGTTCTTCGGTGGTACATACTATGGCGATGGTAACTACTATATCGTTATCTCAGATGCAGAGGTAACAGGTAACAACGGTGTTGATGGTGCTACTTACTACTACTTCGATATCTACGCTGGCGTGGAGACTGAGGATTTGTCAGTACCTAATGGCACCTACACATTTGACCCCGCAAATAGCTATGCTACGGGCACATTCACCGCGGAGTATGGCTTCGGTTTCATAACAAATGATGGTGTTCCAACGTGGTATCTGTATGCTGAGGGTAGCAAGCTCACAGTATCGGACAACAAGATTGTTGCAGAGCTTGTCTTGACCGATGGTGCAAAGCATATCGTTACATACGAGGGTAGCCTCTCACTTGCTGGAACAGGCGCCTCAGGAGATATCGAGGTCAACGCAACAGGTTGGGATGCGATAGTTGAGTACTACGGACAGTACTACAATTACGATACTGACAACTACTATGTCCAGCTCTTCGAGGATGCAGAGTCTGGCAATGGTGAATATTTCGTTCTCGACCTCTTGGCTGACTATGCTACTTGTGTAGACCATAGCGGTACGTTCACAGGTGCGGAGAGTATGGGTATCAACACCTTTGTGGCTGGTTACTTCGATGATGGTTACTTGGCTGGTAGCTGGTATGCAGAACTTGAGGGTGGTGTCGCAACTGGAGTAATGGCGCCATTGACCGAGGGTACTATTACTGTAACTCTTAATGGTGATGGCACTCAGACATATACATTCGACTGCAAGGATGATATAGGCAATAAGATCACTGGCTCGGTAACAGCTACTCCTTTCTCAAGCGGTTATGCACTTAGCAAGGGCGCTGAGCAGAAGAGCAAGAGCTACAAGATTGAGCTTCCTAAGCGTGTTGTTCGCTAATCGGGCTTGACCTCTAACTTTCGGAGCCACCTCATTTTGGGGTGGCTCTGTTTGTGTGTGGCTTGCGCAAGCTAAATCTTCCGGCTTATTGGTCAAAATAGTAGATAAAATCGGGGCAATATTTGTTTATTGGTCAAAATTAGTAGATAAATGCGGGTATTTGCCCGCATTTTCTACTTGTATTTGAGCTTGAAATACTCATCTATAAAGAGCTTTCGATACC